>CAZGIY010000001.1:0-8847 GCA_964526445.1 uncultured Candidatus Poseidoniales archaeon
TCTCTTTGTTGAGCAGATTGCATCGACGGACCTGCTCTTTGGCGAGTTTCTGTTGCTCCTTGGTTAGTCCACGCGGTATTGATTGTTCAAAGCACTTAATTGCATCTTCATATCTCTCCATCTCACCATAGGCAGTACCCATATTGTACAGCGTCGCACCGGACATAGAAACTGGATCAATGACCATGGCTTTGTGATGGTTTTCGATACATTTCGGATAATCCTCTAGATAGTAGAAACAGTTTCCTCGTGCATTGAGAATGCGAATAATCATGGAATCATCATGGGTGAACATTGGCAGAGCCTTGTCGAAACATGATAATGCTTGACTGTACTTCTTGTCAGCGAGTAACCCCAGGCCCTTGTTGTACCATTCCACATCTTGATTAGCGACAGCTGTAGAGGTGGTACTAATCACCTTCTGGCTCTCAGCAGCGACCTTTTCTTTGGCGTCCATAGCAACTTTGGAGAGATCAACCTGTGGTTCTGGTTCAGGGGCTTCAGAAACCTTGGCTGTAGGTTCAATCGGAGTTAGAAGACCATCCGGCTCAGAAACCATGTTTATCGCTGGTGTGGGTTTGTCAACAACCTCGGAAACAGTGTTGGAAACAGGTTCAGGAGCCGCTTGCATTACTGGTGAAGCGAGTGACTGATTGGCATCATCTAGTCTAGGTCTTATTTCTCCACTGAGTTCTTCGTATTTCTTTCTACAACGAGCAGCAGTTGCCTCATCTCCTGCTGCAACGAGGGCTTTTGATAGACCTAGCCAATACGATGCCTCATCTTTGTTCACTTTCAGAAGCTCTTTCCAACAAAGTACGGACTCAGTATGTTTTCCTGCAGCACTAAGCGCTCTCGCTTTGAGAGGAGATTCCTCATCTATGTTTTGCAATGCTTCCTCAGCAAGGTGTGGTCCTTCGGGAATCGTAGGTGGGATTCCTTCCACCATCTCCAATACCTGTGCTTCACCTTCTGCCAATTCAACCAACAGGTTTGCGAATTCACTCTTAGAATTGTGTTGAGGTTCAATCTCCAAGAGTTTTCTCCAAGCCTCCAAAGTACCCTCGAGGTCCCCATTTTCTAGACATGCAGTGGCGAGACTGTGAGCGGCACGCGAATAATCACTCTTCAATTCCAGCGCCTTGCTGAAACATTCTTGAGCCCTAATATTCTCATTCTTTCGTCGATGGATTGCCCCAAGGTTGTACCATCCTGAAGCATCAGAATCGTCTAATCCCAGTGAATGATTGAATGCATCGATTGCATTGTCGTTGAGATCCAATCGGGCCATCGCTCCAGCAGCGACTCTCCAGGCCTCAGCGTGTTGTGCAGCAGCACCATGCAGGTGTTCCATCAGCATTGACAATGACCCCTTTGCATCTCCTGACCTGAGCAATCCTTTGGCTTGCTCACAAAGTGCGTCTAGATTGGGACCTGTAGGCTCGGCGGGTGTTTCTTCAATTCTTGCGGCAGAACGAACCTCTGCTTCTTCTACTGCAGCCTTCTTTGCCGCTACTAGGCCAGCAGCAGAGTGCAACTCTTCCTTGTCGAGGTACAGGTTCCCGTCAGAATCGTGTAATCTTGCTTCCTCCAGAACGGCTTCTCTATCTCTAATTCCATGTGCCGCCATTGCGTCAGAGACATCATCTTCTGACCATACTAATTCGGCTCTTTCAGGTGCCGCTTCAGAGGACTGTGCTTGACCCATTATACGCATTTCAGTTTCACCTGCGCCTGCAACAATGCCGCCTTCAACGCCTTTCTGTAATAAATTCATCAACAAATGGTGCCCAGGAAAACTCTCCAGAGCGACTTCAGCCCATCGCTTTGCACCTTGGGAATCACCCATGCGGTCGAGTATTATTGCGAGGTTAGCTGCGGCCGGGCCGTGATCTGGATTCAAGTCAAGGGTGATGACAAAGGCTTGCCTGGCACTTTTCGCATCACCTTGCGCCTCAAGAATCACACCTCTATTGAACCATGCCATTTCGGCTCCAGGGTCCATTGATATTGCTTTGTTGAACAAGGCTAAAGCCCCGCGATTGTCACCATCTCTGGTCATCGCTTCACCCCCGGCGATTATTCCTTCGACCTCATCATCCTCATTTTGAGATTCTTCCTCCAAATCTTCATCCATCTGAAGTTCTGTACTCAAAGCACTGCTTACCTCTCCTTCCACTCCTTCGTCAATATCTACCATCGCCCAAGGGTCATCTGCACTATTTTCCGTGCTCGGTCCGGAGTCATCTTCGGGTTGATTCAAGGTAGCACCACTTTGTGTCGGGAAAGAACATGGGATAAGCATTGCCGCATTTAGTTCCCTTCTAGGAGTTGCTTCGCAAATACCTTTGAATGCGTACTCCTGCCAAGTGCCATGACTGAGCAGCCATTGCGCATATTGGGGTTATCGGGTAGTATAGGTAGGGAATCGAAGAACAGTAGATTGGTTCTACTAGCATTGGAGAAGGCTGAAGAGATGGGAGCTGAGATTGAATTCTGGGATCTTGTTGAGAAACCATTACCATTGGTTGGTGAAGAAGGTTGTTGGCAGGATGCAAATGTCAAGGAATTTCAGGAATTGGCCAGTTCTTGTGATGCATTTATCGCCTCCAGTCCTGAATATCATGGTACTATGTCTGGTGTCATGAAGAACACATTGGATTGGGTATACAAGGACCATGTTGGCGGCAAGCCTTTTGCCGTCATGTCTACATTGGGCGGCATGGCTAATTCAAACACACTCAATCACATGCGAATCTGTTTGCGTTGGTTGCACTGCTGGGTCATCCCTGAACAATTGGCGGTTGGTAATGTGAAGGAGGCATTCGATGAAGATGGTAAGTTGGCGGGAGAAGAGGTTGAGCAACGCTTGAGCACTTTGGTTTCATCATTGATTAATGCCGGGCAAAGGTTGACTCGGGTTCGGGAATGAAATGGATGTAAGGATGGACCCCTTGGGTCAAGAATATGTCAGAATTCCATGTGGAACTTATCGAGTTGGCAATGATTCTCCAGCTGCCCATCCAAACGAATCACCTTCACGGATTGTGAAATTAAGCAAGGAATTATGGATTTCACAGCGCCCAGTTCTTCAGAGTATTTGGTCTACGGTCATTGAAAGTAATCCGAGCAGGTTCGCTGAAGGATTTGGGGCAGGATTGAGGCCAGTGGAAAGAATAGATTGGATGGAAGCCAACGAATTTGGAGGCAAGTTATCTGAGTATTTGAACGGACTGGAAGGTTGGCACTTGGAGGGTGAATTTCGTTTACCAAGTGAGGCCGAATGGGAGATTGCCGCTAGAGCTGGAACTGCTGAAGAATGGTACTGTGGTAATCAAGATAGAGAGATTCACCAATATGTCTGGAATGCGGGTAATTCTGGCGGCACCTCACAGGCTGTTGGACAGAAACCTGCTAATCCGTGGGGTTTACATGATATCTGTGGAAATGTCGCTGAGTGGTGTTTGGATTCCTGGCACGAAAATTTGCAAGGTGCACCCATTGATGCGTCTCCTTGGTTGTTAGGGGGAAACTCTGGAAGGCGCATCCATCGGGGCGGCTCATGGTTCACTGAGTCAGAGGCGACGCGTTGTTCCTCACGCTCCAGTGCTCCAGTTGATCGGAAGAGCGATGGAATAGGTATGCGTTTGCTGTGGCAAGCCTTGTGAATGAGAGTAGGGTGCGAGTAGTATGGGAGTCCTGTATCATAATCCCCGTTGTTCTAAATCTCGTCAGACATTAGCACTTGTTGAAGCCTCAAATCAAGAGCATGATGTAGTGCTATATCTCGAGAATCCTTTGGACATTGATTCTATACTATCTCTTCTTTCACGACTACAAGATTCACCTGAATCTTTAGTTAGAGTTAACGATGCCGAACCGGGACAGAATCTGTCTGAGTTTCTTGTATCTAACGAGGGAATTGCTGAATTATTGTCGAAACAACCGAAATTAATGCAGCGGCCAATATTTGATGATGGCTCCACTGCACGAATCTGTAGACCTCCCGAATTAGTCTGCGGGATGTTGGATGACGCATGATCATTCTTCTTCCGGCCAGTCACAATCCTCTCCGGCCAATGGTTGAAAATCGAATCTCGAATCATTGTCAAGTACAGGTAGATTCTGATTTGGAGGCGATACTCCGGGTCCTGTTGGCCATCCTCCTGCAAAGGGTTCCTCAAGTACGGCCATGCAGTTCAAGCGTTCTAGATTGCGCAAGCCAAGCGCCGTTCTTTCCTGCACAGGTGCTACCTTTTCGTGGAATGTTGAATCCATCATCAGACATATTTGCTTGAAACTACGACTACCGTCGCATAGTTCCCACAATAGGCTATTCATGTCGTCGAGCGGTCGGCGTAATTCCTTGTTTCCTCCAAATATACTGTGAACGAATCTTTCAATTCGACTGAATTTTTTCTCAAACCTTAGAACAACACGTCTTCCACTAACTCCCCCCTCCTCAGGGTGAGGTCCTGCATTACCAAATCGTGCCCACCACACCGGTAGGCGCACAGGATAGGTTTCAGCAAGTTCATGCTCTTCTATGCCAGGAATCTTCATTTCAACGCCCCTTACAAAGTCCAAGTCCAAATTACTAATGTCAACATGCTGATGCAACCGAGAATTGCACAGAAACGCATCAACTCAATTTTCTCAGTATAGTTCTTGAGAAACCAAGTCAAGATGCCCAATGCACCTACTAGGACGAAGAGGGCGTACCAAAGGTCCGGTAGTTGCATGGCTCCCTGTAGGGAATGCTGCTCAAGATGGTGTCGCTACCATGAGAATCGACAACGCGGACAATTACTCGTTTGTGACTTGGCCATCGCATCAGCCCAACCCCCGCATTCGGCACATTGACTCCATTGATGATTTTCAGTGAGGGCCACGCCGCTGATGATACAGTTCACCGAAGGAAGAGTCGGGTTTTCCTTGTTCTCGCTCACCTGAGCAGTTTCAGCCTCCTGAATTACTGGTTGAGCAACAACCTCCTTGTTCTCAACAACTTCTACAGTCCCGAGTGAATCAAAGGCATTCTGTAATGGCTGCGCAGGTTCAGAATGCTTCGGAATAGTTGCATATTTAGCATCAATCTGATCTTGGGTCCACCCAGCATTCAACAATTGTGAGTTGCTGAATCCATCATCGTAAACTCTGTCTTGTGTAGTGTTAGGTTCGGGACTAAGCAGTGATGTTGCAGCAGTCAATGATTGAATCTGAGTTGTTGTTTCAGAATAGGTACTAGATACAGTTTGAACCTGACTCGCAGGAGGACCTGATGGCAAAGGCTGGAAAGTTTGCGCTGGGTATGTAGCATTATCGTCTGCAGTTACATATTGGGTTTCTGAGGAAAATTGGTCACCATATGTTTGTTGATTTTCTACATATTGTGGTTGCTGCTGCAATTCTTCTTCCTCTCTCTTGGAACGCGATAATACGAGGAGAACAACTACTGCAAGAATGAGGATTCCTGCCCCACCAATATACATTGTCTCTTCGCCCATGGAAAACATGTTACTGGAGGAGGTTTGCTCTTTCTCCCAGGACAATGAAACTGTACGTTCAAACAATGAGTCTTCTCCTCTTAATACTTCGATGTCTAGTGTAGCACTCGTCACTTCTAACTTTTCCTGTGACAATTTACAGTCCAGTGCGTAGAATGTTGGTGATGAGCCAGTAGATTTGACGAGGGTAAGGTTGTGTTGACTGGAGATTTCTTTAGCATTACATACAGGAAGTAAAGAACCTTCGAATACAACGGTAAGATACTCGTCAATCGAGGATGAACTTTCGAATTCAAGTTCAAAGAGATGTTCTTTGCCACTATTCATTTTTGAATCAATGGTTTCTGAAACCAAACTAATATCCACTTGTTGTCTAATGTCCGCGGTTATTTTCACTTCATGCTCTATAAGATATGGTTGCTGATTTTCATCTTCTCCGCCCACCACTGCAATGGTGATGGTGATGATAGTTCCCAAAGGCAAGTCAGAGTCGGCGTTAACCGAAACGATGTATTCAGTGTTTGCTCCAGGTTGAAGAGTCGATATCAACCATTCTGAACCTAGTGTTTGGGAGCCTCCGATTTTTTCGACAATAACAGAGACTTGACCTCCAGGAGGGTTGGTTGAATGCAGGGCTCTGACTTTGATTCCACTATCCACTACATTTCCTTGATTGGTAACGCTGAATATGAAATCGATTCTCCCAGTTGTCATCATATTCAATTCATCATCATCGGGAGGAACTAACTCTGGTCGTTTCACCGAGGAAGTCAAGATCTCGTGGGATAGAACGTTGTCCTCTAGATTGCTGTCTTCACCTTCAAGCGGTTCAACAATGATTCTGAATTCTAGGCTTTCTCCAGCGACTTCGTTTGCAGGGGCCAAAATATGTAGTTGGACGATGGCAATATCCCTCAATTCATAGGAAGGTGTCAACTCAAAAGGTCCAGTATAGTTGATGCCATCAACAACTGTCCACCACTGCCAAGTGCTGGGTAAATCGGGAACAGAGATAACCGCATCTACAAATCCATTTCCTTCATTCTCAACTTCAAATGAGAAAATTGTTGCATTTCCTGGGCGGATTAATGAGGGTAAATCTATGCTTCTAATCAAAAGATCGTGCATATTGGAAACAGCGATTTCAGAAAACTCGAAATTACTTACATTCATGCTGGAACGACTGCTTTGAGCTTTAGGTATCAATACGGGCCCGGGGTCTCCCGCTTGTGCAGTCTCAGGTGCGGTGACGGTGATGGAATAGACCGTATTCGAACCTGGATTGATAGGTAGAATGGGGTATTCTGGGACATCAACTTGCCAAGTTCTACTACCTTGTACGTCCAGTTCGAAACTGAAGGTGTCTTGTCTGCTTGCATTGTTCCAAAGTGTGAATCTAACCGTTATTGAATCGCCAGGTTCAATCACCCAGCCATTACTTGGAATATGTTCTTCTTGAATACTGAATTCAGCACTGGAAATCATCGCAGCAGCGGCTTTGATCAATGAACTGTCGGAGCGCGAGGGGTCGCTTCTGCTGGCGACTTCCATGGTCACCGAACTACTGACATCGGGGTCCTCACCTTCAGGAACACTGACGATGAATTTGATATTCGCAGGATTACCGGGGGTAATCTGTACTGCGCTGTTTTGGTCCCATGCGAGCCCAAGCGACCAGCCCTGGCGTAAATCAAATGGAGAGACAGTAATGTCAAAAGTGTCTATTGAATCTCCAATATTTTCTACCTGTACAAAGAATTCACAAGAGTGTCCTGCCGCACATGTAGGTGTTGTTTGCAATTCATTTATCGATGGAATATGGTCGGGTAAAACGTTGATTTTTGCAGTGCTTGAATCCTTGACATTGTTGTATTCCATACTGTGTGCAGTGAAAGTAAAACTCTGGTTTCCGGTACTTGCATTGGTACCAGGTTTGATGCGAATACGTATGTCCTTGCTTTCACCGGGTGATACTCTAACTCCATTTTGGGTGTCAACATTGGAACCGGTTTCGTGGTTGAAAGCAACTTCCCAATCATTTGGGAGTCCTTGGACAGATGGAATGAATCTGTCTGAAAGGTTCCCTTCATTGAATATTCGAACCGTATGATCGGACCATTCACCTCTACGTGCTTGCGAATCCGCAGGTGCTCCGGTACGCCAATCAAATTCCCCCACTTCTGCTTTTTGGTCGTAAAACATCACGATATCGTCTATCCAGTAACCAATATCTTGGCCACTGGCATCACTGCTGAAAGAGAAGCGAATTTGCGAAGATGTATGGAAGTGCTTGCTCGCCATTGGAACTGTTGGACTAACTTGAGACCCTGAGGACACTGAGAAAGTTTGCCAATTGGTAGTCCCGTCCAAGAAATCACCATCTATGGTGCCAGTTATTGAAGCCAGTTCTTCCCATGTACCATCATTACTTCGCGCTTGGATTGAAAGTGAGTCGCCTTGTTGTACAGAACCTGTATAGAAGAAACTCAATCCAACTACGCGACTGGGGTTTGCTACAGCATTTGATAGATCCATTACTGGCATGTCTAGGTTTGTTGACCACGATGCCCCATAGGTACTGGATTGACCATTTCCAACATGACAAGAAACGCCTGCTGAAGTTGAGGTGTCACTATTGGAGGACCACCCATTCCCCGCAGACCAAGTAGATAGGTCGTCACAGTTGTCATAATGATATGCGATAGTCATGTGGCGCGTTTTGACATTATTACTGTAGACATCATCATTGCTATTTTGCAAGCGTATCTCCATTGTATGATTTCCAGTATATGATGGGGTCCACGTGAAACTGGTAGAAGAGCTACTAGAAGCTGGAACATTGGGGAAAGTAAAACTGGTATTGTGTAATTCAAACATGATGTATTCGTCGTGTAGAATCACTACTTCTGCCGGGAATGAAGAGGAATCGCTGGTTCCACTGTTTGATGCTGTAATCGAGACTGTCATCGGGACACCAGATACTCCATCTACCACGAAGAGGTTGGCGGGACGATTGAATCCCGAAATCGGGTGATTGCTGCTGAACATCTGGTACTTGTTCGTATCAGCACTGTTTTGGTATGCGATGTCAATATCACTAACGTAAACGTCGATACCCGATCTTCCAGATGCCGCTTGAGTGGGATGAATGATTGGCGCAAAGGCTGGTAAATGGCTGCAGAATAGCAGTGCGATGATGATGCTGACTAGTCGCTGCCGCATGAGCCTCAGATGCTATTCATAGACAAGATATTTGATGCTGACGACGAGTAGGATAGACTCATCATTCCTCTTCAGCATCAGAATTATTAGCAGTTAAGTTTTCATAACTCTCGTCAAA
>CAZGIY010000001.1:8857-111763 GCA_964526445.1 uncultured Candidatus Poseidoniales archaeon
ACAATTTTGATGTGATTGAATTATTTGAAAGCACTCAATCTGGTGAAGATGTAAATGGTCATTACTGGGACCAATACCATGATGAAACAACCAATTACTGCAGCCATGGACCACATCAATTCTGTCGCAGTATCCAGAGAAAATTGTATCACGTCATGCAATTCTTCATTGACAAATACCATGGTTAGATTCGGCTCCTCAGAATGATTTCCGGGCATCGATACTCGAATTTCCCATAATTTTTCAGTGAATTCATTAGAAACTATCTCTTCAGCCATATCTCTTGCTTCATCGATGTCTTTTGCTCTGACCGTTCCGCCGTCGCGAGTAGCAGGATCGGGGTCGGTCAACCCAATGATTGTGATTTGGCCATTTACTGCGGCGGCTGAATGCGAAGTTGATTTACGGCAGTCGCTAGCACAATTGAAAATCTCTGCATCTTCATCCCCTAAGTCTGCATGGCTATACCAGCCAGCCATGTTCACAACTTTGAGCGAGGTTCCATCTGGAACATTTTCGAGGCTGGTATTAATCCAACTGAGGTTGCTGACATTGACCTGTGTCTGCCAGATCCATTGGGTGCTTTCATCTCCATTTTCGTCGCTCGAAACACTTCTATTCCGCATGGATAAATCGGCATCAGTCTCCTCATTTGTGTTAGAATAGAGGTAGTATTCACTATCTATTGTGGCACCATAAACGGCGTATGATAAAATGAAGATTAGGGTCAATCCCAAGCCGATGAGCGTACGAATCAGATTGGGATTCTGCGCCAGCGCCCTCTTCATGGAACAAGGTGGCGGCTCGCTCTTCAAAAATGTCTTCACGTCTCATTTTATCTAAACGGGTGGGCCTACGGCCCCCCGTGGGCTTCAAATAGAGGAGGTCTGTCGGCGACTCGCTCGGTGTTGTACATGACCACGTTTCGCGATATTCCAGCAGATATGCTTCTTCCGGTATTGGCGGACCGCCTTGCCGACATGGATGGCATTTCTGCACCTGAATGGGCCAATCATGTCAAGACTGGAATTCACAGAGAGCACCCTCCTTCCGATGATAATTGGTGGATGATGCGCAGTGCCGCTGTTTTGCGCAAGGTTGCAAGATATGGTCCCATTGGAACTACACACTTGGCTCAGGCCTTCGGAGGCAAGGTTAATCGAAATTCAGCACCAAATAGAGCAGGTCAGGCTAGCCGCAAGGTAGTACGTACCTGTTTGATTCAGTTGGAGGACTGCGGGCTGGTCGAGAAGTTAGTTGACAAGGAGATCAGGAACATTGACGATGAAAATCAAGTGATTTACAGTGGCCGAGTTATTACCTCTGCTGGTCACAAGTTGCTCGATGAGGTAGCTCGTGAGATGCGTTCACAGGCTGAGGAATCTTATCCATTCCTTGCAAATTATTGAGGAGAGTGAAGAGTTGGGCAGCATGGCGTCAGGACATGATGACGAACTGACTCGTCTCAGAGAGGAGCGTCTGGCCGCATTGCAGAAGCAGGCCGAGGACCAAGCCCGCGCACAACTAGAGAGTGAAGAGCGCAGCCAGTTAGAATCACAAGAGAAGGCCCAACTTTCTCAGGCCATGAAAACAATTCTCATGCCAGAAGCCAGAGAGCGGTTAGCGCGACTTGAATTGAGCCGTCCAGAATTGGCTGATGAAGTAAGGAAGCAATTGGCTGGATTACATGAAAACGGACAAATCGCAGTGCCGGTTTCTGATGAATCCTTGAAGAGGATTCTGGCCTCGCTTGGTTCCGGTAAGAGGGAGTCAACGATAAGGAGAATCTGAGGTGAAAATATGGCAAGAAATAAACCCGCAGCCAAGAAGATTCGCTTGAATAAGGCGACAAAGCAGAATCGTAGAGTACCCGTATGGGTCATGTCGAAGACAGGTCGAAAGACTACAACTCATCCACGCCGACATAATTGGCGCAGGAGCAAATTACAGAGGTGAAAATATGGCAAGAGCATCAGTCAGCGAATTGACAGTTCCATTGCGCGGTGCTTGGAACATTACGCGTTTCAAGCGTTCACCCAGAGCAATCAAGATCATCCGTCGAGAGGTTATTCGCCATCTCAAGGTATCTGAAGAGGAGGAAGTGTGGATCGACCCTGCAGTCAATGAGCACGTTTGGAACAGGGGCATTGAGAACCCTCCTCGCAAGGTTAAGTTGTTGATAACTCGGCACGATGAAGCAGACATACCAATCGAGGTTAAACTGCTTGAAGATTAAATTCAATGGAGTTGAGAACATGGGAAATATTAGGCCTTCATTCATCAAAATTAGAGCCATCAGATTGGTAGAGGAACACGGAGAGCATTTCACTGATGATTTCGACCACAATAAGAAGATGGTTCAGAAGCTGACCGACGTCGGTAATAACAAGCGCATGAGAAATTGGATTGCAGGCTATGTCACTCGCTACCGTCAGCGACGCACCGATTGAACGGGGCGTGAATATGGAAAAGGTCCTCATCAATTGGGACCGTAATCCGGTAAGTATCCATCATTCTAGTAAGGATGTCATAGATGCTTGCTTGTTGTATCTCAGAAATCAGCATATGGTTCGCAAGCGTTCAATTTCTATGCCTGATAGAGAGAAAGGTGGCCATCTAGCCTTCATTTACCAAGTATTTGACCCACAATGGGTGATTTCTTGGGATGAGAGAAGATTGTCGGAGGAAGAATAGCATGGGAAGTAGGGCGGATATTCCACTACCAGAACATGCTAAAGATGTGGTTGTAGTTCTCGTACGTACTGCCAATTCAGGTAATCTTGGAGCAGTTGCAAGGGCAATGCTGAATTTTGGGTTTACCAAATTACGCTTGTTGGACACTCAGTGTGAAATTGATGAGGATGCGAGGAAGCGGGCTAAATTCGCGGGCTCTGTATTAGACGATGCTCAGTTCTATGCCGATTGGGATGAATGCATGGATGATATGGGGATGGTCATTGGGACCACAGGGAAAAGGGAGGGTGGCGGTAAGACGTCATTCCGGCATTTGATGGACTTGGAACAAATGCGAGATGTAGTCAAGGGACACGGTGGCATGGTGGCTATTGTGTTCGGAGAAGAAGGGATGGGGTTGAGCACTCCAGAATTGGACAAATGCGATTTACTGACAACTATTCCTACTTGGGAAGGCTATCCAATATGCAATCTTTCACATGCAGTTATTCTAGCCCTGTATTCACTATCGTTCAATGAATTGTTATCAAACTCAGATTCACCGCTTGAAGGTGGCACGAGGGGGATCTTAAGACAAGCACTAAGCGAATTTTCAGATTCTTTGTCATTTGAAGGAACCAAAGCAAGGATGGTTAGTCAAACCGTAGAGCGGATAATGCTCAGAGGATTGCCAAATGATGACGAGGCCCAGCAGTTAATCGGTGCATTGGTACAAGCTACAACCGCTTTACAGAAGGTTTCCGATGACGATAATTGGAGAAGGGGCAGAAGAAAACGTATCGAAAATCAGGATTGAGGCCTCCAAGTGGCCCATGATTTCGGAGTCTCACGCACATGCATTGCAGCAAGTCGCAATTTGTTTCCATAGTTGCTGGTGATGTGTGGAGAGACTTGTTCCCATGCCCATTTGGCTAGATTCTCGGCAGTTGGAATGAATGGGAGGACCACAGTTCGGTGTTCATCTCCCATTGCCTCTAGAGCAATTCGAGTTTGTGCATCTTGTGAATATACCAGGAACGCATGATCAACTATGTCGTGTATATGCTCATTCAAAATGGCAGAAACATCTGAAAAATCCATGAGCATTCCTTCTTCTGAAGCGCCCTTCACCTCTACCAAATCACCTTCTAATTCTGCTTCCCAGCGATATCTGTGGCCATGCAAATGTTTGCACTTTGATCGATGTTTTGGCACCCTGTGCCCAGTATCAGTTTCTACCCAGCGTCTAATGCTCATACTCATTCTTCCATCTCCTTTTGTTTTGTTAATGCATAATTCAGGACTATGTCCCAGTTTTCAGAATATTCCACTGGGTCAACCCTCCCAATAGCATGGAAGGCCAGTACGCGCTCAACATCAGCCCCTGACTTACCTGATGATCTACCTAGAGAATCGGGGTTGTAAGATGTATTTGTATTTGCAAATACGATATCGAAATCCAAGCCTAATGATTCACAATTTCTAATTGAATCTCGGAGGATGTATTCCTTATCATGCTCGATATATGGTAAGAGAAACTCGACTTTATCACTATGCCAATTTCCAATCTCAAATGCTTTTGCAATCGCTTGGTAGAATTCAGGCCTGCAGTCGGGATAAATCGCGTGGTCTCCAGAATGGACCCCCAGTGCAATAGAAACTGTTTCATCCATTTCAATTGCTTTGGATAAAGCGTAGCCGTATAGTATTGAAGCAAAGATTGCATTACGATTAGGAACTACTGTTTGCATCATCTGTTCTTCTTCATAATGGCCTTCTGGAACACTTTGATCATCTTGAGTCAGAGCCGAATAGAATATCTCCATGGCGCTGGAAAGGTCTGCAACTAGGTGTTCCACGTGCAAATTGTTTTCGCGGAGATATTCTATGTTGGATTTAGCACGTTCCAATTCAATACGATGCTTTTGACCATAGTCAAATGATAGACAAGAAACTGAATGCCCTTCAGCCAATAATCTCAGTAACAATCCCGTGGAATCCATTCCACCGCTAAACGCCATAACTGAGCGCTGCATTAGTCCACCCCCATCCATTTATGGGTCTGTAGACTTAACCTCCATTCCGGATTCTCTTTCACCAAGGCCTCCGTATGTGCAGCATTACGACCATTCCATTCAACAGATTCGGATTCCATGTAACATGGTTGTAGAAGTAGGTGCTTGAATCCAATTCTTAGGTCATCATACATTGAGAGTTCTTGGCCACAATACACTACTTTCAATTCATCTCCAGTACGTTGTTTGATGCTGACATTAGGGTACAATTGGTCTTTTGGAGAAATACATATCCAATCCACTAAGCCGTCTTCAAGTGCAATGGTTCCATTACTCTCAATCGCAATGTGATATCCACGCTTGCGCAGACATGTAGATAGTGGCCAAAGGTTCTGCAAAGCAGGCTCTCCACCGGTGAAGATGATTCGTTTTGTTTTCCATTGCATTACTTCTGAAAGGATGTCTAGAACACTCATTTCCTGCCATTCATCGAATTCAGTATCGCACCATTCGCAGCGAAGATTACATCCACCAAAACGAATGAATATCGATGATTTGCCAGCGTGAATTCCTTCACCCTGTACTGAGTTAAAAATCTCAACAACGGGATAGGTCTTGGTCAAATCGGAAATTTCGTCCCCATCGACCTTGCCACCGGCGAGATTACACAAGTCCATGATTATGCCTCAATTAGAAAGTGGAGAGCTACGAATCAATTGCATCAATTCAGTTCTTGCCTCTGCCTTTTCGAAAAATACTCCGCGCATCGCACTGGTGGCCATGACCGCATTCTGTTTCCTGACCCCTCTGCATGTCATGCATCCATGTCTTGCTTCGATTATTACTGCACAGCCCAATGGTGAAAGATGCTCTTCGATATCATCAGCGACACCTTTTGTGATCCTTTCCTGATTTTGCAGTTTCCTAGCATGAATTTCAACTAAGCGTGCAAGTTTACTAATCCCAACAATTCTTTCTACAGGAATATATGCAACGTGAGCTCTACCGTTGAATGGTTGAAGATGGTGTTCGCACGTCGAATTGAATTCGATATCGCGCAGTAACACGATTCCATCATATCCTTCTGCGTTGAACGTAGAATGCAGCACTTCGCTAGCTAGAATCCCATAACCACTGAAAATCTCATCCCATGAATCGATGACTCGCGCGGGGGTCTTGATCAAACCCTCTCTCGAATGATCTTTTTCGAGATATTTCAACAATACTCGGACAGCTTCTTCGGCTTCTTCTCGACTTGTCATGTACGTACTCTCCTTCCATGTTTAGCATCTACTTCGTCAAGATGGTCGAGCATTTTTCGGCATGCTGTTCTGATGGCATCAGCAAGGCTGACGAATTTGTGCTCATCACCGACGTGGCATTTGAGATCGTTTAGTAACTCTGTTGGCATGTCCAAACTTATCTTCGGCATGTCTGCGGCTACTTACAGTACTGTATAAGTATTACTAGAGTAATACTGTGCGAATATTAAGAGATTGACTCGACCAAATCTTCTCTGTTGAATTGCCTCGCAGCATACCATGCCGCCAATAGCGCATAGGATAGACTGCTGATGAACCATATAGCCACATGTCCGAAGACCACATCATCCATCAACAATTCTCTCATCGCCAATAGTATATTGACTACTGGAATTGCAAACCAAAATCCTTCTATTCCTTCAAGATTGATGAATTGGGCAAATAGGGCGGGGAATATGATTAGAATTATCATCGGTGCTAGAACACTTCCTGCTTCCTTGACGGAACGCGAACGCACTGCCAAAGCGAGTTCGAAGGCGACAACCATCACAGTGAACAACAATATGGCTGAGAAGAACAGCGCTATACTGAGCCAAGATAATTCAGGCATCTGCAGGAACGAATTACTACCAGTTAGGTAGGCTACGGCAATCATCAAACCAGCAACCTGTAGAACTACTCCTGTTCCCGAAATCGTTGCAACGGCTAACCACTTACCTGCCAATAAATCAAACCTCTTCACCGGTAAGCAAAGAATCGCTTCCAAAGTGCCCCGCTCCCTTTCACCTGCGGTCATGTCAATTGCAGGTTGAATTGCACTCGATGCTGTCCACATGGCAACGATCATTGGGATGAAAAGAGATAGTGCCCATCCAGCCTGTTCAGCCTGTGATGCAACATCGGCATCTGTAGAATCCCCACTCCAGCGCAAAGGATCAAGGGTATCCTCGACATCCAAACCGTGCGCAGTTAATGTTTGGTTAACCAACATCCCCTCCCATATTTCAAGGGCATTGATGATTCTCGAAAATGCTTCATTTGACCTTTCATCTGTAGAATCTCTGATGATAGCATAGTTCCATGTATTGTTGTTTGGATCTTCTTCAATTCTCAGAACTGCTTGTGCTTCCCCATTTTTGATTCGTTGTGAATCATCTAGGGGCTGTGATAGGTCTTGATATAATTCGTCTGGTAATTCTTCAAAACTAAGATTCAGGCGATCTTCGCTCAGATTATCGAGCAATGCCATATCTAAGCCAGAACCCTGAACAACGATGTCTAGGTCCATGGCTTGACGTTCTGCGGCTTCCATTTGCATAACCAATGGAAGGGCAAAAAACAGAAGCGGGAAAATGAGCAATGGGATGACGATAACCGCAACTAGGGTGCGCCAGTCTCTAACGAAGTCAACCAACTCCTTCCATGCGATGGCTCTTATCCTACGCATTCTAATTCTCGCCTCACTCATCTTCTGAGACCCCCCTATTTCGTGATGAAGGTGTCAAGAAAGACCTCCACATTTTACTCAATCTACTCTCAGGCTCATCCTTCGCACCCGTTCTTGCTACATCTGATGTGAGCGCGACATATGCTTCTTCCAGGCTTTCAGTTTGCGTGGACTCCATCAATTCATCAGGGGTTCCATCAATACGAATCTGTCCATTATGCATGATGATTATTCGGTCACAAACCAATTGTGCTTCGGCTAGATGGTGTGTACTGTAAATCACAGTGCCTCCTTCTGCCCGTAGTTGCTTTACTAGTTCTCTTACCATCCTTGCACTAGTCACATCCAGTCCACCAGTTGGCTCGTCCAGTAACATAATCTCTGGACCGTGTACTAACGCTCTCAATAGTGCAGTTTTCTGCCTCATTCCACGACTAAATCCTCGCGTGTGCCTATGTAAGTCTTGAGCAAAGTCCAATGCCTTTGCAAATCTCAAGGTTCTGGTCCAAGCCACTTTATCTTCAATACCGTGTAAACGTGAATGATAGCGAATGTTTTCCCAAGCAGTCAATCGATGATACAACCCTGTCGATTCAGGAACTACTCCAAGTTTAGATCTCAATTCGTGGACGGGCCTTTGCAGGCCTTCTTCAGTATGAAAAGAGATACTTCCTTCGCTTGGCCGATAGAGGCCGCATAGTAGACGTAACATGGTTGTCTTGCCTGCTCCATTTCCGCCTACCAAACCGACAATGTCTCCGCGAGACAAAGTCAAATCAACACCATCAACAGCTACTACGTCGCCAAATCGCTTCTCTACTCCCTTGGAAGACAGGAGTATTGACATGCTCAATTCCTTCCGGATTCAATGGCTTGATTAAGGCCCGGGTGCTTGGTTTCCAGCCTTTCAGCGCGTTCTAATTGTTGTCTCAGGAGTTCGCCCACCTCTTTCTGTGGTATTCCAGCATCTATGTGATTTGCTACCATCTCTAGTGCTCCGGTTATCACTCCTGCATCTAGATATGCATCATTGCTAATCACTCCGTCCTGTAAGCAGGTTTCGAGGCGTCCAGTTAGGTATTCTACTTCGCCCCTTAATCTGACTACATCTATATGAGGCTGAGAGATTAGGCGGTCGATACAGGTTCGCATATTTTTGCCGACCTGTGAAAGGGTCTTGACGCTTATGTTCAAAGCCGCCGCATCAAAGATGCTGGGAAAGCTCCACAAGTACTCCCCCTGTACTATGTGGGTGTACAAATGCAATCAAGGTGTTACCTGCCCCCTTGCGTGGCTTTTCATCAATCAATCTGACCCCATTTGTCTTGAGATGCTTGAGCATCGATACCAAATCTGTAACCCGGAAGCAAATCTGCTGTATACCTGCACCTTTTCTATCCAGAAATTTTCCTATTGGTGTATCTTCTGAGGTGGGTTCAAGTAATTCCAAGCGGGGTGTGAAACCTTCTTCGGGAGAAGTGGAAAAGAATCTGATGGACACCCCTTGTTCTTCGTTAAGTTCATCTTCTTCTGATTCAAACAATCCTAAGAGGCGCCAAAACCTACTCCCTTCCTCAAGACTATATGTCGCAATTCCAATGTGGTCCAGGTGTATGTTCAATTCTTTCATGTCTTCACCTCAAAATCCACTAGCAGCCATGTAGGTTCCAAATACTTCTTTCATAGCACTAATTATCTCTCCGAGAGTTGCCTCAGCCTTTACAGCTGAAAGCACTGCCGGGAATAGGTTTCCTCCATTCGATGCCACTCTACTGATTTCATTCAGACTATCCTGACATTTGCTTCCATTCCGACTTTCTCTTAATCTTGCTAGACTGAGATATTGTTGCTCTTGTAATTCAGGATCAATCTTCTGTGTTGCTGGAACCTTTTCTTCTTCCATCAATGAGTGATTGACACCTATTATTCTGCGTTCTCCTTTCTCGATTTCATTGTGATGTTGGTAGGCCGCATCATGTATGCTTCTTTGTTGATAACCGGCTTCAATAGCTTGCAGGGCCCCTCCTTTCTTTTCGATGACTGAAATCTCATCCATGGAGGCTTGTTTAATCGATTCAGTCAGATTTTCAACGAACCAAGAACCCCCCATTGGGTCGACTACATCTGCAGCCCCACTCTCTTCAGCAATGATTTGTTGAGTGCGTAATGCAACTGTTGCACTTTCCATCGTTGGCAGACCTAATGCTTCATCATAAGAATTGGTATGCAATGATTGAGTTCCACCGCATACTGCAGCTAAAGCCTGTATCGTGACTCTAGCGATGTTATTCAGCGGTTGCTGTGCAGTCAATGAGACTCCAGCCACTTGAGTATGGAATCTCAGCATCGCACTTTTCGGATTATTTGGAGAATATCTTTGGCTCACCAAATCATACCATAGGGATCTAGCGGCGCGAAATTTTGCAACTTCCTCGAAGAAATCGTTATGGCAATTAAAAAAGAATGACAATCTAGGTGCAAAGACATCGATATCCAAACCCTTGGAAAGTGCAGCATCAACATATGCCAAGGCATTGGATAGTGTGAATGCTACTTCTTGTACCGCAGTAGAACCTGCTTCTCTGATATGATATCCGCTGATGCTTATTGTATTCCACTGGGGTACTTTCTGAGCACAATACTCAAAGATATCTGTTATCAGTCGCATAGATGCCTGTGGAGGGAAAATGTGGGTTCCTCTTGCAATGTATTCCTTTAGAATGTCATTTTGGATAGTACCTCGTAGTTCTGAAGGCTCAATGCCCTTTTCTTCTGCTACTGCAATGTACATTGCCAGCAGAATCATCGCTGGTGCATTTATCGTCATCGAGGTTGATACTGAATCAAGCGGAATACCCTCGAAAAGTGATCGCATGTCCTGTATGCTGGATATCGATACACCGACTTTCCCCACTTCTCCTTGGGAAAGAGGGTCATCTGCATCTAGACCTAATTGAGTTGGCAAATCGAATGCTACAGATAGCCCCTTTTGTCCTCTATCAAGTAATGCTTTGAATCGCATATTGGTTCTAGAGGCTGAAGAGAAGCCTGCGTATTGGCGCATTGTCCACAAACGGCTACGATACATTGTTGCATGAATCCCACGGGTGTAAGGGGGGCTGCCCGGCTGCCCGATCGTCTCAGGAACACCTGTTTCTGGTTCCGAAATACTCGGTATCGAAATACCACTAAGAGTACGCCAATACTGTTTGCGCAAAGAGCCTGGAGCCTGCTTACGCCCACCTTGCATAGAGGGCCGATAAGGGCTCGATGCTCAAGACTTCCGCATCATCAGTGGTGATGTCCACCTGGGCCGTGAACGTGTCCGTGAGCGATTTCTTCATCAGTTGCCATTCTGACTTCTACTACTTCTACTGAGAAAGTCAATGTCTTCCCAGCCAGTTTATGATTAAAATCGGCAGTGACAGTATCATCACTCAATTCAACGATATTGAATGGGGCAGGACCTCCACCCATTTCGGCCACAAGTGTCATTCCGACTTCGATTTCCATTCCCTCAAATTGTTCCCGTGGAATCTGTACTACACCTTCCTCCTCTCGCTGTCCATATGCTCTATCTGGTTCAAGAGTGAATACGCGACGTTCACCGACAGCGGCTCCCATCATCTCCTCTTCAAACCCAGGAATCATCTGCCTGTGCCCAACTAAGAAGGTCAAAGGGTCTCTTCCTTCACTGCTGTCAAATACTTCATCATCTTCAAGAGTTCCAGTATAGTGTACTGAAGCAACACAATTTTTCGCTATTTTATTTTCATCTGTCATATTTTTCACCTATCTTCGGGTTGTATATCCTTTCACTAATTCTCGGAGCTTCTCAGCCACTTCTTCTGGTAATATCAATTCAGCTTCTTTGGAATTTATGAATTGGATGGCATCATCAATTCCCGCCCGCTCTCCTTTGGCCCATACTTGACCAAGAATATTTGAACGATTTTCTTCAGGTATAGCAGGATTGTCTAACAATTCTCTAACCTCATATTTGTATTCGAGGTACTTTCTTCGATTAAGTTTCTTCACCTGAGGTTGACGGCCGCCTCCCTTCTTTTCTCTGAAACCTCTACGCCGAGGCCGCCTACGGTCTACCGGTTTGACATTTTTTGATTTTTGCGCCTTTGGAGCGAAGACGTTTACCGGTTCTGCGGGGGGCAATACTGAGGCTATGGCCTCTTCAGAAGGGGCTTTCCCAGATTCGTGTAATTTGTTTGTCAAGGCTGGTTTTACAGAGAGGTCTCCCTCCATAGATTTCTTTTTACGTTCTAGATCGGCCAAGCGGTCCTCTCTTGTCTCTTGCTTAATCTCTGTCTTTTCAGGAAGAACATTCTTGGTTTGGTTGCTTCTTTCTCCACCACCTGCTTTTGCAGGTCCACTGGCGTTTACACCCGGCTTGCCTTTCATCCGATTAAGCGCCTCTTTTCGCTTCTTTTCCAGTTCGGCCCTGCCATCATTGGTTGGTTTGGTCGGAGCGGGCCTACGTTTGGCAGGCTGCTTTGCTTTCTTCTTTTGACCGGTGGCTTTGCGGTTTGAACGCGGAGAACCTTGTGCGAAGGGATTGACAGGGTCCTCGTCTCTGCGTCGCAAGTGAAAATCAACCTCGTCGAACGGTCCAACCCACCTATGTTAACGCTTTGCCCAGTGAATGCTCTTAGGGCCAACAGATATCGGTCTGATCTGTACGTAGTAATTGGTCAACAGCGCTATTTTCCAATAAGGTTGGCCCAGCATGTTTCAATTGCATCCATCCAAGTCTTGCAATCATGCTTCCATTGTCTACACAATACATCTTCTCAGGAACATGTGAACTACATCCTCTTTCATTTGCCATGATAGATGACATTTCGCATAATCTCTGGTTGCAGGCGACTCCTCCTCCGAGCAGGATTTCTTTTTTACCAGTATGAGCCAGTGCACGTTCGGCAACTTCGATACATGCAGCAAAAGCATGTTCTTGCAGAGACCAGCAGACTGCACCAAGAGGGGCGCCTCTGTCGACCAAACCTTTGGCAGCTGTTAACAGGCCCGAGAATGTCAAATCCATCCCATGCACTGCATAAGGCAACTCTAGGCCTTCTAGTGATGCATATGGGTTCTCTTGTAACCATTCCTTAGCTTTAGCCTCAATCTTGGGCCCGCCAGGAAAAGACATACCATTGTCTCTAGCAAATTTATCGAGCATGTTACCAATGCCGATGTCGAGAGTCTCGCCCAATACTCGATAGCGATTGCCTAGACGCGCAATGACTTGAGTATTCCCTCCTGAAACATAGAGCAAAACAGGATCATCGCAACCACATCTTTCTCTACCTATCTCGATGTGGGCTACACAGTGATTCACGCCAACTAAAGGTATGTCTAAGCGAGTTGAAAGAGCTCTTGCAACCGATGCGCCAACCCTTAGGCACGGAGCTAGGCCTGGTCCCTGTGAATATGCGATAGCATCGATATCTTTCGGCTCAAGATCGTTGTTCTTCAACCAATCACTTAGGATACTTGGCGAATTTTCTGCATGGTGATCTGCCGCTTCACGAGGGTGGATGCCTCCTTCTTTTGGTCGCAGAAATGCGGAACATGATGGGCCTGGAGCGCCTGATGAATCAACTAAGCCAAAGGAGAAAGTATGTGCTGTTGATTCGATTCCTAGCACTACCCCCTTGCCCATGTTAATCACCCCTCTGTCAGGGGCAGGCCATTTGAACCGTGCCCTTATGCGATGTACATGCGGAGCCTGATGTTGGACATTGGTCCCTTGGCACATTTGTCGCATGGTTCAGGTCTCTTACGAGGACAAGAGATGTTGGATGAAGAGAACCTAATCACTGATTCTGGCAAGGGAATTTTGATTGAAAATGGTCAAATTTCAGCGATTGAGGACTCGGATGAGTTGCGCGAGGAATACCTCGGTGGGCAAAAAGGACGTAATCTGAGCTCTCAGGAATTCGATGGAATTGAACTGCTGGAAGTAGGAGGGCGCGCAGTCATTCCCGGATTGGTTGATGCTCATACTCACTTGATGTGGGGCGGAGATCGTTCTAGAGAAGCGCGATGGAGGCAACAGGGCCTCTCCTATCACGAAATCGCCCAAAAAGGAGGGGGAATTGCACATACTGTCAACGAAACTAGGGGATTGCCATTGGATAATCTGGTGAAAATTGGGCTAGATAGAATTCACACTGCTTTGTTGAATGGAACTACGGCTATGGAGGTGAAGAGTGGCTATGGTTTAGACACAGAGTGTGAATTGAGACTTCTACAGGCTGCTGAGGAACTTCGGGGAGTTTCGATAGATTCTACATGGCTAGGTGCGCATGCTGCACCTCCTGGAATGAAGAGGGAGGATTATGTTGAACAGATTCTATCTGAACAGTTACCTGAGGTATTGGATTCAGGTCTCGCCCGAAGTGCAGATGTTTTTTGTGAACCAGGGTGGTTCACTTTGGAAGAAACAGAAGAAATCTGCAAAGCAGCAATGGCTGGAGGAATGGATATACGGCTCCATGTGGATGAATTCGCAGATGCAGGTGGTTTATCTCTAGCCGCCGAATTAAACTCGCAATCTGGTGATCATGCTCATTGGAGTAGTGATGATGCGAGATCAAAGGCAGATGCTGCGAACACATTGCAATGCTTCTTACCAGGTACACCCTATTCTATGGGCGAGACACATTTCCCTCCTGCATCAGAGTGTATTGAAAACGGCTATGCTTGGGCAGCAGCAACCGATTTCAACCCGAATTGTAGAATATTGTCAT
Organism: uncultured Candidatus Poseidoniales archaeon; assembly: GCA_964526445.1. Classification (GTDB taxonomy): domain Archaea; phylum Thermoplasmatota; class Poseidoniia; order Poseidoniales; family Poseidoniaceae; genus UBA226. The sequence continues at coordinate 23,022 of CAZGIY010000001.1, forward strand.
TACCGTTTGTAGGAAGTCTATTGACTCAGCGAATGGGTGTGGATCCTCTGGCTAGTTTGGTGGCCGTCTCAAGAAATCCGGCCCAGGTTACTATGCACGAGGAAGGGTTGGATCATGGCATGATCAAAGTTGGAGGTGCGGCAGATATCAACATTCTAGCATCCCCATTCTGGGAGTCCTGGTGTCAACAGCCAAGCAATTCACCCTTTGCGGTTACTCTTAGGTCAGGTGTGGCGACATATTATTGAAAATATCATTATAGGTGCACTATTCATTATTACAGTAAAACCATATTAAATGATTATTATTTATATTTCAAGGTGGAACTATGTGGATGGAGACAGCGGTACTTTCTGCACGACCTGGATATGAAGCGCGACTTCGCCGTCTTCTCAAAGCCCGTAGTGCCATAAGACGTAATTCAGAAGGTTGCCTACTTTCTTGGGTAGGCGAGACTAGTGTTGGAAAAGGCACATTCCTTCTACAAGCACTGTATATTTCAGAAGATGCAATTAGTGATGCCCTCAAACAGGTATCTTCCCTCGATCAATCTGATGGAGGGCTTGAATCTGTCATCGAGGGCCCGCCTCTCGTGGGTATTTTCGAGGTAGATTCCGAAGATGTTGGTATAATCGATGGACGGGTGGGCGCATAATGTACGTTATGCGCCCTTGGACATGTGTGAGTAGGACTCAATTGCAGTAGAATTCCGGTAAATAGGCTCGCAGTAGGCCACTATTAATGAAATACTTGAGGAGAAATGCAAATTTGTGCCTCAGAGCCTATACTTGGAGGGGAAAAAATCACTCAACTTACGAGATGATATGTTTGGTGGGCTCGGCCAGAATTGAACTGGCGATCTTTGCCATGTCAAGGCAACGTCATGACCCCTAGACCACGAGCCCGATGGCACAATCGATGGTGGCGGTCTATTTATCCGAATCGGTATGCGTATCAGACTCACGCGATAATCTTTGAGATTCTTCCGGTGCATCCATCTTGGCTGCAGGTGCCAGCTACACGTTTACGTCCGTTGTTCATAGTGTGCATCTCTGGTCCTGAAATCGGGCCATAAGTCTTGCATTTCAAGCAGAATCCCTGATACTCGGCCATCTGAATCAGTTTCTGCATTGGCTTTGCGGATATGAACACTCCGCCAATACCTTGCTGAAAGACCAATTAATTCAAATCAATGGTTTTTAACAATAAAAGAAAATTATTCTTCTTCAATCAATACTTCAACTGGTGGCACTTCCACTTCCAACCGCTTGGACGAAACTTCAGATTCATCAGGGATGTGAAAATCAGAAATTCCCCCCCGCCATTTTGTAGTCATATCCTCGACTTCCTCGTTTTCAATTTGTGGAATTTCTGAATCTGGATTAAGACTGTACATAATTGGATCAATGGGTTTTACTGGCTCCTCTGTTCGTATAGGTTGTGCCCTTTCCTCAAGGTGCGCAGTAGTGTGAAAGGTGCCGCATTCAGGGCATCTACTAGAACCAACTTGCTGTATACAACCACATGCTGAACAGACGCTCAGTCCGTCGAAGACGGCGAGCGGATCCATTTTCTTCACTCCAGAAACATGCTGTCCTGAGGAGCCTCGATTTCGTCTCCAGTTTCTTCATCTTCGATGATTACAGTCTCAGCATCATCATCGAATTCCAGGATGGTTCCGAAAATCTCCTCGCCGTCCAATTCGACTCCAACTCTGGAACCTACGTCGATGTCTTCTCCCTCATCGCCGTCCTCTCCATCGTCTTCAGAATCCTCATCATCATCTGAGTCTTCATCCGAATCCTCATCATCATCTGAGTCTTCATCCGTATCCTCATCTTCTGAATCTTCTTCTTCATCTGAATCCTCATCTGAATCCTCATCGTCATCATCTTCGGATTCCTCATCATCTGAGTCTTCATCCGAATCTTCACTATCACCAGCATCTTCGTCTTCTGCTTCATCGTCTGAATCCTTCTCGTCCGAATTGTCTTCATCGGACTCAGTTTCTTCTGTAGAATCTCCCTTCGCTTTTGCTCTCCACTGTTTCATCAATACCAAATGGGCATACAGAGAACCTCCAAGACCAATGGCACCGAGGATAATCATCAGGATACCGTCCCAATAGAAGCCAGCAGGCATTGAACCAGCTCCATCACCAGCAAGAGGTGTCAAGGAATTAGCACAATCGTGAATAGAAGGGTCACAAGCAGTTGAATCACCCTCGTTAATCAGGTTATCATCAGCATCAACAAAGGCATCTCCTGTGTGTTCAATGATGCCTCCTTCTCCGCTCACAAATATTCCTAGTCCATTTGCAATCCATAGAACCATGAATAGTCCGAAGAGTGCATGCATAATTGGCCAAAATATGTCATTCGCCTTCTTTGACATCAATTTCTTTTGCAGGTCAGAGGGGAATTCCTTACTTGTAGCCGAATCGCTCTTTTCTTCATTAGCAGCCTTCTCTTCTTCATCTTCGAAGGTTTCGCCAAATGCGACAACTAATTCTTCGATACTTATGCTTCCATTTTCGTCGAAATCAACCTCTGCCATGACTTCATCAACATCATCATCTGAGATAACGCCACCACCGAATTGAGTTAGTGCTGAATTAAGTTCTTCCCTGTCAATCTGTCCATCATTATTGACGTCCATATGCTCAAAGGCGGCCTGCGCATTGTATCCTGCATCTTTGAAACTCTTGACCATTCTTCCTAGGGGAGTATCTGGTATTTCCTCTTCTTCATCATCGGAATCGTCATCCTCCTCCTCTTCGGAACCATCACTTTCTTGATCACCATCATCAGCGTCTTCTTCCCCGTCATCTGAATCGTCTTCTTCGTCCTCACCTTCGGATTCTACTTCTTCAGGGGCATCATCCTCTAAGTCCTCTTCTTCAGAAGCATCTTCCTGATCATCTGATTCTTCCTCTTCAGAAGCATCTTCCTGGTCATCTGATTCCTTCTCTTCGTCTTCAGGCCCCACCTCTTTGGAAGGTTTGTTATCAGGAGGTGTGAATGTTGATTCTAACTCTTGTAGGTCGATGACCCCGTTTCCATCCTCATCCAATGTGTCAACCAGGCGATTGACCTGAGATTCAGGCAGATCTGCAATATTCAATGCCAATAGACCAGTCTTGAATTCCTGTGCTTCTATTACTCCGTCGCCATTGGCGTCGAATCTTTTGAACAAATCTACGACTGAAAGACCAGTTGCATTCAACCAATCAGCGAGAATTTGGATAACGTCGTCTGCGACGAAAACCACTCCACATTGCGGACATGAACGCGAATCCAAGGGAACCAAAGCGCCACATGCGCCACATTCTCCTAGACTTGTATCACTCACACCGGTGAAGGATACTCCACACCCGGGACACTCCGTTGAGTCTACAGGGACTACTGCCCTACATGCTCCACACTCGGCCATACCTTCCTTGTCTGTATCTTCTTCAGTCATGGAAACCCATACTGTCCACATACCGTTTCGTTATAATCATATGTGGGTTCATTCTATCAATAATGGCCTAATTCCAAGCAGGATTAAGCGTCAGCGTCAAGAGCCTTCGGCAAGAGGGCGAAGTCATGGCAGGGGTGCTTAGTGGCATGGGAATGCTGCCGCAGGAAGGTTCATGCCACCTTATCGAAGAAGGGGTGGATGCTACATTCGCGTGGTTGGATCGCATCAATGCGGCAGGATACCACGCTATGCTGATGACTAGATTGCCTCCCCGCAGACTGCTTGGTAAGGTAGATTTGAACAATATTGAAACATTGTGGCTTACTGAACGCGATGCTTCAAATGCCCTAACTCCCAGTCTTGAAAGAATCGCAAGTAGAATGCGTGATAGAATGGCAGAAAAATCAGGCATCATCATTCTTGATGGGCTTGAGCACTTGATGAGCCAACATGGTTTTGCCGCAGTATTGACATTTCTAAGGGCTATGATTGATGATTTGAGCACTTCAGCTTGGAGCCTATTGATTCCTGTAGAACCTCTTGCATTTGAAGATACAGAGATTGCAAGATTGCGCAGGGAGGCTCCGGTATGGAAGATTCCTCAACCAGAAGAAAGCGATGAAGAGGACTTAGAGGATGATGAAACAACGTTCCAAGAGATTATCTCCCCTGCAGAAGGTGACGAGGAATTACCCACATATGACACTGCAGGTGATGGTTCAATACGACTTGTACATCTGACTAAATTGCCTAGGGCCGGATTCAGTAGTTCTATTCTCAGAAGAAGAATTCTTGCGTGGAGGAGAATGGGGCTAGATGTTAGTGAACTTGAGCCAGCGATGAAATATCAGGATATTGATAGGGCATATGCTCTCTACAGGGTTGTTGAGGAGAAGGTCCGTACTGCGGTTGAATTGGATAGGAGAGTCGACCTCCTTGAAAGCGCAGGAGATAGCAGCAATGCCGCGTCTTTCAGGTTTAGAATTAGGCAACTAACCGGGCTGGAAGAAGTTTGGAGGTCCTTGGATATATTGTTGAAAGATCAATCGATATAATTTGAAAGTCCTTGATCATCAGCAAAGCCATTGAGGAAATCATACGCTAAGTCTGCAATTTCTTGACTCAAACTTCTGTCTCCTTCAAGGGGGGCTACAATCCTTCTAACATGTGTATATAGGGCCTTGACGCCTTCTCCTAGCTCTTCGCTTATGTGTTCCAGCCCTTCACAGGCAATCAGCGCCTCACAAGCGAGAACATCTGCCAATCTCTGCGAGGCTTGCAAGAGATACCATGCTGCCGTTGCAGCCATACTAACATGGTCTTCTTGATTAGCAGAGGTTGACAGGCTAAATGTACTGTGCGGACGCGTATGTGCCCTCATGTCTGCAATAGAAGCTGCAGCAGAATATTGCACAATCATCAATCCTGATTCAAGGCCGGATTGTGAAGCCAAGAAGGCTGGAAGTGAACTCCTTTTGGCATCGAGCATAGTATCCATGCGTCGTTCACTGATACTAGCCAATTCAAAGACGGCTGCATTCATTGCATCTGCAGCAAGTCCCAAAATTTCGCCATGGAAGTTACCCCCGCTAACCACTTCATGTGGACCTGGGTTCTTAGAATCAGGAAAGATCAACGGGTTATCAGTTGCAGAATTCAATTCGATAGTAATGACTTCATACAGTCTGTGCAGTGCTTCATTAGCAGGCCCATGGACTTGTGGGGCACACCTGAATGAGTATGGGTCTTGAACACGGTCACAATCAGCGTGCGATTCAAGATTTGACGAATTTTGCATAGCCTTTCGAATCCGTGAAGCAACTAGTGCTTGACCAGAATGCGGCCTTGCCCTGTGCAATCTCTTATCGGCAGGAGCAATAGAAGATTTTGTTGCCTCAATTGATGCGCATAAAATCAGATCGCAAAGGGGGAGTAGGTCCCTCAGGACAGCGTAAGAAATAGACAGCCAAGATAATATTTGGCTGGTCCCATTAATCAGTGACAAGCCCTCCTTGGCTTGCAAGGTTATTGGATTAAGATCGCAGGCAGCAAGTGCTTTTTTCGTTGGCATAATGTTTCCATCTTCATCGCACACTTCTCCTTCTCCAATCAGGGTTAAGGCGACATGAGACAACGGTGCGAGGTCTCCAGATGCCCCAAGGCTCCCGATACGCGGAACTACAGGGGTCAAACCAAGATTCAACATTTCCAAAATTCTTTCAATAACGCTAATTCTAATGCCACTGTTTCCCTTACACAACGAATTGGCTCTTGCTACCATCATCGCTCTGACAGGAACAGCATCCATGGGCTCACCGATTCCACAGGCATGACTTCGAATCAAGTTGGTTTGCAAATCAGAAAGGCTGGCTGCATCTATTCTAGTATTGCACAATGCGCCGAATCCAGTATTGATTCCATAGGCAGTTTCTTCTCGTTGAATTATTCCTTCTACTGTTTTTCTAGCGGAATCAATTCGAGTCCTTGCATCCTCGCAAATAGAAACTGTGGCAATTCCAGTCGCTACTAGAAGCATTGCTTCAGGAGACAGCGTTGCACCGTCCAGCTCAATATTCAACAATCTACCCCGCTCCTTGCCATCGATATCCATTGAATACAGTTGCTCAATCAAAGGCTCCCTTCATGACGTCATCAGAAACGAGATTTGGCAGTGTAATCTCAAGCAATGGTTCTACTTCCATTGCTCGTTTGATGGCAAAAATAGCCTCCTTATTTCGGGCCCATGAACGTCTTGCAATACCATTGTTAACGTCCCATGCTAACATTGAATCAATTCTGCGCTGAGAATCCATGCTACCATCAATGAACATCCCGAAACCACCATTGATAACCTCACCCCAACCAACGCCTCCACCATTGTGTAGACTTACCCATGTTGCACCTCTAAAAGAATCACCAATCACGTTGTGAACAGCCATATCTGCAGTGAAACTTGAACCATCTTTGATGTTCGCAGTCTCGCGATAAGGAGAATCTGTTCCTGAAACGTCGTGATGATCACGTCCAAGTACCACACCTTCCTTCAGGCGTCCATCGCGAATTGCATCGTTGAATGCGGTGGCGATTCTACGCCTTCCTTGTTCATCAGCATAGAGTATTCTGGCTTGACTACCGACTACCATTCTGTTTTGTCCAGCCTGCTCAATCCACCTGATATTATCTCTGAGTTGCTGCGAGATTTCAGGAGGTGACTCTTCCAACATTTTCAGCAACACATCTCGAGCCAATTTATCGGTGACTGCAAGATCATCTGGATCCTGGGAACAGCATACCCAGCGGAATGGACCAAAACCTAGGTCAAAGCAACGTGGGCCCATTATGTCCTCGACATAGGATGGGTGAATGAACCCGCCCTTGCCATCGGATAATTCTGCACCTGCTCTATCCGCTTCTAGCAAGAAGGCATTGCCGTAGTCCCAGAAGTATGTGCCCCTTTCCACCATAGTGTTGACCGCTGCAGCATGACGAAGTAGAGAATGACGAACTGCTTCAGCAAATCCGCTAGGATTAGAAGCAATCATTTGTTTGGCATCATCAAATGAGATGTCGACGGGGAAGTAGCCTCCTTGCCAAGGGTTATGGAGGCTAGTTTGATCACTTCCAAGATCGATATCTATTCCTCTCTCAACCAATCGTTCCCAAAGGTCGACAATATTCCCTACGTGCCCTATTGAAACTGCCTCGCCGCGCGACTTAGCTTCGAGCATTCTATCTATGACTTTGTCAACATCGTCATGCAATTCACTTAGCCAACCTTGTTCATGCCGCTTCTTAGCTGCAGTGGGATTGATTTCGGAAATAACTGCAACACAGCCTGCAATAACCGCAGCCTTTGCTTGAGCACCTGACATGCCCCCCAATCCTGAAGTTACGTAAGTCACACCTGCTAGACTACCATCAGCAGGAATACCTAAGCGCATCCTAGCCGCATTCAGTATTGTTATCGTAGTTCCATGAACTATTCCTTGGGGGCCAATATACATGTATGAACCCGCAGTCATTTGTCCGTATTGTGAAACTCCGAGGGCATTCATCCTCTCATAGTCTTCTTGAGAACTATGATTTGGAATTACTATTCCATTGGTTACTACCACGCGAGGAGCTTCTGCATTTGAGGGAAAAAGACCTAATGGATGTCCGGAGTACATGACCAAGGTTTGTTCTTCAGTCATCTTACTGAGATATCGCATGGTCAATCTATACTGGACCCAGTTTTGGAAAACGGCACCGTTTCCACCATAGGTAATCAATTCACATGGGAATTGGGCAACTGCGGGGTCCAGATTGTTTTGAATCATTGCCATGATGCTTGCTGCTTGCTTGCAGCGACTTGGATAGGCAGTCAATGGATGAGCTTTCATCTCATATTGAGTTGGTCTGAATCTATGCATGTATATTCGGCCATGGCTATTCAATTCATCGAGAAATTCACGCGCCAATTCACTATGCCATGATTCAGGAAAATACCGCAACGCATTTCGAAGAGCCAATATCTTCTCATCTTCAGTTAGAATCTGACGTCTAGAGGGGGCATGGTCGACCTTCAATTCTATTTCTGTAGGACGGGTTAACTCCCGCGGAATTCCTTCGGCGACATGACGTCGCAGAGAATCCCACTGTTGGCCCATGAGCACCGGTGAAGGAATGCTCTCTTATCCATTACCACGTTCAAACTGGAGAAATTGCAACAGCTTGCACCTTGTATTCTGGACATCTTGTATAACTGTCTGAGGATGAACTCAGTACTGTGTTAACTCCAGTTTCTGGGAAGTGGAATGTGGTGAATAGATTACCAATCCGGACATCTTCGGTTACAACAGCAGTCATTTGGATCTTATTTCGAGGACTGGAAAGCCAGACCTTTGCTCCGTCCACGATATCTAATCTATGAGCATCCTTGGGATGTATCTCAAGAAAATCGTCAGCATGGAACTCGCTTAGGCCAGTTCTTCGAGTCTGAGTACCTGAATTGTAATGGAATAGGTTGCGTCCAGTGACCAAAATGAATGGGTATTCATCGCTTGCCTTCTCAGCTGGTTCAGCAAATTCTGGGGCCGCAAAATTTCCCAGTCCACGCGAGAATCTATCTATGTGCATGACATTAGTTCCAGGATGTTCCTTTTCAGGCGCTGGCCATTGAATCGCATCGACATTTTCCAGTTTGTCATAGGTGATGCCAGTGAAATTAGGAGTCAGTGATGCGATTTCATTCCAAATATCAGAAACAGAATCTGATGAGATTATTGGGTGTCCGAGGGCCTCTGCCAATTCTGAAACAATACGCCAATCTTCTTTTGCGTCTCCAGGAGGCGGGATGGCCTTGCGAATTCGCTGTACTCTTCTTTCGCCATTAGTATACGTTCCATCCGATTCGAGGAAAGAAGCAGCAGGCAAAATGACATGAGCAAATTTTGCAGATTCACACATGAATATATCCTGAACAATCAGTAGATCGAGTTTGGATAATGCCTCTTGAACGCGTTGATTATTAGGGTCGGTCTGGGCGATATCTGAGCCAATCATGTATAGAGAACGCATCTTACCTTCAAACACTTTCTCAAGCATGACGGGATAGGTCATTCCAGGTGTTTCAGGAACATCCACCCCCCAGGCAGCAGAGACCTCCGACCTTCTTTCAGGATCTGAAACAGATTGATAATTGGTGTAAACATTCGGTAATGCTCCCATATCACAGGAACCCTGAACGTTGTTTTGTCCACGAAGTGGATTTATTCCAGTACCCGGCCTTCCAACATTACCCGTCAACAAAGCAAGACTGGATAGAGACATGACACCCTCGGAGCCATGGCTATGTTCGGTCATTCCTAGACCATGAACAGACATTGCGGCATTTGCAGAAGCATAGAGATGTGCTGCCCTCTCAAGAACATCTATCGGAACTGTAGTTAATTTTGAACACAATTCAGGGGTCATCAATTGAACCATTTCCTTGTATGGCCCAAGGTTCTCGGTTCTACTGCTCATCCATTCATCACTAGCCTGCAATCCATCCCTCAAGATGATGTGAGCGAGTCCTTGATAGAGAGCTACGTTGGTTCCTGGGCGTAATTGAAGATGAACATCCGCTATTTTTGCCAACTCTGTTTCCTTTGGGTCAGCGACAACCAATTTCATTCCTCTTTTTCTTGCCCTCAATATTCTAGAACCGGTTACAGGATGCCCGTGAATTGGATTACATCCTGATGCTAGCAATAGATCGGTTTTGTCGATATCCTCTAGGCTGTTGGTTCCCGCACCTGCTCCAAATACTGTCATCATTCCCTTGACAGTTGCAGAATGACAAACTCTTGCACAATTGTCTACATTATTGGTTCCAATTACAGCGCGCATCAATTTCGAACCAAGATAATTCAATTCATTAGTGGAACGAGATGATGTTATTGCCCCGATGGAATCGGGACCTGACTCGTCTTTGTACAGTTGCCATCGCTTAGCGATGTAGGAATATGCTTCATCCCAACTGACCTCACGGAAATCTTCCTCGATAGAGTCTCTAATCATCGGCTTAGTCAAACGGTCTTGGTGATGAACATATGCAGATGCAAATCGTCCTTTGACACAGGAATGACCTTGGTTCACCGGGGACTCAGCGACAGGTTTCATGGAAACTAGTTTGTCGCCTTTGACTCCTGCATCAAATTGACAACCAACACCACAGAATGCACAAGTTGTACGTACCCATTCATCTGCCACCCCATGCTTGCGTTCAACCTTATCTTCCAAGGCAGCAACAGGACATTCGTTGACACAAGCACCACATGATACACATTCTGATTCCATGAAAGGAACATCGGCACCTGCAATGATTTTGCTAAAGAATCCACGTCCATCAATCGATAGAGCATGAGTTACTTGTATGTCGTCACAAGCACGTATACACCGTGAACATACAATGCATTTAGTGGGATCAAATGAGAAAAAAGGATTCGAGTCATCGATTGGCATTCCTTCACACGATGGCGTATTGTCATACCTCACCTCGCGCAATCCAACTTGTGCTGCCACATCCTGTAATTCGCAATCACCATTGGCGGTGCATGTCAGACAATCCAACGGATGTTCACTAACATATAGTTCTGTGATTCCTCTTCGCAACTGCCAGAGCCTATCGGATGTTGTTGCAACATTCATTCCAGGGCTTGCAGGAGTAGTACATGATGAAGGTGTGCCCCGAACTCCATCGATTTCAACAACACAGATACGACAAGAACCGAATGCATCAAGATGTGGAGAATCACACAGACTAGGGATATCTATTCCGTTGTTCCTAGCAACCTGCATCACTGTTTGCCCGTTTTCAGCAACGACAACTGTATCATCGATGGACATTGTAAAAGAATTTTCACTCACCATTCATACCTCCAAAAGACGCTGGCCACTTCTTCATAGTAGAGCGGATAGGCATCATCGCTAGACCCCCGAGTGCACATAGTGAAGTGGAACTCATTATATCATCGAGGTCGTCCAAAAGTTGTCGGTCTCCAATCTTTTCATGCTCGGTACCTATCCTTCTCAATAGTTCCAGTGCACGCTGCGTGCCTATTCTACAAGGAGTGCATTTCCCGCAACTCTCATCTCTAAAGAATTTCATCCAACCTATGGATTCTTCACGGGGATCAAATTCACTATCATAGCAAACGAATCCTCCATGTCCAAGAAGACCTCCAGACTCGCTTAACCCTTCGAATGATAACTCCACAGAATCCAATTCTTCGATAGCAAATACTCCTCCCAATGGGCCCCCAGCTTGGACAGCAACAACTCCTTCAAGGTCAGAATGTTTTCTGAACATCTCAGCGACAGTTCCTCCAAATGGTATTTCCACGCATACTGGCTCTTTGACAGCACCTACAATTTGAGCGATAACTGTGCCCTTACTCCTCTCAGTACCCAATGACCCATACTGTTCTCCTCCTTCTCTTAATATCACAGAAACCAATGCAAAGGTGAGGACATTGTTGACAATTGTAGGTTTACCATAGAGTCCTGATTGAGTAGGATATGGTGGCCTTGCTCTTACTTCACCCCTCCTTCCTTCAAGACTTTCTAGAAGCGCTGTTTCCTCGCCACAGACGTACGAACCAGCCCCCAAAGCGATTGAGATGTCGAAATGATCACCTAGAATCCCTTCATCCCTAGCGTCCTGAAGTGCAGTTTCAAGAATCAACTCAGCATTTGGATATTCGCTTCTAAGGTAGACCTTGCCATATCTTGCGCCGATAGCAGAGCCACATATTGCCATCCCTTCGATTAAGGCATGAGGGTCCCCTTCGATAATCATCCGGTCGATGAAAGTACCAGCATCACCCTCGTCAGCGTTGGCGACCACGTACTTGACATCACTTTCCTCTGCTGCAGCTGCAGCCCACTTGAAATGAGTAGGGAATCCAGCACCACCGCGCCCCCTCAATCCAGCAATTTCGAGTTCATTCAAAATCTCTCGAGTACCGATTTCTTTAGCTTTGTTAAGTCCAGAATATGAACCTCTTTTCCTAAGACCTTCAATATCTAAGGGATTTACTTCTCCAAGATTGGCCATAGCAAAACGTCTTTGCTCAGCGAATGCAGGAATCTCAACAATCTTACCCAATGACTTAGCGTGGTTAGAATATTCACCAGAATCAATCAAACTAAGAATCTCCATTAACTCTTCAGAGTTGATAGGTCCAAATCCACATCTTTCTCCGTTAATGTCCAATTCCAGCATCGGTTCTAGATTGAAGATGCCTCTGCTACCAGTTCGAATCAGTGCGGAATCGTCGGGAGCGTGATGCAGCAATGTTACTGCCAACTTTTCACTTCCCTTCTCCATACTCATGCTGTCTTGACTGATGTAGAATTGTAATCCAGCCCCCGCCCTTGAAACAGGATTAAATTGTTCAACATCTTCCTTGACAATTGCTGGACCTACTGCACACAAGCCTGCGCAGTGTAATGAACCAATCTTCTCTCCAGCATTCTCCAATTTTTCAATGACTCCTGCGGCGCCTCTTGCCCTACAGGCCTCTCCAGTACATACTCTGATTGTGGCCTCCTCTGGCTTGAGTTCAGCATAGTAACCTATGGCGCCTCTGACCTTTGCAGAAGTTGTTCCCGTAAGTGAGGCGATTTCTGCGATTCTTTCGACACTTGGCTCACCTTTGGTTCGCACTTCTTCTTTCAAAATGTCGAGAAGCTCGTGTCCTGGACGAGCGGGGTCCCAATCATTCTCAACAGGATTCATTCTTTCACCTCCTTCTGCTCTTAGGTTTGCGTAGGTAGATGGGTTTGTCAAAGTTCTCCAGAAATATTCTTTCAAAGTCTAATTAGAATCGTTTGGGCGGATATAGGAAACTGTACTCCCATTTCTTGTAAAGCCAAATAACGCTAGTCCTGCTTGTCTAGACAGATCTACTGCCATACTACTTGCAGCACCTATGGCTACTATGATTGGAATCCCTGCAGCGATTGCTTTGAGCACTAATTCAGAGCCAATTCTTCCAGAAAGACATAGTATTGACTTGGAGAAATCAATGCTCATTCGGACGCCAGCTCCAACCACTTTGTCAACACAATTGTGTCGGCCAATATCTTCTCTGACAACAATCATTTCACCCTCGGCTGTGAACAATCCAGCAGCATGAATTCCCCCAGTGGTCGTGAATGCAGACTGTACGGTAAGCATCTTATGTGGCAATCCGATCAAAAGTTCGCTATCAACATGCATAGCAGGAATGGAACAGTCATGGGCCTTGGATAGAAGATCTGCAAAATCTTGACGTCCACATATGCCGCATGCAGAACCATTACTGATTCTGCCCCTTGGGGTAACGTCATATTCAGCATCCTCGGGAATGATGATACTAGCATTTCCTTCAGACAAGATGATTTCGATATCCTGTATTGGGCAATTAGTCAAAATCCCTTCACTGATTAATAGTCCCAATACCAAATCAGCGTCAGAACCGGGGGTTCTCAAGATACTGACCCAGCGTTCAGTAGAATCATTCTTAACCAAATCAATACTCAATGGTTCTTCTGTGGCAACCACATCTTTCTCCATTACCCACTTGCCATCCTTCAATCGATGAACGGCGCGTCTGACCACATCGTCCATGACAAGACCTGAAGCAACATGGTCATGAACATGTTCATCGATTGAAATGGTTTCAAGATTCCAATCTCGCTCGCACAGCATCCATGCATTCTCTCGATAATTGCCTCGATTTCTCTAGAATCTGTGCCGCTTCTTCGCTATATTGCTCAGCCGCATCACCTTCCATTCCAATCAGGTTGATATCAACATTGAACAGGGCACCTTTACAGGCTGCTGAAGCAAGCAGGGCCGCAACTCCGACATCGGTCACTGCATTTCCGTTACCAGTGGTCGCAAGTGATGGAAGCGTTTCAAGCAACGAATAGGCAAGTCTAGCGGTTTCTAAGGGTACCTCTGCTGCACCAAGAGTCGCTTCTCTAATGGCTTGTTTGCGAAGGTTTTTCTCTTCATCAGAATCCTTGGCAAGTCGATATGCCATCATGACTCCGTCAAAGGAACGACTGTCGTCAGTTGCGAGGTCTAAAGAACGAGAAAACATCGATATTGCAACTTCTTGAGAAGTTTCTGCATCCTGCCAGCCATCTTTCCATTTTTCATTACCTATGGTAAGATCCGCAACCATGCAAGTCAATGCCGCCGCCTGTCCTAAAGAGACCGCAGCCGCAGTTCCACCCCCGGGGGTTGGAGATGAACTAGCAAGTGCAGTTTGGAAGTCCCGCAAACTCATTTCCGCCCAGTCATCATCACTCTGCATTATTCATCCCTCCTGACTGCCATCTCAATGATTCTTTCCTTCGCTACGAATGGGGCCAAGTCATCCAAGCCCATACCCTTTACTGCAGCGCTGATTAATTCCCCCTCCTCCTCTGTATCAGGTGCGTACCATCGCCCAGCATCCAACATTGCACGAATTGGCACCAGTCCTACCAATTCACTACCACTAACTTCGACACCGTAATTGCTAGCCAACCATTTGATTGTCTCGTAAACAACATGCATCGGAGTAACAGAGATGTCTTGTAGGTTCATGGAGACTTGAGAGATTCCATGTTCATCCAGTGGAAAACCCATACCCTGGACTTTTGCAAGCATTCCCGATACCGGCAACCGATTTCCGTTAGAATTTTTTATGACTGGTCCTGATTGCCTGATGGTTTTGCCAATTGCTGCACTGACTCTTGCATCACTTTCCTGCAGATTGACATTGTATGCAACCAAAATGTCTCTCGCACCGATAATCACCGCACCTGTTTTGGCGATTTCTTCACTCCAAATAGTCGGTCCAAAATCAGGCAATCTCGTCTCATTTGCATGAGGAGTTTCCGCTCCTTCACTCATTCTAGCTTCAAGTCCCTCGTATTCGCCCTTTCGGAGCAGACTGTGGTTACTCCTTTGTTCTGTACTCGCTGCTGCACCGTATAGATATGCAGGCAGATTCAATTCTTCACTGACACGAATAGCAAGTCGTCTGGCTAATTCTGCGCAACTCAGCATATCGATACCCTGCAATGGGACGAATGGACATACATCTACTGCCCCTAACCTCGCATGATTTCCACTATGTTTTCTCATGTCGATTAGTTTGATTGACTCTTTAATCAATTGAAAGGCTGATTCACTGACCGCATTTGGATCACCAGCCAAAGTAATGACAGTCCTATTGTAATCGGCATCAGGTTCTGCCGAGAGAACTCTACAGCCATCGATACTTGAGGCTGCAGCAACAACTGCTGCAATTACTTCTTCATCTATTCCTTCGCTGATATTCGGAACACATTCAACCAAAGGGTTGGTCATGGTTCTCGCTATTGCAAGAATGAAATGAACCTACTGGTCTTGACGTTCCTCTATTGCGGACACAACTTCATCTGGGAGATCAAAGAATTCCAACTGCATCCTCACCAATTCTTCACTACTTTCCGCAGAAGCATATGCCTCCAATGGTTCTTGATTTAAGGTAATGAATTGTTCACCCCAAGAAAATGATGCAAGCAGGGTTTTTGCCTGTTCAGAATATCCTAGTAACCACAGTGATGCAGCCAATGCCTCAGCACTACTGAGCCTTCCAGGTTTGCCCCAATTTACAGGGTTGGCAGCAAGCAATAGAGGCAGCATTCTTGCTTGAAGACGCGTTCGTTTTGAAACAATATCAACACTTTCTTCAATATGTGCCCAACTACAATCGAGAACCACGAGATTGCCACGATTTGACATCATTTCGCGGTCTTCAGGACCGAGAACTTTTCCGCATAATGGGTCAAGAATTATTCCTTTGCGTGGAAGTTTTGTCAACCGCTCATGCAAAGTGATGAGTCCTCTTCTGCCAAGTTTCACGGCAGTATTCTTAGATTTGTCATCCTGAGCAAGCCAGATTGCATGAACAGATATTTCATCCATCAAGATTCCTCAATCCTCTAGAAAATCACCAAGAGTCATTCCACGAGAAGAACCTTCTCCGACTTGTCGGTTTTCATCTGGTTTCACTTCTACCATCAATGAGATTCCAAGTGTTCTTTCCAATTTCTTGATTAAGGTATCAGTTGGTCGCTTACCTGCCTCAGCTGCTTGAATCATGTTGAATTTTTCAGCCATTCTTCTAGCTAATTCTCGTTTATCCCAGCCCTTTTTTTCTCTTGCATCTGCAATTACCTTTGAGAAGTCATCTCGTAACTCTTTACTTCCTCTATGCATTATGTCCTTTCCTGCCTTCCCTAGGCCAGAATAACCACCATGTGAACTCGAACTTGGCGAGTTAGTGTTTCTCCGAGGAGTTGGGGTTGCAATTGTCTGTAATCCCATGGACTCAATACAACGAATACAGGCTTCAATCGTTGCTTTACCCATCTTGACGCTGCGAATAGATGTCTTTTCCGCACCGCATAACTCACAGTTTACCATTCAACTCGAACAGTCGGTGTTCACCGCCACAAATGAACCCTGTTACTGTACATTTGGCAGCGCAGAGTTTGATTACTTTGAATAACAGTCGACGAACACAGGTGGGTACATGTCATCCGACGCTGGGACCCGAAAACCCCATTCTGGGACTGATGAGAATCGCTCGGAGGAGGATCTGAGGCAACTGGAGGATGACTATCGACAATTGCACGATCAGGCCCAGAAACTGATTACTGAAAGGGTTGCATTAGAGAGTGATATCAACAAATTGAAGAAGCGTACTGCTAGACTTGATGAAGAGATAAGATTGTTGAAGAGTCCACCATTGATTGTAGGGCATATTCAGGATGTCATCGGTGAAGAATCTGCGATTGTTCGATCATCCAATGGTACTGTATTCCAAGTTGCAGTCAACAAGAGATTACAACCCAGTGAACTCAAACCGGGAACTAGAGTTGCATTGAACCAAGATACTCTTGCAGTCACTAGCCTGTTACACGATGCTTGGGACCCTCTTGTAAGTGGAGCCGAGATGATTGAGCGACCTGAAACTGCATATGAAGAAATTGGAGGATTAGATGAGGAGATTCTCAAGTTACGTGAAGCGATTGAACTCCCTCTTGAGAAGCCTGAGGTGTTCCAAAAGGTAGGTATTGAACCGCCAAAAGGGGTTTTGTTAGTAGGGCCACCTGGGTGTGGAAAAACAATGATTGCCAAAGCTGTTGCATCTCATACCAAGGCGACATTCATACGCATGGTTGGTAGTGAATTGGCTCAGAAATACATTGGTGAAGGTGGGCGTATGGTGCGAGAATTGTTCTCATTGGCTAGAGATAAGAGCCCTGCGATTATATTCCTCGATGAGATTGACGCTATCGGTGCCAAGAGGTTGGATGCTGCAACTAGTGGAGATAGAGAAGTACAGCGTACTTTGATGCAATTGCTTGCAGAATTAGATGGATTCGACGCCTTAGAATCAGTGAAGATAATTGCTGCAACCAATAGGCCAGATATATTGGATGATGCATTGCTGAGACCCGGTAGGTTCGATAGAATAGTGGAGATTCCATTGCCGGAGGATGCTGCAAGAAAGTCCATTTTGTCGATTCATGTCTCAAAGATGTCGACCTCTAGAATTTCCATACCTAGATTGGTTGAGTTGACCAAGGGATTCAGTGGTGCTGATCTTAAGGCTACTTGCGTTGAAGCAGGAATGGCGGCAATTAGAGATGGCAGAAGCAAAGTTCTACAGAATGATTTCCAAACCGCAGTACAGACTGTAATTAAGAAGCGAGATAATAATGCTTCATTGACCAGTGCTTCTGATCTATATGTTTGAATCAACGCACTCTTGAACCGGTTGCGATTTCACCATCGATTGTGACTAGTTTTACTCCACCAGAGCCATCATCGGCAGCCAACATCATACCTTCTGACATTACACCTCTTAGCTTGCGGGGTTTTAGATTGGCAACAAATACGACGCTACGTCCCTGCATTTCTTCTGCGCTGTAATACTCCTTAAGTCCAGCACACACGGTTCTTCCACTTTCACTTCCATCATCGATTCGAACAACATACAACTTGTCCGCATCTGGGTGGTTTTCTACGGAAGTAATCTTCCCTGTTCTCAATTCAACCTCCATGAATGTTTCAAAATCCAACCATGCTGTGCCTTCAGGTGCCTGCTTTTCCTCATTCTTCATTTTTCCACTTCCTTTCATTTTCTGCGTGGGGTCCTTGTTTTCTACATCATCATCTACCAATGACTGCTCTTGCGATAGAATCTCATCTAGTTCCAACCTTTGGAATAGGGGTTCAGGTTTCGCCGGATTCCACAATAGTGGTGCTTGCCAATCTTTAGCACACTCCCAAAGCATGTCACAAACTTCACCATCTTCTCCTATTGATTGCCACAGTCTTTGAGCACTGAATGGCAGGAAAGGCTGACTTGCAATAGCAAGCATTCTTGCCATTCTCCAGCAGAATGCCAAAGCGGCCAACGATTCTGCTGCTCCATCTTGGTCCCTAGATTCTTCTTTGAGATACTTCCAAGGCGCCGCACTCTGAAGTAACTGATTTCCATATTGGGAGATATTCATGACTGCTCTGAGTGCTTCCTTGTAGCGGTGCTTATCGAGGCTATTTCCTACTGCAGCAAATAGATTCTCTGTTTTGTTTTTCCATTCTACAGAGAGACTAGCATCATCATATTGCAACAATGGGTTATCTCCCCCAGTTGGAAGTCTATGTGCAAGAGTCAGTACCCTATGTGCGAAATTCCCATGGCAACCAATTAATTCAGAATTGATCTTCTCAACGAAATCAGGCCAATTGAAATCAGAATCGTGATTCTCAGGCATATTGATTCCGAGATAGTACCTCAGGGTATCGGCATCGAATCTCTCGAGGAAAGACGGTAACCAAACTGCATGTTTTCTGCTCTTAGAGAATTGACCACCCGCTAGCATGAGATATTCCATGGCTGGAACATCATCGGCCAGATGCAGTTGGCCTGAACTCGGAGAGCATATCTCATCGAGGTCAGTTTTTCCTGCAGCAGCATGATTGAGACCCATCAATAATGCTGGCCATATGATAGTGTGGAATGGGATGTTATCCTTACCGAGGAAATACATGTGCTTAGGGCTCGTACCATCTTCTGAGTGTTGCCACCAAGATTGCCATGCATCATCATCAGAATACTTCTCAGCCCAAATCTGTGAACATGTCAAATAGCCTTGGACCGCTTCAAACCAAACGTAGACACACTTCCCTTGCCACTTTTCATTGTCCAGCGGAATAGGGATGCCCCATTCTAAATCTCTAGTTATGGCTCGCGGCCTCAATCCCATCTCTAACCATTGTTTAGTCATAGCTTTGACATTGGCTTTCCAACCATGCATTCTCTGCTCTGCGAATTCTTCCAATTTTTGTTGAAATAAATCTAGGCGATAGAATAAGTGCTCCGTGTCTCGAATCTCAATGTTGGCATTTGGGTCCATCAATGAGCGAGGCTGTAGCAATTCATGTGCCTCGTAAGTTATGCCGCAGGAGTCACATTGGTCGCCTCTAGCACCATCGCTTTCACAACCTGGACAAACACCCTCCACGTATCTATCAGGGAGAAACCTGCCGCCCCCATCATCGCGAGTTTCGTAGTACTGTTGCATGGTTTTGGTTTCAAATAGACCGGCATCAAGCAGCGATTTGAAATTCTCTTGCACTCTACTTTTGTGAGAAAGGTCAGTAGTTCTGTTGAATAGGGCGCCTCCATGCTCTCCACCTCTGCTATCAATATGCGGTTTCCACATACAACCGAGGTCCAACAGGGCCTGATGATTAATCGAGTGGTATTCATCGACAATTTTCTGTGGCTCAACACCTTGCTGTTCTGCAGTAACGGTGATTGGGGTGCCGTGCTCGTCAGATCCACTAACCATCAAGACCTTGTTTCCAAGAGACCTTTGATATCGGAACTGGATATCAGGGGGTAGGTAGCAACCGGCAACATGGCCCAAGTGTAATGGCCCATTCGCGTAGGGCCAAGCGACACAAATCAACACATGTTCGTCTGCCATACGCCCACCTTACCAGCCCTGAGCGCGATGAGATAAGGTGATTACTTTATCGACAACCCCTAATAACTTGAATCTCCACAGTGGCATGTCGCCTCAGCACAGGAGGGCACACCCACTGATGGTTTCGAGCCTACTGGTCATCTATGCAAGTCTTGCTTTGGGAGTATCTTTCCTATGCAGCATGTTAGAGAGTGTATTGTTGAGTATTTCTCATTCTCATATCCAATTGATGCAGAATGATGGGAAGAAAGCAGGAAAGATTTGGTCCGGATTGAAGGAGAATGATTCTGTTAGACCACTTACGGCGATTCTCACTTTGAATACAATAGCCCATACCGTTGGTGCAGTGGGCGTTGGTTCGGTGGTTCACGATGAATATGGAAACGAATGGGTAACATTAGCTTCGGCAATATTGACCGTGGCAGTATTGCTGCTTTCTGAAATTCTTCCAAAGACTATCGGTTCTGCTTATTGGAAGAAATTGGCGACCCCGACAGCACACGTAACTCAGCAATTGACCTGGTTGCTTACTGTAATCGTAGTTCCAATTGAGTGGTTCCGTAAACTATTGCCTCAAGCCCAGAAAACCACAGTTACTAGGGATGAACTAGCGGTTTTGGCCGACATAGGTGAGGAGGAGGGTACAATCGAGGAGGATGAGGAGAAAGTCATCGTCAACTTGTTACGATTGGCCGAGATATCGGTAGGCGAGATTATGACTCCGCGAGTGGTAGTGACTTCATTCCCCGCAAATTACACAATTTCACAAGTACTTGATGAACATCCTGTTCTACGCGTTTCTAGGATACCTGTGTATGGAGAAAATATGGACGATCTTCAGGGTCTTGTGATACGTTCAGAGATTCTATTGGCTGCGAGCAAAAATGAGTGGGATAAGCCATTGTCGAGTATGATGAAACCTCTCGATCAAATTGATGAGAAGGAAAGTGTTGATCACGCTCTAGATGTTTTCATCAGCAAGAGACAACAGATACTTGCTGTGGTTGATGACTTTGGGGGAACTTCTGGGATAGTCACCTTGGAAGATGCGATTGAAACATTGTTGGGAGAAGAAATAGTCGATGAGACCGATGAAGCCGAGGACATGAGAGAAGTGGCTATGGCACAATCCAGCAATGGATCCGAGGCAAATGATTCAGAGAAGTGATCTATCTAGGTAGTCTTGCATTAGTCTTGTTCTACCCTTGTGAATACTATCTCCGCTATGGCGCAGTCCTTTGATGACATGATTTTCATGTTCAACGTGGTCAATATTCTCGAGCAGTAATTGGTGATGGCTCATCCCCAATCTTTCATCATCATCAGCTTGAATCAACAGGGTTGGAAATTCCGGCCTCCCCCATTCTGGGATTTTGATATCTTCTCTACCAGTCAATACGATATTTGGATGAATCTTTTTCCATGCTTTAATCATCCATCGAAATTTCAATGGCCTCAATAGAACTAGTGGGCCAGGAGTGTATTCTTTGAGAATGAGATTATAATCGGTCATTGGAGACTCTAGAATCAGGCATCTGAGTTTCTGTCGCCACCACCCTTTGAATCTCGATTGTAAACGAATTGCGATGTAACTTCCAAGACTATGTCCATGGATAGAGATAGAAGAAATCTTCTCACGAGGTAAGGAATCGAGTAGTTTTGCTGCATCTTCTGCACATTTCTGTGCTGTGAATTCAGGGTCATCTGGCGCATGTCCGTGGCCGCGTAAATCCATCGCAAGAACATGATGCCCAGTAATATCTCTGCATCTATTCAAGGAACGAGAGGAATTAGAACTCCATCCATGAAGATAAAATATCAACGGTGCAGTATCATCTAACCATTTGGCATGAGCATGAATTGATACTCCAGCATCATTTTTTACCACTAAACTTTGCCACTCTTCATCTTCGATACAAGAAATGCTTCTTTTTGGTGTTTGAAAGAGAATTCTAAGATACCTAATTCGAATTGACTGCAATAGCAAGTATATGCCACTGATGAACAGAAGAATTGAAGATAGCGTTGTATATGCGATGGAAAAAGGCGATTGAATGTACAATAGCAATGCCATTGTCATGACAAAAATTGCTACGGCAAAGATATATTTCTCTAAAGGAGATTCATGTGTTGCCTTACGAGTTTGTCCAGTCATGAATCATCATCCGCTGCATCAGACTCAGCAGCCGCACGCTTTTCATCGATCTTAGCGATGCGCTTTGCTCCAAATTCACCAAGGCTCTCCAACCTTGCCAACCATCCAGTCTCCTTTCCACTTGGTACGTGATGAACTAGATAAGCTGCAAAGATTTTGTCCCACATTCCTTGTCCATATTCCTTGCCTACAATTTTCTTGAAGATGTACTCAGAAAGGGGGAATGCTAAACACAAAACACAGAGAACAAGCATTGTAGCATTAAGACCGTCGCTACTGTTGTTTCCAATACCAGTATTTACCAAGAACCAAAGTCCCATGAAGAACATAGGTGTGTTGATGTTGGTCATTATTCCATGTAGAAAGATTGGCCTTTCACCTTTGTATGAAACAAACTTAGTACGTGAAACAAATTGTCCGATGTTTCTGCCAAATTTTGCAGGAATGAAGAATACGTTTACAATAGGTAGCAATAAACCTCCAGCAAGAAGCAAAGTCATATCTGCCATTGCACCGGAAATGATGATTGATAATACTGCAATCATAACTCCCCAGTTCCAAATGAAATTTACTAACCACGCTGCTGCCTTGTTTGTCTTTCCCGCTGCTACAAAGTCTTTGGGGAAAACCTTCTCAGGTCTTTCTCTCCTGACCCTTTCCCTTTTCTCTCGAACCGGTTTGGGTTTAGCAGCAGGTTTTGCTTTGGCCCTTGCTGCTGGCTTGGCCTTTGCTACTGGCTTGGCCTTTGCTACTGGCTTGGCCTTTGCTACTGGCTTGGCCTTTGCTGCTGGCTTGGCTTTCGCCGCTGGTTTTTTGTCAATCTCTCCTGCCTTGTCAAGTAATCCCATATGCCTCAAACTCCGTATCTTGCACCTATCGCGCTATATGTCGCGAAATCTTCTGATTGCATGAATGCTTGAATTTCATCCTCGGGTAATTCAAGCAGCAACGAATCGACCATCTGGAAGAACTCGCTTCGTTGATTATCATCTGCATCTGATGGATTTCCCGCTACAGCTGCATACAAAGTGAATTCATCGCTGTGAATAAAGGAATCAGTATCTGGTAGCTTCCCCAGTAGGTTATCAATAATCGAAACGAATTCGATGAATAAATCCTCAGATTCAACCTCCTCGTGATCATCACTTTCGTCCTCTTCCAAAGATGATAGTGGGGCTTCTCCATCAATGACTGCAGCAATAGACTTGCGTTCGGATAGTAAAGCCTCAAGTTTTGGCTTCAACTTTTTCAACTTCGATGCATGGTTCTTCTGTTTTGCTAGTTGGTATTTTGGCTTCAACTTCTTGATCTCTTGCTCAAGTGCAGATTTCTTTGAATTCAACATCTCAAGAGTTTCGTCATCAATATCACTTGCTTCCGCATCGTCGTAATCCTCTTCTGAATTAGTGTCTTCAACCTCTTCGTCTTCTGAGGGCTCCTCGTCTGCTGGCATTGCCTCTATCTCTTCCTTTTCTTCCTCGTCTAGAAGTGTAATTGTAGGTGCATCCCTTATTTCTGCAACCTTTGAATCGTGTTCCGCTTTTCTCTTGACGATAATCTCTCGATCTAGTTGATGGCCAAAACGGTCCGCATACCTGTCCAGTAGACTACCAACTTCTCCTTCACCGAGTCTATCGATATGGCCGTAAACTTGTTTCAGAGGTTTACTACTCCCTCTTTTCCACAATGAATCATATCCATCCTTCTTATTCTCTTTAGACATGTCAGGTGGAGCCAAACTAGAGATTTTAGGAGCTGCTGCCCCCTCTAATGCACCTCTTGGTTTTGTGGATTCAACAGGTGGAGGAGGCACGCCTTTGGAAGGTGGCGGCGGTAGTCCTTCAGTTGGAGGCGGGGGAATCGCGGCAGGAAGCGAAGGAGGTAAGGGCAGAGGAGGCAGGTCTGCCGGATTTGGAGGTGCAGCACCCTTCTTCTTCTTCTTGCGTCCCATGACATCACCCTACGGGTGGACTGTGGACTCCGCGCTTCTTCTTTAACATTGACCGCGTTTGAACTTGGCGAAATTACTCTATTTGAGTAAAACCGAATTATCAAATGAGTTGTGCCCAACCCTTGAGGACGACAAATGCTGCAGCTGCCTCAGGCAACGATAATCGGTCCCCAGCCGAACCTTCGATATTAGTTGATGCCATGCGAGTATTGATGTTCTCGGCAAGAATTTCTACTTCCATCATGTTGTCCTTCCTGTAGTGGGTCGAAAGGATCACTTCCATCTGGGTCCAGCCGACTCAGTGGGAAAGAAGTGACCCTCAGTCCACATTTACCATGCAAAGAGGTAGGGTATCTGATGACTCGGTGGCAATCGACAGTAACTACTTCATCAGTCTCCCCAGCATTGCCCAAAACTACGGCAGCATCGCTTCGTAATATATCGATAAATGCATCACGATGGAAATTAGAATCACTTTTTCGCCCACCTAGTGCATTGAGATTTCCATCTTCTAGACTGTCCCTTCTAACTGGGTGCTTAACAAGTTCCGCTAGGTCTTTCACAACCTTTTCACCGCGCGTTGTTTTCAATCCCCTGATTTTGGCAGACCTCCTGAGTGAATCAACGTAATTTGCAATCAATGCTTTGGATTGTTCATCGTTTGATTCTCTGATAGTATCGAGTTTTCTTAGTGTGTCCCTAAGTCCATTCTTCAGTCGCCCTGCCCATCCCGAAGCATCTCTCTCCATCGATCTTGGCAATAGTGAGATGACATCTACTCCATCACCTCTAAAGTGCGAAACTAATTCCCTACGCGCCTCTCCATCAAGATGTGCCAATCCAGGATCCCTATAGTGAAGGTGAAATCCTCTATGTCCGGAGAAAGTCAAGTGCAGATATCTTTCATCAAAACCAAATTCAGGTTCTAGAAAGTCATTCCATAATTTCCAGGCCTGTTCGCGAATCAACGTCAACATACCAGTGAAATCGGTATCTACTACACCTGGTAAGTGGTCTCCATCAAGGTCAAAGATTAAATCCGCACCTAACCATCCTTTGTCCTTCATCTTATATTCACGCGGGTCTCTCCAATATGCAGTACTGTAGAACACAGAATGTGGGGTCCTTTCAATTAGATTCCTTTTGATACTCGATAGGTCATCGAAGCCCATATGTCTGAGGGGCCTACCCCCACCAAACGGAATCAACATCCACTCCCTAGTACGTAAGCGAGGGGGGATCCAGCCATCGAAAGATCGGTAATATTGCTCGAACCTATGAGCAAAAAGCGACCATCCCTTGACCATCTAGGTGCCTCCGGCCTTGTCCTACAGCCGAGGGGTGATGAATGACGCGGTCATTTATCGGTAGAATGGGCGCTCTGTATCTTTGCCTGCAGTTGCTGAAGATACTCCAGTTATTTCCTGATAGCATTTCCAACATGCATAGTGTTCATCGATAGGAATTGATTGGCCAAAGGTCAATCTCTTACCGCACCCGTGGCAAAGAGGACCAAGCTCCCCATTAGGTGCTGCAGCCAATGGAACATGGTCATGGGGCATGCGTCTCAACTACCCGTTGGGGCACCGGTCTTTGAATGTGAGCATCGGCCAGATATTCATTCATCGATTAGATGATGATTTAGCAGGTCCAGTGCAACTTCACAGGATTCAGCAACTTCAATAGATGGGTCATAGAGAAAACGGTTGAGGATTTTGCGACTATTTTGATTACCTATTGCCCCCATCGCTTCTGCAGCCTCATGTCTCACCATGACATGTTCCTCGAGGTCTTCTAGTCTACTATTCAGTGCTGGTAATGCTCTCGAGTCCTGCATCTGTCCCAAGACGTATGCCAATTCATGTCTCAATAGTGCTGAAGCGCTAGAAAATCCACTACACAAAGCATCGACCGCCTCTTTTCCACCAATATTACGAAGAGCAAAAACGGATCTCATCCTCACAAACATCCTCTCAGTTTCATTATTCAAAACTTGTTTCAGAGTTTCTACATCCTTTTCCTCTGAGGGAGGAGCGGGGTCTACTGAGCCAAATTCACTGACCTCGGGAATATTTCCATCATTCATACTAAGATGACCTCCCGATGAATTCGATTGAATCAGGCTCAAATTCTGCAGAGACCATACCTATTTCTTGCCCCTTCTTGAGGAATCTACGAATTGCTTCTCTTCCTTCATCTCCATAGTCAATAGTACGTTCATTGACATACATTTTAACGAATTTTTCATTTGTTTGATCATCGATACCTCGACCCCATGCCTTAGCAAATTCCAGCGCCTGCTCTGGGTTCTCAAGTGCATGTATAATACTCAATCTCGTCCAATTGGTGATGTTCTCAATCGTTTTACGACCGAGATCCTTGCGGACAATATTGCCGCCCAACGGTAATGGCAATCCATCATTATGTTCTGACCACCAAACTCCAAGATCAAGATGAACGTCAAGTTCATGCTCAACATAGGTCAATTGCCCTTCGTGGATGATAAGGCCTCCATCAACTTCTCCGGAATTGACAGCCTCGATGATCTCGTCGAATGGGATAACTTTGATTGAAACATCGCCCCAAGCCATTCGCAAACCTAGATAGGCGCTAGTCTTCAACCCAGGAACTGCAATCAATCCTCGCTTGATTTCTTCCGTCTCACTACCGCTTTTTGCTACTACCATCGGTCCATATCCCTCCCCCATACTGGCGCCACAATTCATCAGGGCATAATCTCCAGCAACCTCGGGGAACGAGTGAATACTGATTGCACTGACTTCTAGTTCTCTGTTCATCGCGCGCTGGTTCAAAGTTTCTATATCCTGTAATTCATGAACGAAGTGATAGCCTGGAGTGGATATCAATCCGGAAGTCAAAGCATGGAACATGAAAGCATCATCTGGATCGGGTGAATGACCTATTCTTACAACCTTGAAAGATTCAGAGTTCAAGTCATTCTGTTCATCCATGATGCGCCGAAATGGGGCCCTCATTTCAAGATAGTTAGATGTCGATAAGAATTGATTTGACTAAATCTGATAATCATGATAATCGCTGATTTTTGCTGTGTGCCGACAAAGATTCTATTTCAGATGGGGTGATGCAGCAGCGAGGATAGTCATGCGGGTACGCGGTGGGCCACTTGTCGCTTTACTGCTAACTTCGCTTTCAGTTATTGCACTTGCACAAGCTGCAACACCTAGTGGCATGGGATTTGTTGGTGCGCATACAGTGGTTAGGGAAAGTTTCGATGAAACGCATAGCGTTGCCCTTTCTCCAGACGCCTCCCTTATTGCCACAGGGACTGAAGGATATGTTATTATTTCGCGCATATCCGATCGTTCTATAGTTGAAAGAATATCAGTAGGGGACCAAGTAACTGCTCTAGAATTCTCTCCCGATGGAGAATATCTCGCTTTGGGGCTTAGGTCTGATGCCCTTTCGGGGGATGCACTTAAAGTGCTATTCACTGATGATTGGAGGGAGTACGAAAAGACATTTGCTAATGGTAAAAATCCCAGTGACATTTCATTCTCTGATGCGGGAGATAAGATACTTCTTCAGGGTCAGGACAAAGATGTGTTCGAGTTGTCATTCCCCGAATTTTCCATATTGGGTCACATGACGGGGCACCATTTGGATGATATTACGTGTACAGATTATGGATATGGGGGATTGATAGCAGTATCTGGTGGATTGGATGGTAAAATCGCTTTCTGGGATCTTTCAGATCATTCACTTTCCTCATCAATTGAGTTCGAGGATTCTGAAATTGTTGATTGTTTATTCAATCCATCATCTTCTCAAGTTGCCATCTTGACAGATGACGGAAAAGTTAGATCATATTGGTTGAACGGGACTTTGGTTGAAGGCTCAGAACTCGATTTCCTACAAGCTAAGGAGCTCAAGTGGAGCCTTAATGGAAACCATCTATATGTATTGGAAACCAATATTTTGCCTTCTTTGCAGCGTGTGAGAGTGAATGATTGGATAGTCGATGAGTTCACTTACATAGGTCACAATGTGAATGGATTTGATTTATCGGATGATGAAGAGACATTAGTGATTAGTACTGGAACTGTACATACGAGTGTATATCAGTCGACGTACTTCCAGCAAGGTTTTGGTGAGCCGGGAGATGATTTTGATCAAGATGGAGTGCCAGACGTAATCGATGTTGATGATGATGGTGATGGAATTTTGGATATTTACGACCTCAACTGTTCTAGTTCAGATTGTACCAAGGACCCACATCCCAATTATATGCGAAATATTGAGTTTCAAGTATCTGATGAGGAGTTAATCATAAGCGATAGCATATCATTCAATAGATCCGATTCTAATGCATTGAGAAATTTGACTACAAGTCTACTTTCTGATGATAACAAAATTAGTGTCGACGAATTAACTTGGATGTCAACTGCCATGTGCGATAATATTAGACATAGGGATGTTATTGATCAATGGCATTCAATGATTGAGGTTGAGGGTTCACAATTGAGCAATGGAACACTATCCTGTGAACCCGTATCTGGAATTTCTTCCAATGATTTCAGCGATTTTAGTCATAGGGCAACTCTTACTTGGATTACAACATTTGATTTATCGAGTGCTCCAATTGCGCCCTACAATATTACAGTAAAGGGAATTATCCTTGCTCCTACTGGCTCTTCCGCAATCATTGCCCCACAGTTCCCGGCTTCAATCGATTTTGCCGATTTGAATTCAGAAAATAATCGAATTGACTTGTGGAATCGGAACGAAACGATTAGAATTGTCTTGATGGAAGAATTGGAGGAAGAAGGACCTGGATTGACTGGCTTAGTAGCGTCGTTCATTTCAGACAATTTTTGGATTCCAATAAGCAGTTTCCTTGGAATCTTTATTGGTATCGGATTGATTATCAAGCAAAACAAGGACATTTCTAATGCATTGATTCGTGGGGGTAGAGAGGAAGATGAAGAGGGGGAAGATGAAGAGGATGATTATGATGAATCATTCAATGACTCAAATCTATATGAATCTGAACATTACGAGGAGTCCGATTCCGCTGACGACGAGTCAACATGGAGTAACGAATCAGAGTCTATGCCTCCTCGGCCAAAACGGCGCCCTCCTCGAAAATCTACGAGAAGAGTAGCACATGAAGAGTATCCTATCGGTGATTCTACTCCTGTCAAGGCTAGGAGAAAGCGCGTTAGTAGTAAACAACCAATTGGTTCTAAGCGACACACTCTTTCTGAATCTGTAGAATTGGATTATGATTATGGCCAAGACGGAGTATATCATGATGGTGATTGGGATACAGAGTATGACATTTACGAACAGCCCCAGACCAAAGTACGCAAAGTGCGTAAAGTGGAAAGCGTTCCTGAACTTGAAGCGGAAGAATCCAAGCCGGAGCAAAAGAAAGGAAGAAGGAAGGTTAAGAGGCGCAATAACGAGAAAGGAAAAGCCTCCAGTAAAGCAGTGGATGATGATTCCATCGTTGCAAAGAAAGTTGTTACGTCCAAGAAACGCAGTTCAGGGTCAAAGAAAACTCAAGATGATGGAGGCAAAGTCTCGTCTGATGATGAAGATTCAGCAATGGACAAAGCATTGGGTATGTTAACGGGTGATTCCAAGGATTGATTCATTTGATCGCTCAACTTGAAATCATCAATCTCTAGAACTTCAGAAATGAACATTTCTAGTCCTGCTTCCACTTCACTGTCGAAATCATAGAGAACTTCTTCAAAATATCTTCTGATACGATCCTCATTGAATCCACTTCTGGCTGAACACAGGGAAACAACTTCCTCCTTGACTTCGGGGCTTCGGAATGAATTGAGGGAATTCTGTAATTCCGCATACGCATCACTGACAATATCCGGAGGGGCATCTCGATGGGTAGCAAAAACAGCAAACACCATTGGCAAACCAGTAACATCCTTCCATTCCATACCAAGATCCATACGAACGAGGTCAGGCCTTCTTTGAGCTTCATGTAATGCTCTATCTCCAATCAGCAAGGCTCCGTCGCATCTCTCCAACATACTTTCCAGATCGGGCCCCATTTCCACAGGTCGCGGATCATGTCCGCGCTTCTTCAGAAGATACATCAATAATCGTCTTGAGGTTGCAGAATCGGTAGGTAATGCAACATCTCTCATATCGTCAATTTCTCTTTCACCAAATAATAGCACACTCCCAACACTTCCGTCAGATATGATACCCATTCCTGGCACTAAGGATAATTCATTTCTGTTCAATGCCCAGTCCGCAGCAGGAATAGGGGCAATCAGGCAGTCCTTTCTGAGTAGGTGTCCAGTCAACCAAGCAGGTGGGGCAGCGAGAATCTTCCACTTGTCTGAGATTTGGTGATATAGTGGGTCACAATTGAGGAATGCGACTCTTCCCAATGTACGCTGCCATGTCGATGTATTTTCCATTATATCACCTCACTTAACCATCGGCAGGGATTTTCTCCGCGAAACTCGGTCAGCAACGACTCGTTCGAACTTATTGTAAACAGTATTTCTGCGAACTGCATCGCATCCAGATCTCTCAATGAGCCTACACATGTCATCAATTCCATGATCTAGCGGGGCCGTTGATCCAGCGAGGTGCATTATTGATTCTTGAAGTACGGTTCCGTCCA
Organism: uncultured Candidatus Poseidoniales archaeon; assembly: GCA_964526445.1. Taxonomy (GTDB): domain Archaea; phylum Thermoplasmatota; class Poseidoniia; order Poseidoniales; family Poseidoniaceae; genus UBA226. Next base: position 53,790 of record CAZGIY010000001.1, read on the forward strand.
CATCATCGGCTCCACAAGAAATCGCTATCTCTGTCAAGGCATCCCCAATATTCATTCTATATGCCTTGATGTGTGGAATATTGTCCAACATCAAACGGCTTATTGCAATCATGCGTAATATCTCGTTAGCGCTGGCCAATTGGGCTTCGGGTAGCCTGGTTGAGTCTGGAAGGAATGGATAGGGTACGAAGCATTGGAAACCATTGGTCTCATCTTGTAGTTCTCTAAGTTTGAGCAGGTGTTCAATACGCTGCTCGGGAGTCTCAACAGTGCCGAACAACATGGTGCAATTTGTAGGAATGCTAAGATTGTGTGCACTTCTGTGAATGTCCAAGTATTCTCTACTGCTCTCTTTACCCCTGCAAATCTTCTCTCTAACTGAATCCACTAAGATCTCTGCACCACCTCCTGGAATACTTCCTAATCCCGCTTCGGACAACATTTCCAAGGTGTCACTGATACTGATATTCGACAGAGAGGAAATGTGCTTGATTTCAACCGCAGTCAGGGCCTTGATATGGAGTTCTGGATACCTTTGTTTCGTCCTTCGGAATAATTCACAATAATGTCCAACATCCCAGTCAGGATGTAATCCTCCTACCGAATGAACTTCGTCTATTATCTCAGAATATGGTTCGATCATTGAAATGTATTTCTCTATATCCATGGCATATGCATCTGTTGCTCTTCTTCCGCGCCTAAAAGCACAGAACTTACAAGCAAGAACACAGATATTTGTTTGATTAACGTGAATATTCAGATTGAAATGGATGTCCTTTCCAAATCTTGCCCGCTTGCAAATATCTGCCATAGACAAGATGCTTCCAAGATCTTCATGAAGTAATAGTGCGAGTCCATCTTGACCTGTTATTCTTCCATCAGTAATCAAACGGTCTCGGATATCTTCAAGCACCTCATCCAGCCCATTTAGGGCGAGTAAACCGTTGCTTTGGGATCTCATCCAGTCCGAGTTGAAACCAGGTTGGCGCATGCAATCCCAACCCCTCGTCATGGACATCAAGAATGAATGCTTGTATTGCCCTTCATCGCTTGAAGGAAGGGGTGTTGCCAAGTTTGGTCTTGAGTACACCCTCTCTGAGCATTATCTTACGGAACTCTTCTATCCATAAGACAGAGGAGGAAATCAACAATAACACTAGCCAAGTAGTCCAGTTGAGGAATTTGGTCGATAATAACTCTCCAATCATCAAATCAGAGAATGGTAAGGTGAATGTTGAATTTTGAACTACAAATAACAACAATGCAGAACATCCAATCAATGAATAATTGATCGCCCGATTGCTGAATAATCCTAGTTTGAATACACTGTCAGTAACACTCCTGCAATTGAGGATGTTAAAGAATTGGAAGAGAGTAAATACGGCAAATGCAGCAGTCCTCGCAACTTCGAATCTTTCTTCAGCCCAATTTGTCCAAGCCTCTTCATCGCACAGCCCTTCTTCAGAAGCAGCCAATTTTCCATCGAAGTAGATATTTCCATTATCGAAAGTACCCATAGTACAATGATTTTGAGCCTTTACTGATCCATCAGCAATGTAGAACACGGTTAACGTTCCAACAACCATTATCGAAGCAGTCCAAAATATCAAAGCCATATCGATGAGATTTGGCAATCCTTCATTGACAGGCTTTGGTGGAACACTCATAACGCTTCCATGCTTCTTTTCTACGCCTAGGGCAACTGCAGGTGGTCCATCCATCAGGATATTGATGACAAGTATCTGAGTTGCAGTAAATGGCAGGTCCCATCCAAATACGAAAGTGGAAATTATGATGATAGCAACTGCAGCTACATTGGTGGAAATCTGATATCTTACGAAGTTACGTATGTTCTGGTAAATCTTCCTTCCCTCTTCTACAGCATGGACAATGTTGGCAAAGTTATCATCCTGTAGAACCATGTCAGCAGCGTCTTTCGCCACATCAGTACCTGCCATACCCATCGCAATTCCAATGTTGGCTTTCGATAAAGCAGGAGCATCATTGACTCCATCACCAGTCATGGCGACCACTTCTCCGCGTACCTGTAAAGCACTGACAATACGCATCTTTTGGTCAGGAGTTACTCGATGATATACATCGGTTTGACCCGCCTTATCGATTAATTCATCATCACTCATCTCAGAAAGTGCATAGCCACTCAAGGATTCAGAATGTTTACCTGCGATATCCAGATTTTGTCCTATTGCTAGTGCTGTAATCTCTTGATCACCTGTAATCATCTTCACGCCAATACCTGCGGCTTTGCAGATTTTGATAGCATCCTTGACCTCGGCACGAGGAGGATCCATGATGGCAACCAAGCCAAAGAGTATCAGATTATTTTCCATGCTTGCCATGTCGGTGGTATCTTCCCCTTTCTCAACTCTGCGCCCGCATAAAGCAAGAACTCTCATCGCCTGGGCTGCCATTTCTCGATTGGCATTTAGCACCGAATCGATGTCCCCTTGTTTGATTGGCTTCTCTTGATTATTTACGACGATCTTTTTGACTAGGTCCCTGTAGCCGCCTGCAGCACCTTTGGACAATACCCAAGTTTCACCATCAATCTCTGTTATCGTGCTCATTCTCTTTCTTTCTGCATCAAAGAAGAATTCAAATGAACGTGGAAACATTTCACCTAGATTTTCTATATCTCCATGAACTTTCCAACCAAACACAGCACACGCGGAGTCTGTAGGGTCTCCGATGGCCTCCCATGCTCCATCGAATTTGTGCACTGTACTGTTGTGGCACAGAGCGGCGCACAAACTGCCCATTCTGAAAGCAGGGTTTTCCATCATTTGTTCTAACCCTTCAGATGATAATCGCTCACCCTTAGAAACAACTCCTCCTGCTGTCGGGTCAAAACCTTCACCAGAAACATCGTATTCTTCATCTGGCGTCCAGAATTTTCTGACAGTCATCTGGTTCTTGGTCAAAGTTCCCGTTTTATCAGTACAGATGACGGTGGTAGAGCCTAAGGTTTCGACTGCCTTCATTCTTCGAACGATAGCCTTGTGTCGAGCCATGTTTCGCATACCTAGCGCCAAAGTAATGACTAGAATGATTGGCAAACCTTCAGGAACGATAGCAACAAAGATTGCTATGGCTACAATGAATTGATCGATTGCAACCTCAAGTAGACTCCGGCCATCGGGTTGAAGATATGCTACTACTAATTCCAATGAAACCAGAAGTACTGCTACAAATAATGCGATGAATCCCAAGAAACGACCGAGGGATTCGAGTTTAATTTCAAGGGGCGTCTTTGGTGTTTCAGCATCGGCAATCCCACTTGCGATGTGACCCAATTCGGTCTTCATCCCTGTAGTAACAACTATTCCAACGGCTCTGCCACTAGATGCAACAGTTCCCATGAAAGCCATATTTGATTGTTCGGCCAAAATACGTTTACCTTGAATTGATGTCGTCTTTTTGGTTACAGTATCGGACTCTCCAGTCAATGCCGACTCGTTGATTTTGAATTGGTAGACTTCGGTCAATCTGACATCTGCAGGGATGTTGTGTCCTTCCTCCATTTTGACAATATCACCGGGAACAAGTTCGAATGTGGGTATCTCGAGTTCCCTACCTTCTCTTTCAACAATACAGTTACTTACTGCCATTTGTTTCAGAGCATCCATCGCCTGCTCTGCTTGGTTTTCTTGCCAATATCCGAAAACTGCGTTGATGGTCAATACCAAGCAGATGAAAATCGCATCTCCAGGCTGCTCAAAACTATGAATTACCAAGGATATGACTGCTGCTCCCATTAGTAGGAATATCAACGGATCGTTGAATTGAGACAGTAGACGTAGCCACCATGCATCTCTTTCAGGTTCATCGAGTTTATTCGGACCATATTCTTCGAGTCTTTTTCCCGCTTCTTCGTCGCTCAAACCTTCTGGAGCGGTAGATAATTTAGCATAGACTTCATCTTGCTTCATGGCAAACCAATCTCTATCTGCAGTCATTGGAACACCACCATGTCCACTACCGGCTACAGGAAAGTCATAAGCATGCCTGAAGAGAATCCAAACACTTTGTCAATTCAGCTGTAGTGTCAACTTGCGAATAATTGAGAAGCAATGCCACTTCGCAGAACACATGTCTGGGGACACTCCGTATGTGCCCGCAGAAAAGGAACTACCTGAGTTAACCACGAGGGTCATAATCATTGGAATCCTTTTGGGCACGGTCATGACGGCTGCTAACGCCTATCTTGGAATGCTAGTGGGGATGACAGTTAGTGCATCGATACCCGCTGCTGTCATGTCGATGCTTATTCTGCGTGGATTGAAATTCAAGGATGTCTCAATATTGGAGAATAATTCTGTACAAACCATGGCTTCAGCAGGAGAAAGTCTTGCTGCTGGAGTGATTTTCACAGTACCTGCACTACTCGTAATGGGAATATGGTCGGATATCAATTGGGTTGATACTTTCATTATTGCATTCTTGGGAGGTGTATTGGGAACGATGTTTACTATTGCACTTAGGCGAGTATTCATCGTTGAGGAAGCACTTCCGTATCCAGAAGGAGTTGCTTGTAGAGAAGTATTGGTTTCCGGAGAAGAAGGAGGAAGCGGGCTTATAGCAATCATTTACGCGCTGATAATTGGCGCTTTATTCGGTTGGTGCGTCAAAGGAATGCACCTAACAAAGCATATGGTTCACAAGGCATTTGATTTTGGAAGCATGCGCGTATACGCTGGAACCGAAGTTTCCATCGCTTTGTTCTCGGTGGGGTATATCGTAGGATTGAGAATTGCTTCTTTCATATTCTTGGGCGGAGTTATCGGTTTTGGTATTCTAGTTCCCATGTATGGAATTATCAATGGTTGGCCAGCAGGAATGGATCCCACCCTTGCTTTCATGGCAATCTGGAGTGACCAAATCAGGTTTGTGGGCGTGGGTGCAATGGTTGTCGGCGGAGTCTACACACTTTGGTCGATGCGCAAAACAATCATGACTGGATTCAAGAAGGCTCTGAACTTCAGAGAATCTGAAGGAGATGACGAGTTACTAAGAACAGAGATTGATATTGATATGCGCAAGGTAATGATCGTTTGTGCTATCATCGCATCACTCACATTCTTCTATTATTGGTGGAGAACTGGTAGTCTTGTACTCGCTTTGGTTGGAGCAGGGTTTTTGGCTGTTGCAGCGTTTTTCTTTTCTGCCGTAGCAGGATATATCGCCGGAGTAGTGGGCTCTTCCAATTCACCGGTATCGGGAATGACAATTGCCACGCTCCTATTCACTTCCATGCTGGTTTGGATTGTTGGAGATTTGATTCTTGGAATGGAACAGGAAGACCTGATGTTTGCTACATTGATTATCGCTGCTGTAGTTGCAGTTAATGCAGCGATAGCAGGCGATGTTATGCAGGATCTCAAGACGGGACATCTTGTAGGAGCCACTCCGTACCGTCAACAGACCGCTGAAATCATTGGCGTTATCGTAGGAGCCGTAGTCATTGGGCCAGTACTTTGGTTGTTGAATGAAGCATTCCGAATAACCAAGACACATTGTTATGACAATCCACCCAGTAGTTGGGATCCAAATTCTGGAGAGACCTTACAAAAAGCATGTGAGGGAGCCCTAACGGCACCTCAAGCTGAATTGATTGGTTCCATCATCCAAGGAATGTTCGGAGGTCAATTGAATCTTCCAATGATTACACTTGGGGCATTGATTGCTATAATCATCATTTGGAGAAAAATGCCTGTAATGTCGGTGGCAATAGGAATTTATCTTCCCTTAGGGCTATCTGTGCCAATTGTTGTGGGCGGTCTTGTCAGTCATGTAGTAATTCGTTCTGCACATCGCAGGATTGACGGTGAATTGCTGGATGAACCTTCACCTGAGGCTAATGCCGCAGGAGAAGAGGTTGCATCAAGAGGTGTACTGTTAGGTGCAGGATTCATTGCAGGGGAATCATTGATGGGTGTATTCATAGCAATGATTATCGTTTTGTGGGATGAACCTCACAAGTTGATTGGATTGAAGTCTTTGCCAGAATTATGGACCCTGTTGTTCTATGCTTGGTTCATTGGAATATTCATTTATCTGGTCTCGAAATCATTGCCTAAACATGATGAGGGAGGCAATCTCCTGACTGATACAATAGATGTCATTACTAATGGAGTTCGTAAATTCATCAAGGCCTTGTTACCTCAAAGGTAGGTAAACTCGAGATTCGCTTTGATGTCAATGTTGAAAGGCCCTATGGTAAACCATCCATTGAGGCGAGTAGATGATGGCGGCAGAACTGAGCAGATGTGCTGAATTGGAGGCCCTTGCAAATCGCTGTCGCGGACACATTCTGAGGATGACACATCGAGCTGCTGCTGGCCACCCGGGCGGGTCATTGTCGGAAGTTGATATCCTTGCAGCCCTCTATTCAGGGCATTTACGTGTGCGCCCTGAAGAACCAAACTGGCCAGATAGAGACCGGTTTATTCTATCAAAGGGACATGCTAGTCCAGGTATGTATGCAATATTGGCTGAATCGGGATTCATTTCTCATGAAGATTTGGAATCTTATCGCGTTCTTGGGGGAGTTTGTCAGGGTCATGTTGACATGAAGTGGACGCCAGGTGTTGACTTCAGCGCGGGCTCTTTGGGAATGGGGCTTTCATTCGGCATGGGTTGTGCATTAGCGGCGCGTCTCGAAGATAGTGAAAGGGACATTTGGGTCATGTTAGGCGATGGTGAACTACAGGAAGGCAGTGTGTGGGAAGCAGCGATGGCAGCTAGGCACCATGAGTTAGGTAATCTCAAGGTAGTTGTTGATCATAACAGAATTCAGAATGATGATTTTGTCGAGGCTCAGATGCGTATGTTTGATGTCGCTGCTAAGTGGCAAGGATTTGGTTGGCAAGTCAAAGAAATAGATGGCCATGACATGCAGGAGATACTCGAAGCATTGGAATGGGCCAGTTCCATGCATTTACCTGCCGTCATCATAGCTCATACTGTGAAGGGCAAAGGTATCTCTTACATGGAGAATAATCCATCCTTCCATGGCGCAGCTCCAAATGATGAACAATTGGCACTTGGGTTAGAGGAACTTAGTTTGGAGGTGGAATTATGATGGCTGCATCTAGAGATGGTTATGGCCAAGGCCTGTTGGATATATCTGATGATGACAAGGTTGTCGTACTCGAGGCCGATCTCGGTAAATCAACCAAGTCTCTTCATTTCCGAGGCAAGTTTCCTGAGAGGACAGTATCTTGCGGAATTGGTGAGCAAAATATGATGCTGATTGCTGCTGGAATGGCTTCTAGCGGATACAAACCTTTTGCCAGCACCTTCGCAATCTTCACAGAAAGAGCATTCGAGCAGGTACGAAACGGTATAGCGCGGCCAAACCTTCCCGTGCACATTTGCGGGAGTCATGGAGGTACACATACTGGGACAGATGGCAGTAGTGCTCAGTCGATTGAAGATTTGGCGATTTACAGAACACTTCCAAACATGACGGTCATGCATCCATGCGATGATGTTAGTGCAGCAGCATTGACAAGACAATGCTTGGATTTGAAAGGCCCTTCGTACATGAGAACGGCAAGGAACAAAACTCCAGTTATACATGGAGAACGTATTGATGAATTGCAAATTGGCAAAGGAGTGGTACTCAAGGAAGGACACGATGTAGCAATCATCGCTTGCGGAGTACTAGTGTCCAAGTCTCTTGAAGCAGCAGCGAAACTTGAGGCAGATGGTATTTCTGCTACAGTTGTCGATATGCACACCATCAAGCCTCTAGATACTGAGTTAGTTGATCGAATAGTTGCAACAACCGGTTGTCTAGTGTCCGCTGAAGACCATTCAATTATCGGTGGTCTTGGAGGTGCCTTGGCCGAGCACCTATGTTCGACAAACCCAGTGCCATTGGAGAGAGTTGGCGTCAGAGATAGGTTTGGAGAATCTGGGCAAGCAGAAGAGATGCTTGATCTTCTTTCAATCAATACTGGAGATATAATCGAAGCAGCGATGCGAGCAATAACGAGGAAAAAAGGAGTTTGATAGTATGGAGTTTTTCTTAGACACAGCAGAAGTAGAAGAGGTTAGAGAAATTGCAACATGGGGGATTCTGGATGGAGTTACAACCAATCCAAGTTTGATTAAGAAATCAGGGCGAGATTTCAAGCAGGTTGTGCGTGAAATTGCAGAGATTTGCGATGGCCCTATTTCAGCAGAAGTTACGGCACTTGATACGGATGGAATGGTGGCAGAGGGCTTGGTTTTGAAGGAAGAGTTACCTGAAAATGTAATCATTAAGATTCCATGTACCCCAGAAGGATTGGCGGCAACAAAGCTCCTTTCAGATGAAGGAATTGGAGTTAATGTAACTTTGATTTTCAACGCTTCGCAGGCCGTTATGGCTGCCAAAGCGGGAGCGATGTACGTCTCCCCATTTATCGGAAGAATTGATGACACGGGCGCAGATGGTATGGACCTTATAGCCGAAATAATGACGATTTGGGACCAGTATCCTGAATTGGACACCAAGGTTCTAGCTGCTTCAATCCGTAATCCTATGCATATACTACAATGCATGCAGATGGGAGCACATACCGCAACAATGCCTACCAAGATATTTCGTCAACTCGTCAAACATCCGCTTACTGACAAGGGTCTACAACAATTTCTCGATGATTGGGCAGAAGTTGAGGCCGCAGGTAATGCTTGACATATTTTGTGCATTTTATCTATATTCTTGTGCATCACCCCCTATGGGGGGTGCCTCAAAAGCCTTGAAGAAGGGATGCAGGCCCACCGGTGGTGGGAGGAGTATACTTGAGCGATGCCAGGGCAAGGCTTCAGCAGTTATTGGATGGGGACATGGACCCCTCTGAAATTGTCAAAGATCCGACGCTTGCTAGTTTGGCTGAACGCATCTATGGGATGGATATCAAGGCATTGTTAAGTGAGAAAGGGATCTCTATCAAAGATAGCGAAGAGGTATCTATTGCAAGGCCTCAGAGTTCAGGTTCAGATATGTTGATTGAAGTTGTGCCGGAAACCAGCACACCTCTACCTACATTGCTTCCTCCAGCTGCTATACCTGAACAGGCGCAGACAAATTCTAGACGTCCATTGGTCATTTTCCTCGGACTATTCGTCCTTGTTCTCGCAATTTACAATCTCGTGATTGGAATTGGAGAATTATACAATCCTTGTACTACAGATTGGTGTACTACTAACAAGAAGCTGATTTGGTTAGCCCCCCATCAAATTTCCAATGATGCTGGCTGGGGTGCTGCGGGAACTCCCGGCATTCCAGATTATGCGATGATTGGAGGGGCTGCTGTACTCACTTTCCTTGGTCTACGCAAGAAGTCTTGAGGTGGTGAAGTGACACAACCTGCCAGAGCCAAGCGCGGTCTTCCTCCTAAGTCAGATTTCAACGAATGGTATCCATTCATCGTTGAGGCTGCGGAGTTGGTAGACAAGAGGTATCCGATCAAAGGAATGGACGTTTGGAGGCCATATGGCTGGAAGACGATGCGCCTGATAGATAGTTTCACTCATTTGGAAATGGAAAGAACCGACCATGAAGAGGTACACTTTCCAATGCTAATTCCCGAGAGCCTACTCGAAAAAGAAAATTCTTTGGTTGCAAGATTAAAGGCTGCTCGTGAACAAGGAATAGATCCTGATGAGTTGCGAATTGAAGAAGAAGAGGCTGGCTTCAAGAAGGAGGTATACTGGGTCAAGCATGCTGGAGAAAATGAGTTGGACATACCGATGTTCTTACGTCCCACTTCTGAAACTGCCATGTATACGCTCTTTCCTCTGTGGATAAGGAGTCATGGAGATCTTCCACTGAAGACGTACCAAATCGTCAATACTTTCCGCTATGAAACTAAGACTACGCGCTCATTCATTCGCGTAAGAGAGATTCATTTTTTCGAAGCACATACTGCTCATATTGACGAGGATTGTGCCAGTAGACAAATTACCGAAGATTTGGAGATAGTGCGACGATTAATGGACGTTCTTTGCCTACCTGTTCTTATCGCCAAGCGTCCTGAATGGGACACCTTCCCTGGAGCATGGTATACTATTGCCATCGATGTCGTAATGCCAAATGGTAGAACTCTACAAGTTGCAAGTTGCCATCATTATAGAGACCAATGGGCCAAGGCCTTTGATATCAAGTACGAGGATGAGAATGGAAATCCAAAATTCTGTCATCAGACGACATACGGTATGTCTGAGCGTTTACTTGGAGCAGTTGTTGGTATGCATGGAGATGATTCTGGATTGATAATGCCACCAAAGATTGCACCGGTTCAAGTGGTAGTCATTCCAGTATTGAAGAAGGATCAAAGTGATATGATTCGTGAACAAGCACGTATATTGATAGATGAACTCAAAGATTCTGGACTTCGTTGTCGTATGGATGATAGAGATGTCAGACCTGGGCAGAAATACTACGATTGGGAAATCAAGGGAGTTCCATTGCGGCTTGAATTAGGCCCTAGGGATATACAGAATGGCACTGTTTTCGCGGCTCGTAGAACCGGCGGTAAATCTCCACTCGACCGTAATGATATTGTAAATTTGGTCAATTCTGAATTGAACGCAGTCGAGGATGAACTGAAGCGACGCGCTACGGAACATATGGATGGTAGAGTAAGCCCGCTGTCTGAATTAGAAGTCATTGACGGAAATGTCTCACTTGGTTCAGAAATCGTTGATGGCATGGTCTATGAAATTGCATTCGATGGTAATAATGCGGAGGCTGAGATGATAGAAAGGGCAACTGGGCTTTCATTCCTCGGTGATGCGGTAGAGGATTTTACCGAAGATATGCAGTGTGCAGTTACTGGAAAAACCACTCGACGTAGAGTGTGGCTCGCCAAGACTTACTGATCATCTCTTTCGATGAGTGATCTGATTGCTTCCGCAATAGCTTGGTTATCTTTCAAAGCCCAATGTTCTCCATTTTGGTCAACAAGATGGGCTCGCGGTTTGGATTCATTATCAATATCCTCAAGTCTGTTTGCAATAACAGCAGTCATACCTGCTCTTTCTATTTGAGAAGACGCGCGATGTACCAGATCGGCCATCTTCACACCTGATTCTAGTTTGAAACCTATTCTGATACTTCCTTCACAGACTTCTTGTAATTTTACGATATGTTTAGACCCCTCAATCAATGAAATCTGCCAATCTCCTTGCATTGAACCGAACTTACCCTCAAGCGAGTCTTTGACCACATAGTCTAATACTGCAGCACAATGAATCCATGCATCGATTCGATCGTTTGAAAGCGCAATCAATTCCTCAAGCATTTCATCAGGATCTGGTGCGCTAATAACTAGTGGCATGTCGAATGCAGGTTTTACAGAGTGAACTCCTGCAACCACTGTTACATCATGTCCATGTCTGTACAAATTTTCTGCAACCGACCATCCTGTTGCACCACTACTCATGTTCTGGATGAATCTGACATCATCAATCATACTCCTAGTTGCACCCAGAGTAATCACGACTGACCGACGATTTTCCATCTTGGAGTTGAGCATATGCGCGAAAGCGGCTACAATACTAGTGTGATCATCCTGTTTGCGTTTACCTTCAACTGATGGGCCCCAATGAAGACGCATTCCAAATCGCTTCAATTCAATTTGAATTTCTTCAGTAATAGGATCAGAAGCTAGATCTTCATGCATACTAGGAACAAGCATAATCGGCAATTGTCTGCCGCGTGCTGCTGAAACAGCCATTAAGAGAGGGGTGTCCATCATTCCTTGTAACAATCCTGCCATGTGATGTCTTGTTGTAGGACAAACCAGTACTGCATCGAAATCATCGAGTTGCTTCATTTCCCCCTCCCAGTCGCTGATAACTTGCGCATCACTCGCCCAAGACATGGCAAGAGGAGATATGATGTTCTGGGCAGAGTGTGTCATAATTACAATGACATCTGCACCGTGTCTGCGCAATTCTCGACATACTTTGACCGATTCGACAGCGGCAATCCCTCCAGTGACTCCTAAGAGGACCCGCTTGCCTGAAAGGCTGTTACCATGCAGGTCTACGCCGGTATCTCGCAATCTCTCCACGAAACTTCGTAGAAGCATTCGCACAAAGCCCCTTCGCACCAGCAAGCACCGGTTGAATGATGAGGTACTCTTGTTTGGGGGGTGCAATGGCGAATGATCCGAATGAATTGGTGATGGCTGGAAGTGTCCCAAATTCGACGCAACATCCCCTAGAGGTTCTGCACCGTCAAATCAGTTTTGTCATGATAGGGACGATCTTCCTGTTCGCCTTATTCGTGTGGACAATTTTCAATACGATTTCTAGTGGTTTTGGATGGGTCTCATTGTTCCCTTGTATAATTCTAGGAGTAATATGGTCTGGTTTCAAGAATCGTAGAGAATGGGCTTATCCTTTTGCAGTCGCGTTAAATGCAGCAGCAATCGTACTCTTTGGAATACTAGCATTCATGTTTATTTTCAGCGGAGATATGTTGTCTCTATTGTTGGGAGTATTATTGATGTTCACAGCAGTATCTTCAATTCGTCGATTAAATATAATGAGAAATGTATTGTTCAAAGCATGGTATTTGGGCATGGAGATCCCCATCCATGGCACAGGGTTGGATGAAGGTGAGATATACGCTAGTTGCCCACATTGTTCTTCGATTCTAGCAATAAGGCCAATGCAATTAACGCGGGAGGATGACTGCCCATCATGTGGACAACCTCTGGTGCTAAGCCAAGAAGAAGAATGATTCAACTTCAGCGTGAAGCCAATGTAAGGTTCTTCCACATATCTTCTGGAACTTCCATGGAGAGTCTCAAACCACCCATGGCACCGAGTCGAACAGGATCATCAACTACGTGTACATTTATTTCTCCCAAATCAGAGAGTCTCTCCTCAATCAATGCACCAAGACCTCGAATTCCTGAGCCACCTCCTGCTAGAATCATATTACGACGGAATGAGTCATGGTATTCTGGGTTCGATGAAGCAATAAGTGCCTTAACTCTCTCAACAATCGGGTCGACAATACTTTCACAAGCATTCTGAATACAATCAGTAATATCGAGAGTCATCGCTTTACCTTCGATGGAGAAATCTACCATAATTGGATCATCAGGTGGTGATGCCCCTGTAAAGGAGTGCTCTTCCTTCCATCTTCGAGCCATATCCTTGGTCACTTGAGCGCCGTTGTACTTTATCTGTACTTGTTCGATGATTTGGTTATCTACGTAATCCCCAGCATACTGTGTGTGAACCTGGTCATCTGGTTCTGGAATTGTACCATATACTCTGCATACGTCAGTTGTTCCTGCACCGATATCAATAACCAAAGTGTGTTCAAGCATGTCCAAAGCATAAGCAACAGCGAATGGTTCAGATATAATCATACAAGCATTTACAGTTCCGGCTGCAGCGTCAAAGATGTATGTCTTATCGACATATGATGCCTCAGCAGGTGCTCCAATCACTGCTACCACTCTATCGTATTCTTCAGGGTCTGCCAGACCGATTAGATGGGTGATGAAATGGGCGATGAATTCTCTGTCCTTCTGAGTATCCTTGATTACACCGTGTTCCAAAGGCCGGAAGAGATCAAGAGCCAATCGATTCTTCAGTGCTTCTTCTCCAAATAGAACGTCTCTCTTGAGGAAGTTTCTGGCGATATGATCTTTCGGAGTACCAATAACAGTAAGTTCCTCTTCCTCGTGATTATCACTCGATACCATTACGGAACGGAAGGTTCCCAAGTCCACTCCAATATACAGTACATCTTCAGCCATTTGCTCGCCTCATTACGCGGGACTTGAAGCGGACTTATGAAGCATACCACAGAAGTATGCCTGGTATGGCTTCCTCATACCCATGTTTCACAGGGAGAGCAATACCATGCTGCGTACTCAGGATAAAGGTCAGCCATGCCTCCACAACCGGTGCATTCCTTGACTGCTCTATCTCCGAAAATACCCATAACTATGCGCACGTGGTCAGCATCTGAAATCCCCAGTTGTTCTCTCATCGCCCATAGCATCTGGTCTTCACTTGGCGAAATTATCCCATCCTCCAGCACGATTTGAACTGCCGCTTGATAATCTTCGACCATTCGTACATCACGGGCGTCCATTGATACACCTCCCTTTTCAGCCACTAAATCTTGACCTCCAGGGTCGTCAACATAGATTACTAGTGATGCTGAATCCAATTGTGTATTTTTCATTTCAAAGAGGATGGAGGCGCCATCATTAGAAGCATAAACAAAGTTTGACAATCGATTGATTATACTGGCCATGTTACGCGCAGTATCTTCGATTGTACGTCCTCGGCGCCAACCTCTACTATCATCCTCATCATAACCATAGAATTCGGTCCCCCTTCCGGGATATTCCAAACGAACTTCCTCTCCGCCATCGAATTCGTTGTTAAGCAAGGTAACCGATGCGATCACCGTATTGCCAATGTTATCATCGTCATCAAAGGAAATCATCAGTGGTTTACGTTCTTCATTAGCAACATTGAATGTCCCTTGTAAACCTGTCATCCACTTATCTTCAAGACGCTGTAGACTGGCTTCTTGTTCTCTTGAGAGGTCCTTATTAATCCCTAAAACTCCTCTCAATTGACCGCTCTCCATCTCTTGTCTGAATTCATCAATCAACTCAGCATCTCTACGATGATTGGGAGGGGGGCCTCTGGTAGCTTGAACATGATTCGGGTCTTTCCATTCATGGGAACATTTCACACATATCAGGAACCCTGCCAATGATGAGGGCTCAGCCTCTCCCCTGCATCGTGGGCAGTCGCCTTCTTCATCGACGTTCAGATTCTCGCCTGCAGCCTTTCTTCCTCGCCTGATGCCCATTCCCATAAAAAGGGCAGACCTGCTCTTGTCAAAGAAGGTTTGCGAAGGTGAACCCTCAATAATTTCGTAGAATGGTGGCGATTCCCATGCCTCCACCAATACACATTGTTGCAAGTGCATATTCCCCTCCGGTACGTTGCAACAATGATGCAGCCTTACCAGTAATTCTAGCGCCACTGGCACCTAATGGATGTCCAATAGCCAATGCTCCTCCATCGATATTGACTCTATCGTCATCGGAATCCAAGCCTAAATCAGCCATTACTGCCAAGGACTGAGCCGAAAAAGCCTCATTCAACTCGATTACATCTATATCGTCTAGAGATATACCCGCACGATTAAGTGCCTTGATACTGGCCTTTACAGGGCCAATCCCCATGATTTCAGGAGCGACGCCAATTACTGCACTGGAAACTATTGTGGACATGGGATTCAAACCATACTCTTCTGCATGTTCTTGTGAACACACAACGGTGAAAGCAGAGCCGTCTGTCAAAGGAGATGAAGTGGCGGCCGTAACTGTTCCATCCTCCTTGAATGCAGGTGCAAGGCCAGCCATTCTCTCCATGGTTGTTCCAGCACGAATGCAACCATCCTCTGAGATGATTTTCTCAGCATTAGTTATTGAAACCAATTCAGTATCCAGATGTCCAGATTCTCTTGCAGATGCTGCTTTGGCATGACTGTTGAGGGCGAAGAGTTCCTGTTCTTGCCGATCTATGGAGTATGATTCTGCGAGATTCTCAGCTGTCAAACCCATATTGATGTAAGCCTGAGGATAACTATTCTCTAACTCAGGGTGCAAGTCGCGATTCCAACCCCCTCGCTTGACAAGAGACATACTTTCAACGCCGCCACAAAGAAACAATTCTCCTGCATTAGTTGCAATAGCACCTGTTGCATCATGAATACTTTGCATGGAAGAACCGCACAAGCGATTAGAGGTCACCCCAGGTATACTTGCAGGAAGTCCACTGAGGTATGTTGTGATTCGACCTATATTCAATCCCTGAACGCCTTCAGGATATGCACATCCTATCTTCAAGTCCTCGATCAAACCAATGTCAATTCCTGTTCTATCTATCAATTCCTTGACCACTTGTGAGGCCATATCCTCAGGCCTTGTAGTGGCCAAATCTCCCTTGTGAGCGCGGTGAAAAGGTGAGCGGGCATATCCGGCCAAGACTGCAGTCATACATCGGCCAATACATGGATGCTGTTCAACATCACGGTCACCTCAACCGTTCAGGTTATGAAGAAGGGGCGGTTGGACCGCCTGATTCCATGTTACGTCAATGCAGAGCACACGGATATTTTGAGGGGCAAAATTGCCCAGTATGCAACGAAGAAGGCAAGTTCATCATGAGTGAGAGAGAAAAAAATGGAATCGGAAGACTGATGGCAGGAGTACTGCGACATTTCCCTGAAAAATTCAACATTCAGATGGACATCAATGGGTGGGTTAGTTGTAATAGTCTATGCGACGCATTCAAGGAAGCAAGGCACTATTATCATTGGCTGAGGCCATGGCATTTTGAAGCGATTGCTTCAGCAGAAGCAAAAGGCAGATATCAGGTTGAAGGAGATATGGTTAGAGCAACATATGGTCACAGCGTTGAGATCGAACTAGACCTGCCAACCGATGACATTCCAGAAGCACTGTACTATCCTTGCACTGAAGAAGATCTCAATACTCACTTGGAACATGGTATCAAAGCAGCAGATCGACAACATGTTCACTTGTCTAAGACTATTGCTAACGCCATGGAAGCCGGTCACGTGAGAATCCACAGGCCGCGTATCCTAGAAGTTGATACAGTTCGTGCAATCGCTGATGGAAACTCAATATATCGTGCTGGAACCACAGTGTACCTCAGTGAAGATATACCAAGTGACTATGTAGAAGTCTTGCCTGAAGATGACCAAATGATAACTGAGATAGTAGCTATTTGGCAAGAAGAGGAATGATTACTGGAATTTGCCGCAGGCAGAACAGAATTCTAGGTCCCCTTCAAGTATAGCATCACAATGTTTGCACACTGAATCTCCTTGCTGTGCAGTTTTGCCTTGGGCGATATCTAGATTGGCAACTAAACGGACCGCTTTCTGTAGTTCTAGGGGATCATGTCCTGCATCTTTCAATTCCTTCCATTTGTATCGGAATGCGATGGCCTCTTGAATTGCCGCCTCTATCTGCAGACGTCTACGATTTCGTTCTTCAACATCGGTAATTTCTTCAGACTTTTCCAATTCAGTCTGCAAATGCCGTTGAAATTCATCCACAGTTGGATTATCACCCATGAGTCTACGAAGAAGCGATTGGTCTTCATCCCACCGGCGAATGACTTTGAGTAAGGCCCCCATCCTTACTACATGGCGCAGCGGGTCTTAGTGAAATTAGGAGGAGGTTTGATTACTGCCAAGGAAAAACTGTGCATCGCTCGAATGGAAGTCATAGATGCTTGCTCAAACGTAATCGCTAGATTGCAGGAGGAAGGGTGGAGCCCAATAATCGTCCATGGAGCAGGAGGATTTGGTCATCAAAGAGCCAAGGAATTCAATTTAGCGCAAGGTATGGATGACTCAATTGAAGGACAAGAAGGAGCAATTCAATTAGTTAGGGCGGAAATGTTGACCTTGAACTCATTAGTATGCGAGTCACTGATAAATTCTGGATTGAAAGTTGCAAGTTTTCCTCCGCATACATGGGCAAAGGGAACCGGGCCGAATTTTTTTGGAGATATCGAAATATTCTGTAATGAAAATAGTATAGTCCCAGTAACATTCGGTGATGTCACAGATTGTGATGATGATTCGAGATTTGGAATACTATCAGGTGATCACTTAATGCAAAGAATATCTTCAATCGACGATATATCAAAAGCAATATTCTTACTGGATGGGATCGATGGATTGATGGATAATCCCGAAAATGGAGAGTTGATTGAACATTTGACTGCCGAATCAAGATTCACAACTCAGCACGATGATGAAATCGATGTAACTGGTGGCATGGAATTGAAGGTTGAATGTGCTCGCTCAATGTCGCGAGAAGGACTGGAAGTCTGGTTGTTAGATGGAACTAAGCCGGAACGGATGTTGGAAGCGGTACTGCGTGGCAAGACTATTGGAACTCAGGTATCTTAAGTCCTGATGGCTCTCAGTCCATGTTTTATGCTTAATGCACGTGCGTAAGATAGGCGAGCACATGAACAGTGGAGGCGATTCTCTACCCGGGCACTCCGCGCAACAGGTCGATTTCATGATGGAACGCCTAATTTATGTCAACGAAGATGACAAACCTATAGGGTATGTTGAAAAGTTTGATGCCCATTTTGGCAGAGGGTGTTTACATCGCGCCTTTTCTCTACTCGTCTTTGATTCCAGCAATAGATTACTTCTACAGAAGCGCTCTAGTGATAAAATCACATTTCCCGGAATATGGGCTAATACTTGTTGCTCGCATCCGTTGAACAATGACGAAGAAAGAAACGGCTTTGAAGGTAGCATCAAAGCAGCAATACGAAAGGTGGAGCAAGAATTAGGAGTTGACACTACTGATTTGAGACCGGAAATGTTTGTCCCTGCTTCCAAGATGCTGTATATGTCAAGAATGGATGAGGAATGGGTTGAGAAAGAGTTGGATCATATCATTATTCTAAGAAGCGACCTTGTTTGCTCACCTAATCCAAATGAGGTAGAAGAAATAAAGTGGGTAAGTGAGGAAGAGTTACAAGAATTTCTTGCTGATTCTAAAGGTGAAATCATTGCGCCTTGGTTTAGATTGATTGCTGAAAGACTTCTTCCCGCATGGTGGGAGGATTTAGATTCAGTAAGTGACGATGGTCTGATTCATAATTTTGGACGTATCGACCTAGTACCATCTCCAATTATTGGCGAAACTTTGGAGCAGGCAGTTGCTAGGTGCCGACCTCGGGTCGAGGAATTGCTCGTACAGGCACTAAACAAGACGTCTGTACCACGTTTGCGGAATGCAATGATGCACTTGATCGAAGGAGGAGGTAAACGCTTGCGAGCAACATTGCCACAATTGGTAGCAGAGGCATTAGATGTGAGTCCAGAAAATGAAGATCTAGAATTTGTGGGAGCTGCACTAGAAGTCATTCACAATTTCACTTTAGTTCATGATGACATTATGGATGATGATGAAATCAGGAGAGGGCGCCCCGCAGTGCACATAGAATATGATGTACCTACTGCGATTAATGCCGGAGATGCTATGTTGGCAATAGGTTTTGAATTGCTCGTAGAGGATGGAAATATTGCACCTGATTATCTTTCAGATGTCATTTTGGACATCTCTTCAATGGTTCGCAAAGTTTCAGAGGGGCAACAACTCGATATCGCTTTCGAGAATGAAGAGAATATAGGTGTTGTAGAATATATGCAAATGATCGAAGGCAAGACCGCAATTATGTTCCAAACCGCTGCGCGCCTTGGCGCATTACTTTCTGGAGCAAGGGATAAAATTGTAGATGCTTGTACTAACTGGGGTCTGCATTTGGGAATGTGTTTCCAGTTGATGGATGATTTAATCGACGTATTGAGTGATGGAAAGACATTGGGTAAACCAAGAGGCAGTGATATTGCTCAGGGGAAGAAGACTCTCATGGTACTACACGCTCTAGAACAGCAAGGTGATGATGTTGACTTGTTGAAATCTATTCTTGGTAAAGGCGAGAATGCAACTCAGGATGAATTAGATTCTGCAATAGGGGCCTTGGAACGATTGGGTTCTATCCAATACGCGCGGGAAACCGCCGAAGCTTGCCACAATTCTGCCCATGTGGAACTAGATAGATTACCGTATTGGGCAGAACTCTCTGTTTTACGAGAGTTAACAGATTGGCAGATAAAAAGAATTTCTTGATCAATCTGTGTAGTAGGCCTCATCAGGAACATCGGCCTTCAGGCCCTTTCTCTGCCGAATCTTTCCTACAGTCTTCTCAAACAATTGAGGTGGAAGTATATCGAATCCACAGTTCTCACTATTCCACACGGCACGACCTTGGCTAGCAGCCCTGATATCATTTGAGAAACCAAAAGTTTCAGCTACAGGCACTGTTCCAACAACGGTTGTTACCTCACCATCCGCCGGCATATCCTCAATGACTCCTCGACGGTTGGAAATTTCACGTGATACGCCTCCAAGCCAATCATTTGGCACACTGACAAACATCTTCTGCATTGGTTCCATAATCACCGGACGCGCGCGCAGACATGCTCCTTTGATTGAATTCCGAACCGCAGGGATGGTCTGCGCCGGTCCTCTGTGAATAGCATCCTCGTGCAACTTTGCATCCACCAGGCGAACGAACATACCCATCATTGGTTCCTCAGCGATTGGCCCCCTCTTGCAGACCGCATTGAACGCTTCAATAATCAATTCACGAGTCTCGTGTAGATTCTGAATACCCTTTGTGTCATTCACTAAAACATTGGTTCCGTTGATAGCATAGATCTTACGCATCAAATCCTTGTCCATGCCATCGAATTCGCCAAACTTGTTTCCAATTTCTTTAGAATCCTTGTTTCTAATTGTACCGTCTCCAAAGTGGCCCTCTCTTAAAGCCTGAATAACCTCGTCGGGAAGTTTCTCTACCTCCACATAGAATCGGTTATGTCTATTTGGAGACTTACCCTCGAATGCATGTCCACGATTACTCGATTCTACCGATTCACGATATACGACAATAGGTGGACTGACCTTGACCTTGATTCCCTGTTCCTCTTCGATACGATAAGTGGTAATTTCTAGGTGCAATTCTCCCATTCCAGCCAATAACGCTTCTCCAGTCTCTTGGTTAGTGGTAACTAGGAGGCTAGCGTCAGCCTTTGCTAGTGATCGCAAAGCATCGATGAACTTTGGTAAGTCTTTCATCGACTGTGGTTCCACAGCAACGGTGACTACAGGCTCCGAATAGTGCCTAATGGCTTCGAAGGGAGTGAATTCCTTATCTCTTGAAATTGTTACTCCGGCAGCAGCAGAGCGGATACCAGTTAGCGCAGCAATGTTTCCAGCGACGACGGAGGGGACTGAGATTCTGTCTCCTCCAACCATCATGCTGACTTGCTGAACTCTCTCGGCTTTACTTGCACCTAGAGCCCAAACGCTCTCTCCTTGATTAATTGCTCCTGAATATATTCGACCAACTGCAACTTCCCCTGCATGCGGGTCCATCCAAATCTTGGTAATCATCATCGCCAACTCTCCATCGGGGTCACAATTCAACATTGACTGACCAATCTGTGTATCGATATCTCCGTTCCAGATGTTAGGAATACGATAATTCTGAGCCTCGACAGGACCTGGTAATTTGGACACAGCCATATCGAGAAGAACCTCATGAACTGGTGCCTTCTTTGACAACTCCTTCTGCTGCTCATTGTGGCAGTGTTCAAAGATATCAGTGAATGAAATTCCGGACTTCTGCATGTATGGGACGGTAATTCCCCAGTTGTGGTAGGCAGAGCCGAATGCAACAGTTCCATCTGCAACACTCACCTGCCAATCTTTCTTTTTCTCTTCTGGTGCGAATTGACGAATTAGCTTATTCACCTTGGTGATAGTTCCCTTGAAACGTTCCATCATATCCTCTGGAGTCACTTGCAATTCATTGATCAAACGATCTACCTTATTGATGAATAGAACAGGCTTTACCTTTTCCTTAAGGGCTTGACGTACGACGGTTTCAGTCTGCGGCATTGGCCCTTCTACAGCGCAAGCAAGAATGAAACAACCGTCTACTGCGCGCATGGCACGAGTTACGTCTCCACCAAAATCAACGTGCCCTGGTGTATCGATGAGATTGATTAGGAAATCAACACCCTCTACACCGTGAACCATAGAAGCACTAGCAGCATTGATGGTAATTCCACGGGCACTCTCTTGCTCATCGAAATCAAGAACTCTACTCTTGCCAGCAAGATCTTCTGACATCATACCGGCACCTGCGATTAGATTGTCAGACAAAGTCGTCTTTCCGTGATCTATGTGGGCTGCGATACACAAATTCCTGATTTGTGGCAGAATATGCATCACTTCAGTAGCTCTCTTGATATTGTCTTCCTTACGGCCCATTCAATCGCCTCAGTGGCCCGGCGACCGGACCTCTATTAATGAAGCCATCCATACCCGTAGGGTATGGAAATTCTAACAGGATGGCTATCAGCGTGCCGAGGCAGCGATTCTTTCGAGCTCTTCACGCTTTGCTACAGCAAAGGAAGTGACATCTCCTTCAGATGCCTTTACTAGTTCATTTACGATACATTGTGTCAAAGTGCGCTTAGATTTGTGTGTGCCTGACTGAGCGCCCTTGGCAAGATTGCGAAGAGCAACGTCTAGGCGTCGCATTGGTGCAGAATCAACAGCCTTGGGCTGACTGACTGCTCCAAACTTGATTCGGGTGATTTCCTCCATTGGGGCGCCATTGCAGATCGCATCCACAAAAGTTTGCAATGGATTACTTCCACTGCGCTCGGAAATCTTGTCTAGTGCGGTTTCAAAGGCCTTGGAGGCGCCCATCTTCTTTCCAGTGTATTTTCCAGTGCGCATCAGATTGTTGATAAAACGTTCAACAACAGACAACTTGGTCTTACCAAACCAAGAATTAGCGTGCCTACCGCCACTGTGTGGTGCCCCTACAGTCTTGAGGTTGACATATGGGGCTAGACCAGGGTCTCTGCAGACTACTTCAGATGCATCCCACTTGCCGAATACTAAGGTTCCAATACCTGCAATTGGTGTTTCGTCAACCTCTGGCTCTGGAGCCTCCACAATTTCCTCAACTGCGTCTTCCACAACTTCTTCATCAGACATTGTGATACCTCAGCGAACTGGCTTCTCCTTTCTACCTCGGACCATCTCATCGAGACTGACCCCATTGACCTTGATTACCTTGTAGCGAACACCGGGAATATCTCCGTATGAACGACCCATGCGGCCACCGATTCCTTCGACCATGACCTCATCATGTTCATCGATGAAATTGATAGCACCATCTCCAGGTGCGAATGCGGTCAACTTGTTTCCGCTCTTAATCAATGAAATCTTGACAGCCTTACGAATTCCGGAATTAGGTTGCTTAGCCTCAATACCTACTTTCTCAATGACTATGCCGCGAGCCTGAGTAGATCCACGCAATGGGTCGTGTTTCTCTCTTGACTTGATCATGCGCTTCTTGTATCGGCGATCAGACCAGCGGAACTTCTGGCGGTCTTTCGCCATCTTCCTAGCTGCGAATAGTCCTCTACCCATGTGCAAACCCCGTTTGAAGCAGGTCGCCGACTTGCCCCCCCTATTTGACCATGACGGAAGGTAGAGGTTCATTGTGCACAGGACAACGATTCTACAGCGATGCGCGCAATGTTCAATGATGGTTAAACTCTCGGGCGTTCATGGGATTCAGGGAGTTGCTTGAATATGCTGAGAAAGTACCAACTCCGATTTCTTGTATTCATGGATTCTTGAATACTTCAAAAAGCAAGGGGAATACGCCATTGTGGTTTGATTCAGTCTCCGAATCACCTGGTCATGGAGCAGCATTGAATCTACTAGATCGACGCTCATTATGCAAGTCTTTGGATATCAAGCCATCAGAGTTGATGGATTTGATGATACAAGCAATGTCGTCCCCTTCAAACCCTCAACAGATTTCTGAATCTCGAGCCTTGGAGAATTCAATGCCAGTCGATCTAACCTCCTTACCAATACCTTGGCACCATCCTGAAGATGCTGGGAGATATATGTCGGCAAGCATCATTATTGCTGAATACGAGGGTGTGCGAAATCTTTCATTCCACAGACAGTTGGTACTTGATTCAAAGCGCTTGGCAGCGCGATTGGTACCTCGACACTTGAGAACGATGTTGGATGAAGCGAGGTCGAAAGGCGATGAAGTTAACATAGCCATAGTCAATGGAACCGACCCTTTAGTCCTCCTAGCTGCTGCAATGTCATTCAATGAACCTCTAGATGAATTGAGCGTTGCATCCGCTATGCACAGGGCACTGTTTGGCAGGGAATTAGAGGTCATTAAACTAGAGAATGGGATTACCGTTCCCGCTGATGCGGAATACATCATGCAGGCCCGCATAACTACGGAGGATGCAGAAGAAGGACCCTATGTTGACATTACTGGCACAGTTGATGAAGTACGAATGGAACCAGTGATAGTGGTTGACAGGATAAATCATGCAAACAATCCAGTCATGCATGTATTGATTCCAGGATATGCTGAGCATAGAAACCTGATGGGCCTTCCAAGAGCTCCTACGATAAAATCGGCTGTATCTGAAGTCGTGAAATGCAATGATGTATTTCTCAGCGAAGGCGGATGTGGATGGCTATCGGCAGTTGTATCGATAGAACCCAAAAACCCTGATGATGCAAGCAATGCGATTCATGCCGCTTTGAAGGGCCATCCTTCCATGAAACAGGTCATCATCGTCAACGGTGATGTCGATATTACTGACCCTGTGCGCGTAGAATGGGCAATGATGACTCGCTGGCAACCGGACAAAGATACAATCATCCTCAGTGGGCAAAAAGGTTCGACACTTGATCCTTCGCGCAATGAAGATGGAACCACCTCCAAAGTAGGATTTGATGCCACTTTGCCCTTTGGCAAAGAAGGTAAGGAATTCATCAGTGTATTGTGAACATTTGACCGCAATCGACTTGAGTCATGCTACTGTCCTTCGGGCGTGGTAGAAGACAGCGCGGCTGAATTACAACACCCTCGTCGCAATCTCGCGAACCGATATCGTAGTCAAGCAGAAAAGTTCGTCAAACTGGCACGTAAAGACACTGAAAGACGCAATGAAAACATGGCGTGGGCAGAACAGAATGCCCAACAGGCATTGTTACATGATTTCACCGACGAAAGAAATTGGTTGACTCTAGTACATGTCAAGAGGAGTAGGGATGATAGAGACGGAATACATCGTTGCTTGGAAGACCTTTTCATAGTCCTAGGAAGAGACCCAGATAGATTACAGGAACTAAACCAAATTGATATGCTGACCCATGGACATGGGTTGATGAGTGCATCATTAACGGAAGACCCCTTACAAGTGGAAGAATGGTGGAAGAGAATTTCCGAAAAAGAGGCAATCGAGAATTTTGCACAAAGATGTAGAAGGCTGGATTTTAGGGATCAGAGAGCCAACATAATTTTTGGAAGGAGGATGCAGAAACTTCGCGAGAACGGGATGGTTGATTTATTTCTTGAATTGTCGCAGCATCTTCTAGCCCATCGTCCCTCAAATCACGAGCTTTGGCTTGAGATGGGTAGGCTATATGAGCAACGTTCTGAATTTGATGAGGCGTGGTTGTGTTATGACCACGTACAAAGTCTGAGGCCCCATTTGCTAGAAAGAGATAAGTTACTAGAGCGTTTGACAAAAAGGATGGATGATAAGCTCGAGTGGACACCTCCTACAGAGAGTATTCGCGATAAGTTCCTTCGCAGGATGGAAGACCTAGCAAGGGTTGTCGGCAGTCAAGAATCGTTAGATGAGGAAATACCTGATGATGAAATCCAGGTTGAGAATCAGGAGCAAGTTCGACTTGAATCGTTACTCGAACTAGGTAATTCGGAAGAGGCGTTCTTCTTAGCGCGGAGATTGCTTAGTAGTGGTGAAGAATGGGCACGTGAATATATGGATAGAGCATCGAAGATGTTCAAGTGATCTTGACCAATTCCTTCATGCGCATACTCCATGGTCCCGGCTCAATTTCAAAGGCAACTGCTGTTTCAGAGGCCAATAAAGGATCTTGAATCGATTTGGGGCCAGATTCCAGCCAAGGCATTTCTGAAACTCTATCCAAAACCACAGCAGCAGATAATAGACTTCTAAGATCTGGTCTTTCATTGCCAGAAAAATCATCCTCTCGATCTATACAATCTTCGAATATTGAATTTAGGTCCTCTCTAGATACGGCAGGCCCTTGCCTATCTTCAGCAAATGATTGAGCACCCGGCGTTGCAACTTGGACATCAAGAGCTTCTGCACCTTCATGAATATGATTTGATGCAAGGCCTAGAAATAATGTATTTGCTTGCCATACTAGTGCAGGAAATGATGAGTCATGTGCATGTTTGATCGCATTCCATGAATTACGAATCGCACTGAAAATCTGCCCCACTCCGGCAAGAATACCTGCCGCTCCCATACGAGACAAGGCCAATGTTTCAGATGCATGGCCAGCAGTAGTTGAAATCTCCCCATATACTTGCAAGGCCATCAGTGGAGCCTGAGTAGATAGATGGAAAGATGCCTTGTTTAGTAGAGACAAATCGTGATCTCTACTGGCTGATGCGACAGAACGTAAGCGCGTTTCTGCCCACGTTAGGTCACCATCGGCACCCTCAATATCTCCTTCCAGAAATCTTTGCAAGCCTCGTTCCATTCTAGCCCTGCCTTCGAGAGCGAGGTCTCTAGTCTCCTTTTGGGAAGTTAATTCAAGCGCTTGTTGGATCAATTCCATAGGATCTTCTTCTCGATATCTACATTCGGTGATTTTGAGAATACTCTCTTCTGCTACGCTTAATCCAGATTTCAGGAGTTGTAGTGTCTTATCGTCTCCCTCACCTAATGCTTGTTCTGCAAGAACGAGTGGTGAATATTCCTGCGTGGCGGCACTACCATCGCGAAATGCCTGTAATGCTTCTGCAGGGGTATCAAATGTCATCTCCGCACCGTCCCACTGAGAAGATGAATGAATGCTGACTCAGCAGCAATGGTATCGAGACCACTTGTCCAGCCAGCGGCGCCATCATGTCCCCCGCCCTCTCCGCCATGGCTAATTGACAGTTGTTCCATTATTTTTCCAAGACGCAAGCCTTCCAATACTGAAGAACGGTTTGCCCTGACAGTCATTCGAGTAACTCCATCTCTTCTGCGTAGTACCATTGCAACATCTGCTCCAGCAGACATCAAAGCCCTACAGACTACACTTTCCTGAGTTCCGGCTGTTGATTTTAGTAGCCACCAAGGTCCGGCATCAATCCCAACTGTTCTGGACAAAGATTTGGCAATCGCTCCCTTGTCCGAACGTGTAAGGTCGTCTTGTTCAAGTTCCTCAATGAAAGCAGCATAATCGAGAGTGCCTTCTGCAATTAGTTTGCAAGCACTTTCAAATGAGCTTAAATCGGCATGCTTGAATCTACCCGTATCAGTAATTAATCCGGCTAACAGTAATGAAACAACCTCATTGCTCATACTGCTTAAGTGAAATTCGTGGAGGTAATCGTGTATTATCTGTGTTGTAGAAGAAACATCCCAAGTAATATTCAGTCCGCCTTCCCCTGCATCCCAATCATTAGTTGAATGATGATCAATGATGCATAGTGGTACATCTTTTGGTAAGTCCAAACCAACTTGGTCGGGTGCTGCTGCATCTACGACAACAATCCCTGAAAGGGACTTTGGCCAACGAGGAGCATCTGCATCCAAGCGCATGAAGGGAGCGGAGAATTTCTCAACCATTCTTGATGATAAACGGCTCAAGTGGACTCCACAAGCCATTGTAGAAGAGCAGGATGCGGCCAAGGCAATTGCTGAACCTACCGTATCCATGTCTCCATTCTTATGCGTCAATACTGCGATTGCACCTCTATTCGCGGCTTCATCCATCCAATCAGCAAGACTCTGCAACTGGGACTCTTGTTCAGAACTCACTTGCTCGCCTCTAGAGTCTTTACCAGATTTTCATATTCTTCTCGCAATTCATCCTCTCTGTTAGCAAGAGTGGAAACGTGTTCTTCAATACGCGCCCTCCCATCTTCAAGCTCTTCTACCAATGTCTCAATCTCTTGAACTCTAACGAGAACCCCTCCTCGTTGTCGGTACACAGTATGGTCCTCTAGTTGAGTAGACAATAGGCTCAGAGTTTCTTTGATTTCCCTTACTTGGTTGCTAAGAGCACCGAGTTGTTGAGCCACCAATTGTATCTCCTGAATCACTTCTTGTATGCGGAGAGCGCTATCTTCCATGTCATCACCTATTTCTGCCAAGGGCTATGAGTCAAGAATCCTATCCTCAAGGATTGACATCACAGATTCTACAGCCTCTACTGAACGCATCCTAGTATTCCACATTGCCCGAAGATCATTGGCGGCATTTTCATTCAGTGAGAATGACAATATATCTCCAGATATAGTGGCCTTAATCTCGCCATGCATAGATGCTGCGAGAGATTTAACATTCAAACTATGAATTTGAACTACAAGATTCCAGGAGGTCATGCAACCACCTGTTGAATCACTCTTCCTCGTTTACTTCGCCCTCAGCTACTTTACGCTCATATTCTAGAGCGGCTTGCTGGGCAATCAGTGCCATATCGGATGCGGTTGCTCCATCGACGCTTCTTCGGATGATTCTGTTATTTGCTTCAGAGGCGCGGGTGAAAGGCTCCCAAGCACCGCCAGCAAAACTGTGTCCGCACTTGCCACATGTCCAAATGCCGACCGCATCACGTGAAACTTTCTGATATTGGCAAACTGGGCAAGAATACTTCCTAGCGCGCTTGCGTAGAATCTTTCCAGCATTGCGTCGTACGCTCACTCCATAGCGTGGACCGAATCTGGCTGCGGCTCCAACCTTCTGGGTTCTCTTTGCCATCTTCATCACTCCTGTGCGTGTACCATATCTCTGAGTTCAGCGCATCTCTTGCCTGCTTCAGCGAGTATCTCTGCGAATTCTGCCGGCGAAAGAACTCCTCTTAACCCCTTCTGCAAAGAGTGGAGGTGCCCTTCATCACCTAGTGTGATGTGAATCCTCTCATCTCCACCCAATTCTTCTTGCTCACATGCATCATAGACATAACGTCCACCGGCTCTCTGGTATGAGCACATAGTGGGGGTGGAAGATAATTCCAATTTGAAATCCTCCCCGACATCGAACCGCTCTGCAGGAACGACGGCAGTCCTCAGAGCAGCAATCGCCGCAGTAGCACATGCGTCGAAGATATTTCCTCTGTCAGAGAGGACGTGTAGATCAACCATAACTCGCCAAACCTTTTCACCTGGTACGATGCAAAGAGATTCCATATCGATACAACCGCTTTCGCGAATTCCTCTGTCAACTACTCTACCTAATTCAATAGATGCGGGGCTAGGTGGGCCTGGTTCATATTTTCGGTGTGCAACAGGACGTAATTCCGCACCCGTCATCAATGACCCGTGAGTTGGTCGGTCCGAATATGGAGTTGCAACATCAAATTTCACTCCGGCATAAACGATGGTATCTCCCAACACTACTTTCGCACTACCTTCAGCATTGTACAACACGCCAGTCTCAAGAGTCATCTCTCTACTTTGCCATCGGCTTCTGTCATCAATTCTCTTGTCCTGCAAGGCAAGATCTTGTAACTGCTGGCGCAATAGTTGAGGAACTAATTCAACCATCATTCATCACCTCCAGCACTGTCAAGCAAGGCTTGTTTCATTAGTTCATGAATCTCCCTCGCCGCCTTGAAATTGTATTCTGAGGCTAATTCATATTCTTCAACAGACAAATCTCCATCCATTTGTAAGAAAGCAATCTCTCCAGTATTCGGCAATATTCCCATAGGTAAATCTGCTTGCCCATAGTTATCTTCTGCCTTATCTAAATCGAGTACTACTACGTCATCGATTTTACCGCTGGCAACACCTACAATCATGTCCTTCATCGGTATTCCTGCATTAGCAAGAGCAACAGATGCTGCGGTAATTCCAACACAACGAGTTCCTGCTTCAGCAGCAAGTATCTCAATCTCGACCCTAATCTTTGAACGCGGGTATCTCTCAACGAGAACCACACTTTCCAATGCTTCAGCGGTAACCTTGCTTATTTCTCGGCTTCTTCGATTGAAACCTGGTCTGATTCGATCCGAAGTAGAGAATGGAGCCATATTGTATCGAACGTCGATTACAGCTCGTTCCTGGCGCTGAATCTTACGGGGGTGCGCTTCCATTGGACCATAAACAGCTGCTACTGCAACATTCAATCCGTGCTTAACCCAAGCCGAACCATCAGCAGCAGGCAACACACCTGCCCTGACCTCAACTTCTCTCAACTCATCCACGGCACGGCCATCTAGGCGCTTACCGTCCTCTCTAAGCAGTTTGACATCTCCATATCCTCCCATCATTCATCACCTCCAAGTACTTCTGATAACCTATCGTGTAAACCTGGCGCATGGCCAGTTTCTGAAATGGTCTTCAGTGCCGAACGTGCAATGGCAATCCCTTCTGGAGATCCATCGATAAGAATACGACCGTTTTGTGCGGCCACAATTCTACAATCGC
This sequence comes from uncultured Candidatus Poseidoniales archaeon, assembly GCA_964526445.1. Lineage (GTDB taxonomy): Archaea > Thermoplasmatota > Poseidoniia > Poseidoniales > Poseidoniaceae > UBA226. Next base: position 83,979 of record CAZGIY010000001.1, read on the forward strand.
TGGATTCTTTGATTCTCTGCAAGGTTCTACCCTTGCTACCGATAACTAAGGACAATACATGTGGTGCTACTTGTTCAATGCAACCTTGCTTAATCTTGCGCAATCCGACACCCTTCATGGTAGCCACTACGGAATGGGTCTCATCAACTTCCATAACCCTAGCTAAAACGGCATCACCGAAACCAAGGTGTTGGCGGGCCGCGCCGAATTCAACTTTCCAAGGAGCCAAACTCATTGGCAAAAGAGCGTTGAATGGACCTCTTACATCGAGGAACCACAAATTATTCTGTACCGCTTCTACATAGCCAATCACAAGATCCCCTGACCTCGGCATGTAGGCAGTGTTCGTAGGCATGACATGAACGACATCGCCGTTCATCCTTACCCTTCCTAGCTTGGTTGCCACAAGGCCGTTACCTTGCGACAGGACGCCACTTCCTGGCTGCGAACCCGGGGGGGCGTCTATTTGGTCCCCAGGAACGACAAGACGCTGCTCGGCGCCTGTATCATCAGAGTTCATGTTATTCTCTCCGAGCCGGCCGACCAGTGCCCCCTACTTGAGTATGACTACAGAAACACCCCTATGGGGTGACTCAGAGTTCCTTTATTTCAAGGTCTGATGCCCTTCTCGCAACTTGCGAAATCAATTCGGATTTGAGGGCAGCAGGAATCTCGACTACACATACCCAATCGCCATTGCTTAGCCACTCTTCCTTCTTCTGATATTGCCGTAACAATTGTGATGCTCCGCCATACGATTTACCTGGAATCTTGAATGCTATACGCATGGACTCGAATGAAAGCGGAATCAGGGGCTTCAATTTGGCTATGACTTCGGCAGATTGTGCCTCAACTGGCTTGAATGGGTCTACTGAATACCTGCTCTCATCAAGAGCAATTTCGATTCTCTGATGAGGATGTGGTAATTTAGTTCGGGGATCTACGGCTGTACTAGCGATATTGTGAATGATTGCTTGCCTCTTCTGCTCAACCATTTTCTTGCGTTGTTCGGTTGTCAGTTGTATGCTTCCTTTTTCGAGAATAGTTATCGCGATTTGGGTAATGTCAGCGGTGCCGAATGTAGAATCAACCGCCTCAGCAGTAGGTCTTTCACCGCCCTTACAATCGTGAAATACATCATCTATTGCCAATAAGTCATCTATTTCCACGGAATCAGGATCATCCTTGAATTGATCGACCAAATCAGGATCGACCAATATCTCATACCGCTTACCGCCCTTTTCCATTCGCGCAATGACCGCAGAATCAAGACTCACCATACCTTGCCCTCGTTATGCTAGCAAGGAAACAATACCTTGTGCTTTTTGCTTATAATCACTCTTCCAGCGGCTTTAACTTACCGATATAGGACTTGACCTCATCACGGCTCAGAGTTCTATAACCAGCAGCATCAATGACTGAAATTTCGATTGCTTCGGTATTCAATTCAGCATCGAGACTTCCCCGCAACGCTTCAAGACCAAGTTTGATACCCATGTTCAAGGTCAAACCCGCTTTCCATTTGTCCTCAAAATGGTCGATAACAGAATTACGTCCGGAGCCAATAGCCCCTGCATGGTATGATTGGTAAGCACCACTTGGATCGGTCTCAAATAGGTGGATTCCATTATCGTCGACTCCACCAATCAAGAGGGCGGAGCCAAATGGGCGACTGCCCCCATATTGAGTGAAAGATTGTTTGAAGTCACAAATTTTCTTAGCCAGAATATCAACAGGTACTTTGTCATTGTAGGTAATCTGGTTTACCTGGCACTCAACTCTTGCTCTGTCCACCAATTGGCGGCCGTCTGCAACAAGTCCACTGGTTGCAAAACCGATATGATCGTCAATTTTGAATATTTTCTCGATACTGGAAGGAATAATCAAGCGACTTGCAATGCGCTTATCGCAAACTAGAATGATTCCATCTCTGAATTTCAATCCTGCAGTTGTAGTTCCGCGCTTAACAGATTCTCTTGCATATTCCACTTGAAACAATCTTCCATCGGGACTGAATGTCGTGATTCCATGGTCATATCCTCTTCCACTCGGTTGCATATCCACACCTAATTCATCCTCGCCAAGTGCCGTCTTATCAACCTTGGCGGAAGCAAAGGCTGTATTCTACCACCAAATATGTTTCATGTAGATGCCGCTAGGACTAATCATGCGAGTGTTGGTCTTGTCCTCCGGAGGAAAGGATTCGAGCCTAGCACTGTGGTGGAGTATTTGTCAAGGCTGGACCATTTCCTCTGTAGTTACTGTGTCAATAGAGGGAGAGGATTCCTGGATGTTTCAGATACCAGGAACGCAATTGGCTGAATTGCAATGCGAAGACATGGGTTTAGATCATCAAATAATCACAGTTTCCGGAGAAGATGAAGTTGAAGTGGAGGAATTACTCGAGGGATTACGGCCATTGATTAACGCTTATGATATTGATGCCGTAGTATGTGGAGCCTTGCGGAGTGAATACCAAAAAAGGAGAATAGACGGAATATGTGAAGAATTAGCGGTTCATTCATTCTCCCCTCTGTGGCATCATGATGCCGAAAGGCACATGCATGAATTGCTAGAATGCGGGATGGAGATGTGGATGGTTAGCGTGTCTTGTGATGGATTGAATGAAGACTGGTTAGGTAGAAAATTGGATTTTGAAGCATTTGACGAATTAAGCAAGTTATCTTCCAAATATAGATTCAGCATAGACGGTGAAGGAGGAGAGTTTGAGACCATCATAACCTCTGGGCCTCACATGAATGGTAGAATCGTCTATCAGGCAGAGAATCAATGGACGGGAAATAGAGGTCATCTGAATATTACTGCAATGAAATTGGAGTAATTCGGCGAACGGAATGATGATGAGGGCGTTGCACACGGCATCCCAACGTGAATCACCTCGCCTGCCCCCTAGACTATCGATATGGATGCGATGATTTCAAGGCCATTTGGTCTGAAGAAGGGCGTCATTCGCGACAACTTGAGGTTGAGCGTGCCCTAATTTGGGCGCACTGGAAACTTGGAAGAGTCAGCGAAGATGATTACAGGGTCGTTGAGTCGATTGCCAAGCCAGAAATTGTCACCAAAGAAAGGGTTAGCCAGATCGAATCTGAAACGCGACATGATATCATGGCATTGACCAAAGCGATGGCTGAAGCTGCTGGTGAAGCAGGTTGGTGTATTCATCTTGGCGCCACTAGCAATGACATTGTTGATACGGCAGTAGCCCTACAGTTACGAGACTCAATCAATATTTTACGACGCCAAAACCTTGCATTATTGAATACAGCAGCGGATCTTGCAGAAAGAGAGCGAGATAGTGTCATGCTAGGAAGGACTCATGGCCAAGCGGCAGTACCCATAACCTTTGGACTCAAAGTAGCAGTATGGGTTGATGAATTACTCAGGCAGATTACTAGGTTGGATGAATTGACCCCTCGGATTTGTGTTGGAAAGTTCCTGGGTGCTGTCGGTACTGGTGCTGCGCAAGGTAAGGATGCAAGAGAATTGCAGAACTTGATTATGGAACATCTAGGTCTTGGCTCGCCATTGGTGACGACTCAAGTAGTTGGCAGAGACCGGTATATTGAGTATATGGGGTGGCTATGTAATATTGCTACAACTTGTGAGAAAATATTGCAGGAGATAAGGAATCTACAGCGAAGTGAAATTTCTGAAGCAGGAGAAGGATTTGATGTTAAGAAACAAGTTGGTTCCTCTACCATGGCCCACAAGAGGAACCCGATTAAGAGTGAAAACGCATGCGGATTAGCTAGGATTGTTCGTTCTTTCATGATGCCAACTTGGGAAAATGCATTACTTTGGCATGAACGGGACCTTGCAAATTCATCCGCAGAAAGATTCACTCTTTCCCATGCTAGTACTCTGGCGGAAGATGTCATCGTCAAAACAAACTCGGTATTGACAAATCTCTGGGTTGATAGAAGTAGAATGCAACACAACCTTGCACTTCAGAAAGGATTGCCGATGGCTGAGAAAGTAATGTTGGAATTAGTAGATGCGGGAGTGGCTAGAGATGAGGCTCATGAGATTCTGCGAAACGCATCGATGCTAGCCGTTTCTAATGACGAAGAACTACTAGATGTGTGTTCTAGAGAGCCCGCCATCTCAGCGCGTTTCGACATAGAACGCCTAGAGGCAATGTTTGACCCGCTGAATCACGTCGGAGTTGCTGGCGAATTGGTTGATGAAGCGGTTGCTGCAGCCCGCTTACAGCAATAATCAGGAGGCGTCTTCAGCAAGAGTCTCTGCTTGGCTCACGGCAAGTCTAACCATAATCATAGCAAAAATTCCAGATATAGTGAATACCAATCCAATTAACCAATCAACCACATAGAACATCATTGCAATTCCAGAAATGGAAAGATAAGATATCAGTTGACACGTAGCTGATAACCTCAGAAGTACTTTCATCGCATTGTCCTGTAATCTGTCTGCAAATTCTAGAACAAAAGCGTGAATCATGAAATATACAGCCTGGAATGGTAACGCGGCAATGACGATTATTAATGCGAAATAGCGTAATTCATTCGGATTATCTTGTTGAGCCAAGCCCTGAAACAAAGCAAAGGCCATATTGGCTCCAAGCAATGCTGCCATGATGGTCCATCTTTTCTCAGAAGGATCATCCACTCTAATCATGACATTGCCCTTTGCCATCCAGTCACCACACGAATGGGTTTGGACTAGGGTATTGAGTATTGTCCAAGCCAAGAGGTGCAAGAGGATGATTACAGTAGAGCATCAAAATATCGAGAACAACTTCAGTAGTAGCCCTGTAACGGTGGACATAATCACTAATAGGACAATCATTGCATGCGGGCCATATTGATTACAATCTTCTAGGGCGACCTTGAGCAATCCAGCCGACATGATTCCAGAGGCTGCAGAACCATCGAATTCCTCGTATTCAGGAGGTGTGCGACGCGGAATACGCTCACCCTCTCTAACGACGCCATCCATGTACAGCGCATCAGGGTTCATGGCTTGATGGTTGCGATTGTAAGTGAGTCGTTTCAGACGCAAAGAAGAAAGAGGCGTGCCATCCTCGGAGTTTCATGTCGAACGAGCCCGTAGTAGGAGATATGTCAATCACAGATGAACATGCAGTAGTTGGTGGAAAGGCAACTTTTGCCGATATTTGCCAGCCATTTCTGCGTTCTAGAGATGCAGCCGTATTGGTAGAGAATGCCAAAACAGGCGCCATAGATGGGGTAATTACTCTGAAAGATTTGCTACAACTTATATCGACAGGTAAGAATCCCGCCAAAGAGAAGATTGCCAAATACATGCGCACCAAGGTTGTTGAAATGCCAATATCCACACCGCTTTCTGGAGCTCTTCGAATGATGGCTGAGTCACAACCTGATGCTGTTGTCATCAGGGGACCAAACGGCGAATTCTCCGGGTACTTCAGCCCAGATGATTATCGAGAGGCGAGTCGGCGACTAGAGAGCCACCAAATGTTGGCAATGAGAATGCAACGTTCAAAGAATGCTCTAGGTGAGGCACGTGAAGCGGAAATGGATGACGATGACCCCGCAGCAGAACAGCAAAACCTATTGGACATCATGTTGGGCGATTTCGAAGATGATGAAGATCACGAGCCTGATGGCGGAGTCAAACTCTAGCCAATCCCTTTGTACCAGCACCGTTGACATCGTCGTATGGCACTCCCCCCTCTCCCTGAGAGGCTACACCTATCCTCGCCTCCAAAGGCGGGGCGTACAACTTATGCTTTACAAGAGGCGCGAAAACGCATTCAAGATGGAAATCGCGTCATCTGGGGAAGTGAAGAGATGCCTGATTCAACGAGGTTTTCGCAGTTGTTCAGCGAACTCGATATTTCCGCAGCCTCACGTTTTCATGCAATGAATACTGGTGGCGAATACCAGCGTGCAATCGAAGACATTTCTAGGGTGGCAAATATCTTGCCTAGTGTCTCATTGGTTGTTATCGATGATTGGACGCCCACAAAGGGTCGCGTTAAAAATGAAGCCATTACGGCAATAAAGAAACTAAGTGATTGTATACCTGAAGATTGTGATTTGATATTGACATCAGCAAGCCATTCAGATGCTTCAGGAAAAGAGGAAATTGCAGTGAAGGGTAGAAAGGACGTAGAAGGAATGGAATTCAAAACATGGATTCTCATGCGTGAACACGCTGATTCTAGAAGAACTCTCAAAACTGAAGAAACTGAGTTCCCATTGATTCTAGAAGAAGAAGGGTTTATCGAAACGTGATTCAGGATTCGTCCTCATCGTCCATTCCCAAAAGTTCGCCCATTTCATCCAAAGCATCATCGTCAGGATTATCAAATTGTGTAGGGTCTTTGGCACCGCCTTCTAACTCATCAGAGCCTGCTATCTTTGGAGCCGATTCCTCAATCATTCTCTGTTTATTCTCTTGAGCCCTTTTCCACATGAACCAAGCCGCACCAGCCAATCCTAAACCGAGAACAGTATAGGAAATATTCAGAGTTAGGTCATCAACCATGCTATTGCGAAAAGGATGTAGCAAATACTCTTTGCCCCAAACAACTTCATTCTATTGTGAATGAAGCAGTTATCTGATCGGCCTGTCCGTCTTTGGAAGATACGGAAACTGATACGACATGTTGCCCTTCGGATAGGTTACTCATCTTGAGATATGATTTCATAGAGAGCATCTGGCTTCCATCTAATTCCCATTGGTAATTATAGGGAGATTCTCCACCTGTAACCTTGGCGGTCGCATTCATCGAATCATTTTCTCCATCCTCACCTATTACTACTTCAAGTAGCACTTCAAGTTCTGCAATCTCTTCAGATGAATCCTGCGACGTACAACCTGGGACGATAGAGGTCAACATCATCATTGCACAGAACAGTACAGATGCGGATTTCATGGCAAGTGCACATATAGAACGCATATCAAGATGCGCATATCCAATCAACCTAAATCGGGTATCTTTCGCTGTAATGGGGCAGCCAAATGTCTACGTCTGTCTGGCGGGGGCTCAACCCAAGAAATGGGGTCGACCTCTTCGCCTACCCAATTCAATTCAGATAAGGCCCCACAACTAGGGCAACGAGGCGGCTGGTTCTTGCCTGAAGATTTCATTCTCTTACCACAGTCGCAAATTGGCCGCTGTTTAGATCTCAGACTAGGTTCTAATAGGCACAATCTTTCAAGATGGTAAGTGCCTTCATACTCTAGGCCCATCCAAGAAATGACATCTCCGGGGATTAATTTCTGCAACAACTTGTTGACCTTACCACCCTCAGCGAAGGCTACAATTTTACCCTCACTAGTAACTAGACTAGAATGGCCCCTGTTCCGAACATTTGGGTGGGATTGAACAGTCGCAGTAATGGCTGATTCCAGATGATCATCGCAGGCTTGATTGGTACGCCAAATCATGTTTGCAGATGCCTCTTCAATAGCCCCATTAGAACGAAGCCAATCATATGCAGCCTCGACTTCATCGATATTCTCACCGCGAATGCCCAACAATACTGGACAGGGAGATCTCGGGGCGATCAAACCCTTGTGCTTGCGCGGGTCTCGATTGAGGAACGTGCTGGGAAACAATTTATCCATCTTCGCTACCAATTCTTCATCGATTACTCTACACTTACCGATGTTATCCTCCATGCGATAAGCTGTATTCTCCCATGTATGGTCATGGTCTCCTCTCCAAGCAATAGCAGCAGTAGCACCAACAATTCCTGAACCACCATCAGACCAAATGTGGTGTTTTGATGTAATGAATAATTCAGATGATTCAACATTATTTCTTACAGCATTCCAGTAAAGAGATTCATCAAGTTGTGTCTCTGTCAACACCATGGCCGGCTCAGAACCTTCTTCGCTTCTATGGCACAACCACTCCCATTGTTCATCAAGTAATTCTCGAGCTTCATCAAAGGATGTCAGCAGTTCTGCCGCAACTGCTGCATTCCCACGCGTCCTTTTTGCTGCAAATGGCCAAAGACGGACCAATCTCTGATCTCGATACTTCGTTCCTAGTCTCTGCAATAATCTGAGAAACATCTCAGTAGTGCAACCGCCATCCAAACTGTCGGTATCATCTAGACCTAACCAGGCCATATGTCCACACCTCCTTCATTCTGGAGCCCTCATGACCTCGTCGCCCTGATCATCAGGATCCAATACTCTCTGTAAAACGGCTGAAACTCCAAGATGTGGAGGAGAATAAAATGACCTTACGCCATATCTCTTACCAGCTTTCATATCACTTCTTCTGTCGCCGACCATTGCACTGCGCGCCTCATCGAATTGTAATTCAGTATTGAATTGCTCAATATCTCCTCTAGATTGTACCAGTTGCCTTGAAGCCATCAGCATTCCAGGCTCAGGCTTACGGAAAGCAGAACCTGCCCAAGGAACATGAGGGGAATACAAAATCAAATCTAGAACTGCGTCCTCGTCCTCAAGTAGTAACAAACGTTGTAACTCACTATGAATCATGGCTAATCGGTGATGATTCCATAATCCTCTACCGATAGGAGATTGATTTGTCACCACACATATTCTGAATCCATTTCGCCGCAATTCAGCAATTGACTTTGCAGCATTAGGAAGCACAACCAATTCATCGACAGTGTTGATATAATTGGGACTACCAATATTGATGACTCCATCTCTATCAAGATAAGCTATCGAACCATCCCACTCACCCTCAATAGGCAATTCAGATAGTGTCAATTCGTCGAACAATTTAGCACCGTGTCGACCAGGTAGCAAGACAAACCCTCAACATCCACCCTCAATGCCACGACGTGCTTTGATGGTCTCTTTGACGATATGGTTGACAACCAATTGAATGTCTTCTATACGCTCCATAGATTCAGTTTCAGCAACTATTGGGACGTCTACTATTTTCGCCATTTTTCCACCTTTGCCACCATTGTAGTTTCCACCCACTCCTATGGTCTTGCAACCCTGCTTCTTAGCAAATTTCAGACCGTTGATGACATTAGCAGAATTACCTGATCCAGAATAGCCTACGACAATATCCCCCTTTCTGAGAAAGGTCTTGAGTGCGCCAACGAAAACGTTGTCATAATCAGTATCATTAGCCCAAGCTGTCAAGCCTGAGATATTGTCAACGTGGCATAGAGTAGGCACAGTCAATTCCTTTGACCAATCCCCTGCACTATGGCTTGGAGTTCCAGCACTGCCACCATTGCCAATGAAGTGTATGGTTGCACCTGAATCCATTACTTCTTCCACAGCATCTGCGAAGAGGTGAATAGGGGTAAGATCCAATTTCGAAAGTGCAGTTTGTAAGTCAACAAGGTAAGACTCCGCAAAGGCGCGCGCATCGAATTCTGCCATCTCACTCGATGCACCCTCGCTACAACCACTTATACAGGTTGTCTTCAGGCGTTGGCAGTGATGGACACTCCGATGCTATCCACATTACTTGCAGGAGCAGGTCTTGCATGCTTAGCGTGGGGCTTCCATTCACGCTCAGGTTCACGTTCCTTGGTTGCAGCAGCCGGATGGGTGCTAATGGGGGCGCATTTCACCTCAACAATTGGGTCCTATATCGCCATATGGGATACTGTATTGATCATAATGACCGCCGCTGCATTACCAATAGGTGTAGTATTAGCTCGCTGGGAATTGAAGGGATATTCCAGCGTTGAGGACGATGCGTTAGTATGGTTCCGAGGCATGGTGCTTTGGGCAGGATTACCATACATGTTAGTTGATCGAGTCCCATGGTTGAATGTCTTGGCAATTTGGTTTGTCGCTTGGCAAACTGCTGTATTCATGCGCTGGAGCGGGGGCGGAAATATTCAACTTGGAGAAACCAATGTTTCTCTAGGCGATGGTACCGAGGTAGCATGGGCAGATTGGCAAGGTAACAAATGGTTCATGTTCGAGCCGTTATCAGAGCACACATTCCATACCGAATTACTCAATGCAAGTGGAGAGAGTATTGGCATCAACTTCGTTCTAGCATGTACTGCATTGCAATCGATGATTATCTTCGTTGGAGCAGTTGTCGCATTGAAAGCCCCTTGGAGACGAAGAGCTAGAGCATTGTTGATTACAATCCCAACTATACATATCCTCAATATTTTCCGTAATGCTGGAATAATCTGGTTGCATGGGGCATATCCAAACTGGCAATGGCTGGGAATGGACATGTTCCATTTCGCGCACGCTTACCTAGCCAAAATCGCTGCATTATTCGCCATGTTCTTGATGGCGCTTGTATTGTTTGAACTGCTACCCAAGATGCATTCACATGTCTTGAGATTGATGCAACCAATAGTTGGCAAACAAAAATCAACCTCAACGAGGTGACCACGGAGCATCAAAACTACTGCGAGTGAAGTGGTTTCCACTACTAGATGGCCACTCCAGAGTCTCACTACCATCTGCCTGTAGTGAACCCATGATGTGAGAAGGAGGGGCAGATACTGTCGAACTAGGCCCATCCTCGAGTCCAAGATCGTTCAACATATCCCCCATATCAACACCAGAAATGGGTGTTGAGGGGTTATTATCAGGTTCAATCGATGGGGTCGGAGATGTTACTGGTGCTTCGATTACAGGATCACTATCTAGTACTAACGAAGGTGGTGATGCACCACTCAGCATTGCATCAGTCTGGCGAGAGATGATGTCACTTTCCATATCTCCCCAAGTCTCAGCTTCAACTCCCCTTCTTGCCTGGGCAAAAGCCAATGCAAGAAGTAGAATGACTAGAATTGCAACACCGATTGCAACAGAGTATACTACCTCTTCATCAATATTAGCTAGATAATCCGTACCAAGTATTCCTTCTCCCGAATCATCTTCGGATTTTGAATCGTCTTTGCTTCCATCCTTACCATCGTTTAGGTCAAATGGATCCCATGTGGTTTCACAACTGTCCATGGCATTCTCAAATTCATCAAAGTCGACTAGGCCATTGCTATTTCTATCCAATTCCTCGAACTTAAGTTCGTTCTTCCAATTGAATACAGCAAATTCATCTTCATCCATTGGCACATACAATTCCTGCGCCATTTCCAATTCAACAGAACAGGAGCAAGCGTATAGAAGCAATTCGTTGTAAGTTAACTCTCCATCATCATCACTGTCGATAAGAATGAAGACATCATCATCAGAAACAGGCTCCCTCAAGTCGTCTGAAGATTGATCGCCACCTCTCTGACGTCCTGACGTATCCTTTGATTTGTCTTCATCCCAGTCTTCCTTATCCCCTTCATCAAAATCCCAATCGTCTTCCCAATCGTCTTCCCACACATCGTCATCGAATCCGGAAAAATATTCATCTTCATCAACTACTCCATCACTATTGAAGTCGAATATTTCCATAAAGAAATTAGCAGTTTCCTTACAATCTACAAGTACATCAGGAGGAACTTCAGGGAGGTCAGGAGTGCCCCAGTCATACCAAGATGCAACAATCGAAGTCCCTTCAAAATCCGAACCAGCGATGACTGTTATGTCGTACCTCCCTTCATCTGGTGACTCAATCCACACCGATTCCCAAGTTTGTCGACCTGTAGATTGCCATTCATCTGAGTCGCTCTTCACGAAAAGATTCGGATCTCCAAAGCCTCCTGTCAATGAAATACTGAAACTATCAACACCAGATTCTAGTTCCACATAGAACAACAACTCTTGTCCATCATCTCCCCTCAAATTGTGTACTGGTTCTTCATTGAACAGTTTGATTGGTTTAATTTCAGGGACATAATCGGAATTATCAGTAAATGATGCAGTAATTGTGGCTCCATCGAATCCTGACCATCCTGAGACCATAATGTGGTAAGTCCCTACAAGAGGCGAATTAACATAGATGAATTCATCATTACCAAAAGTTGATGAAACTGCATCATAATCCTCCTTACTTGGTACATCATTCATGCTCAAAAACAAATCAGCATCACCAGTTCCTCCATCTAATTGAATCTCCAATCTATCGACATCGAAACTTGTGTTGATATGGAAATGCCTGAATGAATGAGAATTGCCAGACACAGGTGCATATGGAACACCTGATTGTAACTCAATGGAATTTACAGGGTCAGCATTGGCTGGAGGATAAGTGAAACGAGCAACGATATTCAAGTCGCTTACTTTCTCAAATGCCTCTACAGCGATGTACCAGATTCCTTGCATAGGTGCGATGAGAATGACCTTTTCATCATTATCAGGTCCCTTGGAGTTTGCATACCTCTGATTTTCCTGAGACGATCCAGGATTCTTTTGATTTGGGCCGCCTTGACGACCTTCTGATTCAGCGCCCCAATCATCCCACATATCTCCGGTTTGCCATTCAGCTGGATCCGCGTCATATGCGACATAGAGATCAGCATCCCCACTTCCACCATAGGTTTCAATCTCAATTAGATCGACGGCTTCGTCTAGGTCAATGTAGTAATAGGAAACTTCGCTAGTGCTAATGTCCTGGTCAGGAACGGGGATACCGTTGTTCAATTCAGTCATCTCGTCCAATGGAGGTGGAGCAGGGACCTCATTCCACCAAACTCCCAAAGAGTAATGATCGAATTGGGTCTCTCCCTCAATGACTACCCAGTATACGCCCTCATCAGGCCAAGCATAGTTGCCTAATCCCCAAGATATTATATCGTCGAAACGGCCATTCTTTTCACCTGATGTGTAATCATTGTTGTGTTCGTTTGGAATTGCGCCCTTGCGGACATACATGACCGCCTCGCCATCCCATCCCCAGAATTCAATATTCATGAATTGGACGCGCTCGGGAACATCAATCCAGTAGATGTAAGTGCTTCCTTCCTTACCAGAAAGGCTCCAGAATTCATCGCCATTCTGTAATTCAATTGGGTTGTTCAATTCTTCCCCATCAAGGTCAACCCATACAATACCATGGAATGTAGACTCTAGTTGCGAGATATCATCCCAAGATGAATCTCCAGTTCCTTCATCAAAATCAAGATGCAATAGAGGAGCAAGATTAGTCGCTGGACCTTGTCCTGTATGTGCATCAGATATCTCCTGCTCAGTAAGCGCCCTATCCCAAACTCTGACGTCATCTAATACTCCGAAGTAGTGATTACAATCACACCCTGCACCTTGTCGGCCAATATAGAACTCGTCGCAATCCTCACCGCTCTGGAAACAGGAATTACTACCAAAATCTCCTGCTGGAATAACTGCATCATCAGCACTGATATTGGCTATTCTTTCACCATCAATCCAGAATGCGCCGCCTATTCCCTCTTCAACGGTAATTGCAAGATGCGCCCATTCATTCTCAACCATTTCAACACCTTCTGCTGAAGGGTGGTTTCTTATTGCGTAGTCATTGGCATAATGCAGTACTCCATCGGTCAACTGCATCCCCCATCCATAATCTCCCTTCATCATGATAAATTGAGTTCCTTCCACATTTTCGGGCATAACTCTAACTTCCAAAGTAAGTGCTGTCGAAATATCCACATCATCGACTTCTGAAATGATTGCATAAGCCTCTGAATCACCTGACTCTTCTTCTATTTCGGGCAGCAGAATAGCATAATCCAGTCCACCTCCAACTTCTACCAGTCCATGTATAGTCAAATCCTCTGGATTATCAACACTGTCGGCCCAGAACCCTATCTGAACTCCTTCTTCAGTATTTGAAGAGATGTAAGCATAATCCTCTCCCAGTCCCATGCTAGGCTGAGTATCATCCCAATTTCGATACCAACTCGGTTGCATTGCATCCCATTGCCAGAAACCTTCCTTTCCAGCATCGGACAGGCCTAGCCATATGTGTCTTGGAGTGCCATTCCAAAAAGTAAAGGTTGAAACAACCCACTGATTTTCAGCAGCATCGTCGATGCTGACTAACTGACCACCCAAAGATTGGGCAGTAGCAGAACTTGCCGAACGATTAGCCGATTCAAGCAAATGATAACGGTGCCCATTGGCTGGATTATCATAGGTCCCTAAAATAGAGAGCGCATGAGTTTCATTGCTGGAATTCTCTCCCGAATCTCTGGCAGAAGCGCTAGAAGTAGCTACTATTGAAGGGCCTACCAAACTATCGGAGACCGCAGTCATTGGTGCAAGTAGCATCAATAGAATCAATCCAATCGATAGGAATCCGACATCGCAGCGGCTGGTATTCATGTTCTTGGCTGAAAACGCTTGGGGAATAATGTTGCGCATTAAAGTGCCATGAATTTCGACATATGAATGGGGTGGTTGAAGCATTTTACAAGTCACCGAACTTTCTTTCCACCGATACGTAGTTTAGTCTTGAGAGGCATTTGATGTTCCCAAGCAAACTCTTTGACTATACGCCATCCACTTTCTTCACCGACGAAATCAGTGACCTCGATTATCTTCTCCCTAGTATTTGCCTTGAAAGCCGCAACTGCCTCTGCATTGCGGAATACCAAATAGGCTGATCCGAATCCGAATCTTTGCCTGAGAATATCAGAAAAATAGGGAGAGAGATTATCTGAAGGAGGTAATACGAAATCCCTTATCGGCGGTATTCCGTCAGCCTCTTCTAACAACTCCTTGCGGCCCCAGCACACTTCGTGCAAATCATGGATGAGGAATCCTTTGATTAAAGTGCCATCCTGTTCGAATTCCTGCAAGACAGATTTCAACTCTTCTGGTTTGAACGGAGTTCCAGATAATCTTTGGAATTGCTTCAATGTCAATACAGGGAAGTCCTTGACTATATTACGGAGATACTCCTTACGCAAAATTGCTCGGTCGCTGTTCATTATCGGATTGACAGTCTTGAATCCAGAACGATAATCTTGTACCAAATGTCCCGATCTAAGTAAAGGTTGAATCAACTTACGGAAGGCTGCACGCTTCATCGCTGCTCTCTCCATGAATAATGAAGGGTCTGAGTTGTTGTCAAAGAATTCTAACACATCCCACAAATCTTCATCAGGTTCAAGACCACGAATTGAAACTAATTGCCGGAAATGATCCAATGGCGCCCATACTTGATGACCTCTGAGATTAATACCCATATGCAATTGCTTTGCTGTAGCCATACTCTTGAGATCAACGCGATATAATTCGCTACGTCCTCGTAAAGCAAAATCGTCGCGAATCTCATACACAGTACCCAGTGCTTGAGTCTCATTCTCTAGCCTAGATGATTGATGTAGATGGTGTTTGAAGAAAAGTGCCCGCTCGGCTAACTCACGCGGCTTAGGATCAATTATTCCCCCGCGAATCAATCTCTCTCCTGCCTTCTTGAAACCTATCGATTCAAGCGCGCCATAGGTCGTTTCGTCGAGTTCGCTAATCGCCTCACCATTGAACGCTGACATAATTGCTACATCGATCAACTGATCACCCCAATTATCCAATAATATTTCAAAGGCTTCACAGAATTCATCGAGATAGGCATAGGGGACATGTAGGTCCTTTATCTCAAGGTAATCATTGACTCTGTACATCAAAATCTTTCCAATTGGGTCAACGCCCTTGAATACTGGCAAATACCATCCAGACTTCAATTTGGAACGAACTTCCCAAATAAACCGCGAACAATATGGATCTGATTGAGTAAGTATTCTTACCGTTCTGTCTTCCCTGCTTGGAGCGCGCAAACTCTGAGACTCTTCGGGAATACAATAGAAATCTGTAGCCTCCGGTTGTAGTGCTACAACACGAACGATTTTTCCTTCAGCCTCTAGGTTGCGAAGAGCCATAGCCAACAATTCTATAGAATGAGACACATAGAAACGTAGAGTATGAGATTTAACCGGACCGTTTCTCCTGATTAGTTCAAGCAATGCATCTTCAAACTCCATCGGCTTCTCAACCACCCTACGATAGTAGGTCATACGGCGGCGACGACCTTCTCTCTCCTCGAATTGTTTGACTACCACTAATTGCCTCTCAAGATTAGCCAGACTATTCTTGAGGTCGCGTTGTAGAGCTCGGTGCTCCTCTCCTTTCGGATAATCCCTGAGTATTTCTTGTCGAGTTATCAATTCACCAGGATGAATCTTTGAAAGCAATTCTCTGTCAAGGGCGTTAAGCCAAGCCTCGGGTCTAAGGCCAAGTAACATTGGTAGATTAGCAATTGTGGTATAGCCTACCCGGTTGTGCAATAATCGACCCATTACGACATCTGAATCCAATTGCAGATCTTTCCAATCAGCAAACCTGAAATCCTCTACTCTATAGAGCAATTCTTGCTGTTTCTGGAACAAAATGTGGTCATCGAAAGCATCGAACAAATCCTTGTGCTTGGTAAATGACTTCTGGAGTACCAAATTCTGTAAAGAACGATATTCAATAACATCCTCTTCGCCACCAGTAATTCGGTGTTCGTCGACTTTGAGAATGTATTCTGCATCCTCTGTCTGACGGAAGAATCCTACAGAAATGACATTGCGAATTTCCAATTCATGTAGAATAGTTTCTATCTGAGTTTCAGGGAATGGTAGCCTCGTGGTAATCGCGCTAGTAACTTGAGGGCCTTCGCTTCCAAGCATCTCGATTATCTTGACACGTAACGCCTCATGAGCATCTCCGATTGGCTGTTGCTTCCATTCTAGGACCTTTGTTCCATCAAATTTACTCGCTACCTTGAATTCCAAACCACCTGCATATAGGTCTCTGAGATCATCAATTTCTCGACCTCCATTGCTGGCTAGAACTCCTAGTGTCCCATGAATCTCCGACATATATTGACTGAACCATTTACCATCTATGTCGCTGTTCCCAGTTCCCTCGATCTTTGTTATCTTGCCATTCTTTGCTAACTCAATGACCCATTCTCTGATTACATCGACATCAATGCCCTTTAGTTTCTCTTTGTATAGAGGATTCGACAATTCCTTGGATAGACCCCCTCCATGTTCCATGAGGTGTAAGAGACTACCTGTATTGTTAGGAACCGGTACCTTATCGAGATAATATGAGTCCAATTGTTCCTTGGTTAGTTCAGTTGCAAGCGCCCTACGGCCTAAAAGACGCATCAATATCTTCGGATCCATGTCGTTAATCAGATAGGCCCTTGTGCGCATCGAAAGAAGGTCCTCAAACGAAGACATGAATAGGCTCATTCCAATCTTTGAAGGAAGGCTTACCTTTGTGTGAACCAACCTTACATCTTCATCCTTCGATCGGTCCAAGAATTCCTCTAAACCTTTGATATCAATATCTTGCCAAAAAATTTCGTTCTTTGCCTCGCGAATCAACAAACTATCTTGCAAAGTCCGATGCTTGGTCAAAAGAGATTCAGCCTTCTGTTGGAATTGTTGCGGGCTCACCTCGTCCGCTCCGATTCTACGTGGAATAATCATCGAACGCCCTGCTACCTCTCGGAAACGCTTTGCGAATAATTGAGTAGTAATGACGTATCTCTCAATGGTTTCAATATGGCTTTGAGTCTGGAATAATTCGTACATGTCTCCAGGATCTACCTCATTGCTGGTCTTGAACAAGATTCCATTTTCGTCGAAAGATAACTCGATGACATGGATCTCTTGAGACTGGGCCAAACCAGCCATGAAATACCCTAGAGCTTGATTGAATGCCCTACCGCGACAAGTTGTGATTAGATATGTTGGGACTCCCCCGATGATTTGTTCAACCAACAAACGGTTTGGTTCAGGAACTTGGAAAGTATCGATAATGTGTTCCCTGAGGTATCTTGCAATGGCTGTAGAAACCTGTTCTGACAATCCGTAAACCTTGGTCAGAACCTCCTTCGGGTCTTCTTCCTTGCGCAGGCAAACAACACAATTGTGAATCAAATCAAGGAGGTGAGAAGATAATTCCTTGGATCTGGAACGAGATTCTCCCGACCATGAAGGGATTGTTGGTCTGTGTCCTGTGACTGGATTCACGTTAACCCTACTGCCTTGAATCGAGTTTACTCTGTAGGTCGAACCTCCCAATAGAATGACATCGGAAGTTCGTAGATTTGCAACGAAGGATGCAGATAACTGTCCTAGAATACTACCATCTTGATTGAATACCAAGTAGTTGTTATCCGGAGCGATTGTACCGACATTAGTATAGTAAATCATTCTGGAATATCCTCGCTTCCCATATAGGTTCTCTTCCCAATCAACCCATATCCTACGCTCATCTTCCAGCATATCGAGAACTTCAATATAATCGTCATAATCGAGCGTTCTATAGGACCATGTAGATTTGATTACTTCGAATATCTCATCGATATCTCTATCCTCAATTATTACCTGCCCGATAACGAACTGGGCTAGAACATCAAGACAATTCTGAGGGAAGGTCAATTCATCCATATCACCTATCTGAATCGCGGCTTGCAGCGCGGCTAATTCAATTAGATCATCGACGCTTTGGGGTAGGAATCTAGCGCGTGGGATCCCACCTACATGGTGCCCTGCTCTTCCAATCCTCTGCAGGGCAGTAGATATATCTCCAGGTGAGCCAATCTGTACCACCATGTCAACGCTACCGATGTCGATACCCATTTCAAGTGAACTAGAAGTTACTACTGCTCTTAACTCTCCATTCTTGAGTTGATTTTCTACCTCCAATCTGATCTTCTTATCCATAGAACCATGGTGACCAGCAACCAAATCAGCTAAGCCCAAGACTTTCAATCTCTGAACCAATTCTTCGGTCATTTTTCGAGTATTCGCGAATACCAAAGTAGTGTTATGAGCCTCGATGAAATCCTTAATCATCTCAACATTACGGTCGAGAATATCCTTTAGTGGTAAATCGCTGAATCTATTTGAACATAATACAATATCAAGATCCAATTCTCTTGCTCCAGAAACTTTGGCAATGCACACCCCTACCTCGCCATCTCGAGATTCGTCGTCATCCGATGCGACTAGGTACTCAGCTACTGTTTCCAAAGGCTCCATCGTAGCGGAAATACCGATTCTTTGAACCGGGTTCATCAAGATGGTGTCCAAATGCGAAATTGTAAGTGCAAGATGAGTGCCTCTTTTACTCGGCACGAGGCTATGCATCTCGTCGATCAACAACCACTGAACGGATTCAACAATTGGCTGAAATCGCTTGCTCGCGATAGCGATTGCCATACTCTCAGGCGTAGTAATCAGGATGTGAGGGGGTTTTCTCAACATTTTCTGACGCTCAGATTGCGAAGTATCTCCAGTTCTCAATCCAACTCTGATGTCTTGTGCCCGATCAGGAAGATATCTAGATTTGATTTCCTTCAATGGTTTAATGAGATTCTTTTGTATATCATTGGCTAGTGCTTTAATTGGTGAGATGTATACTGCATACACCTTATCTTCCAAATCCTTGTTCAATGACAACCTGACCAATTGATCGATTATGGTTAGGAATGCTGTCAAGGTTTTACCAGAACCGGTAGGTGAACAGAGTAATAGATGCCGACCATCCATGATTGCTGGAATTGCCAACTTTTGGGGGTCGGTAAAATCTGGAAATGTGTCTACGAACCAATTCCGCACAGGTGGGCTCAGCCTCTCTACTAACTCTACACGATTACTTGGTGAGTCGAGGTACTCTATTGCAGCCATAGTTCATTCCTCAATGATGGTGGCGCGCAGTCGGAATGAAGCAATATTTCAACTATTCGTATACACAACCATTCATAAGACATCATTAAACTCTTCATTGCAGATACAATCATCAAACTCAATACATATTCTTGTTTTATTACAAGTTGACAAAACGTAGGATTCTTCTGGCCAATCAAGTCAGTTTCATAGGCCTGTTGTCATCCGTTGTAATCGGGAGAGGTATGACTCAGGCGGACCGCGATAGGCTTGAACGGCTAAACTCCATGCTGAAACGCAGGGGCATCATTCTTCCAGCATTTGAGATTCATGGTGGCGCTGCGGGAATGTATGATTTCGGTCCACTAGGCGGACGTTTGAGAAACAAGGTGAATCAGATTTGGTTAAACCATTGGCTATCTCAGAGGGATATCGTCGAGATCAGTTGTCCCACAGTAACTCCATTTTCTGTTCTTGAGGCGAGTGGACACGTTGGTGAATTCAGCGATTTCGTAGTCTCATGTCTTGCTTGTGAACAAGCCAGCAGAGCGGACCATCTTTTGGAAGGACTTCATTCTAATCCAGATTCCCTATCGATGGAAGAGTTAGGTAATGAAATCGCTTCAAAGAATCCTGTATGCCCTGATTGTGGCGCTGTAGAGTGGGGCCAGATTGAAGCACAGAACTTGATGTTCTCAACGACCTTGGGCGCTGGTTCTAGTGGCAGGCAGGCATTCATCAGGCCTGAAACTGCACAAGGAATGTTCACCAATTTTCCAGTTCTTTACCGCCATTTCCGACAACGCTTACCATTCGGTGCAGTTCAAATCGGAAAAGGCTATAGAAATGAAATAAGCCCTCGACAGGGGATGATCAGACTACGAGAGTTCAACATGGGTGAACTGGAATACTTCATCGATCCAGAAGAGCAATGTAAGCATGATTTCTCAAAATGGTCAAATATGAAATTCAATTTAGTACCGGATTCTTCTGATGCAATCAACACAACCATCCCGCAAGCACTTGATGATGGTATCATCAGACATCCAAGCGTTGCTTGGTTCATGGCCAGTACTGCAGAATTATTGGTCCACATGGGAATAGATGCTACAAAGCTAAGATTCAGACAGCATGAATCAACCGAAATGGCCCACTATGCAAGCGATTGTTGGGATGCAGAGATTCTAGGTTCTTATGGTTGGATTGAGTGTGTAGGTATTGCCCACAGAGGATGCTACGACCTCGAGGCACACGAGAATTACACCGGTCAAAGATTGCGAGCATGGAGAGATTGGCCCGAGCCAGTTCAGAGCAAAAGAACCTTGGTCACTATCGATGGTTCAACAGCAGGTCCTGTGTTCAGATCTCAAGCAGGTGCAGTGAAAGAGGCTTTGGAAAAGATGGATGAGCCACCAACTTCCTATCCTTTCGAACTGACTTTGCCCGATTCATCTATCGTCGAGGTACAACAAGAACATGTGAAAATCCAAGATATCAATGAGACAATAAATGGAGAATGGTTTATTCCACACGTTGTTGAACCGGCATTCGGAATCGACCGAATAATTTGGCATCTATTGGACCATGCTTGGACTGAAGAAGAGAAAAACGGAGAACAATATTCTGTGCTTTCTTTATCTCCATCAGTTGCCCCTATAGATACTGCGGTTCTACCATTGATGGAGAAAGATGGGATGGGTGAATTAGCATTGAATCTCCATGCAAGCCTTTGTTCAATGAATGGAATTCAATCAAGTCACGATGCTTCTGGCAGCATCGGTCGGAGATATGCTAGAGCTGACGAGGTTGGTATTCCATGGTGTATTACCATCGATCATCAGAGTCTGGATGACGGCACCGCAACGATTCGCCGAAGAGACGACCAAAAGCAGATTCGGTGTAACATAGACGACATCACCCTCCACATTAGAGATGGAAAATTGAATTCTCTCTTCGAATGATGCTCAACCTTCAAGGAGTGTCGACGCAAACAACCAACCATGCCTCCAGCCCAAGCCACCGATTGGGCAGAAAGATACAGGCCGGCTAGTGAAGCATTGCTAGTAGGTAACCAAAAGGCACGGCGAAAAATTGAGCAATGGTTGAATCATTGGGAACGTGGAAGGCCTAGTAAACGCGGAATCTTACTCATTGGCCCCCCAGGTGTTGGGAAGACGAGCATGGCTAGAGCCATTTCCTTGGACCGCGGTTGGGACATTATAGAACTCAATGCAAGTGATGCAAGAAACGCTGCTGCTATTCGCAAGGCTGCTACACAAGGAGCGATGCACCACTCTTTGTTCAATACGGGTAAGCAGAGTAAGACACTGGTATTACTCGATGAAGTCGACCACATACAGGGTGGGCTGGCAAAGATGGGTGAAGAGAGGATAAATCAGATGATGCAGAGTCAAGAAACAACTGCTGCTCAAGTAACCAGTGCTGGAGATCGAGGAGGGAAGGCAGAGTTACTGCGATTACTTCAAAGCACAAAGAATCCAGTTGTTCTTGCCTGTAATGACGAAATGGGATTATGGGGCAGGGGTTCAGGTTGGGCTGAAGCACGTAGCAGATTCTCGCGTTTGGTTGAAATTATTAGATTTGAGCGCGTTAAATCTGATGATTTACGAAATATTGCTCGCCGCATACTACAATCCGAGTCCATGACGATAGATCCCGAAGGCTTAGACATCTTGGTCAAAAATAACCCAGGTGACATCAGAGCCTTGGTCAGAGATCTCCAGGCGATATCGGTTGGGAATTCTGGACACATCCATGTCTCTGCCGTTCGATTATACATCAACAATGCAACTAGAGATCAACACCTCGGTAGTTTTCCCGGCCTTGACCGCCTCTATAGATGCAGAGATTCCATAGAGGCAAAGAAACTTGGCCCAAATCTAGACACATCGCCCGATGACTTGGTCAACTGGGTTTCATGGAATAATTCTTCACTGTTCAAGAATACTTCTGCCATCGAGCGAGGTGCGCGTTCCCTAGCCCGTGCAGATCTCGCTCTTCCTGTTCGTTTCCATAACAGAGCATATCGAAGTTGGTATTGGGGCGGGCAATTGGGCATCTTGTCTGCAGTATGTACTCGAACAGAAATTCCAGACAAAATTCGCGCCACCTACCCGGAATTCCTCCGTCGAAACAACCAAGTTTGGAGGAGGCAAGGTATCTTGAAAAAGTTGGCAGAGACGAGTGATGCATCGAAACATGCAGTTCAACGTGAATTGATGCCTATTCTGTCAGCCATACATGCATATGACCATCCCGATAACGATGCCAATAATTTCACAATCAGCCTTTCTCTAGGGCTGAGTGGAGATGAGCATGCAATGTTATGTGGATTGCCTGCGAGTAGAACCAGTACCAAGGACTTGATCAAAAGATATGATGCCCAAATTCAAGAAAGAATAGCGAATCCAATCCTAAGTGAGGAATTACCTATGGAAGAAGAAGTGGTTGAGGAAAAAGAAATCAAGGATCCTGCACAAAGAACTCTATTCTAATCACTCTTCCTTACCGAATAAATCCTTGAATGCTTTCAAAGCCCTTCGTGTTAACTTCTCCTCTGACTTTTCTTCTGACCTCCAAGTTCTCGGATGCATTAAAATCAAGGCCGTCAATAATTCCAGCCTGCCAAACCACATCAATATCGAAGTCCACAATAATGCTAGACTTGACATCGATGCCCATGTGGCACTAGGGCCATAAGCACCCAGTGCAGGTCCAGTATTTCCTAATGAAGAGGCAATTACTGAGATGATTGTGATGAAGTCACTATCAGGCATGAATACTGCCATAACTAAGGTTGAAATCATGAATAAGCCGACCCAAACGATCAACATTCCAATTACTAGTGCAATATTATCAGATTCTATTGGTTCGCCATTCATTCGTATTGTTTTCACCTGATTCGGCGTTGCAATCCTCTCAAGTTCTCTACCTGCGACCTTTAATGATAGATTGATTCTCAATATCTTCAAACCCCCGCTAGTGGAACCTGCACACGCACCCACAACCATCAGGAAGAATAGCAATATGTGAGTGAAAACAGGCCATGGCACCCAATCAGTTGAAGAATAACCAGTAGAGGTTCCAATTGAAACGATTTGGAAGAGTGCTTTCCTGACAGAATCGGCATGTCCCGCCATGCCAGTGAGGGACAGAGCAAGTGCACAGCTTACAATTGCGACGAATAGGATACTGAAATACCACTTGAATTCCTCATCCTGGAACACCTTACCCCATTGACGGCGGGTCAAGAAATACAAGAGACTGAAATTGATTCCAGTCAAAATCATGAACATCACGATAATCAATTCGATAGTTACCGAATCAAAATATCCAATGCTATCATCATGAGTTGAAAAACCACCAGACGGCATAGTTGTCAATCCATGGTTAATGGAATCAAAGATGTTCATATCTCCAACAAAAAATAACAAGATCATCTCGAGGATTGTCAAACCAAGATAGATTGCCCACAATAACAAGGCCGTTTCTTTAATTCTAGGTCGCAACCTAGACAATGATGGTCCGGTCAACTCTGCTCTCGCAAGACTCATTCCACCTCCCAAAACTCTCGCTAGCAAGAGCATACCAAGCATGATTATCCCCATACCACCCACCCATTGGGACAAACTTCTCCAAAGTAACAAACCCCTAGGTTGAGAATTGATACAGTCCTCTACTACTGCCACCATACAAGCGGGACTCATACTATCATCGATGACAGTCGCTCCAGTTGTAGTGAACCCTGACATCGACTCAAACCAACTGTTAACTCCACCTCTCAAGATATCAATCAATTGTGCATCATCAGTAAACGGCCCTATGAATACGCCTGAAAGCCAAAATGGCAAGGCTCCAATTGCCACCACAGCAGGCCAACAAAGTGCAACTGCAGCAAATGCCTCTCGATCTCTAAGCCGTTCATCGGTGTCACTTCTCACCCAACCCCGGAGCATCAATAACCCCCATATTCCTGATATCATCAACGATGGTAAGAAAGCCTGAATCGCCAACTTCCAATCGTCGAGAAATACTGTTGCCATCAGTGCCACGAACAAAGGTAGGCACAAGGCCAACAATGACCAACCTACAATCAGTGCGACCACATCACGACGCATTGCTTCAACTCCCTAGTCGACGCTCAATCTCATCCACCCTCTCCGGAGGGGCGAAGATGATAACTCGATCTCCAGGTTGTAATACTCGATCCCCAGAAGGCCTCAAAGTCATCATTTTTCCATCATCCGATGGTCGTTGCAAGAAAGCGATCACTACGTTACCAGACAATGGAAGGTCATCCACTACCTTAGAAACGTATTGAGAGCCTGCTCTTATGCGGAAACAAATACCGACAATATCGGGTATTGTCGACAATACTCCATATACCCCAGTCAATCGCTCATGAATGGCTGCAAGAATCTGATCGACAGTTACTCGATTTCTATCAACAGCAAATGTGATTCCCATCTTTTTGACTACGCTTACCATGTCAGATGTTGATAGAATCAAACCTGTTCGAGAAACTCCCAACTCACTTGCTAGTAACACAGCAGCAATGCTAGCATTATCATTATCCAAAGCACCTATTGCTACATCGTGACTTGCCAATTCAATTTCACCCAATAACTCAGGATCGTTATGGTCTCCATTGATGATATCAAGATTTGAGTTAGCGCCTAGTGAGGTTCCTGAAAGTGCATTTGCCTTAGTAAGATCAGATTCAATAACAGTCACTATACATCCATCTGAGAGATAAGATGCTGCAACTCTTCGAGCGACCAAACCAGCACCGAATATTGCAACCCTAGGAGTGGAGGTGAAATCCACCTCATCGTGTCCAAACAATCTTACAACCCTAATGAATGAATCTTTTCCTATAGCCGCAACTGCAACCTTGTCCTTTGGCAATAATTGAGTGTGCTTTGTTGGAATATATGGAGAATCGCCGGGTCTCTTCATTCCAACAATGATAGGCATATCGCTGATTCTTTGAGAGACTTCTTCAAGAGATGTAAATGTAAGATCCTGTGCATCTTTTGTTATCTCCATCTCGAGGATATATGCTCCATCTCCAAAAGGAATGACTTCGTCAAAACAAGTCATCCGCAATCCCGTCTTGAGACGCTCTACAGAACCATCTACGGGATGTAGAACTCTATCAACACCTGCCCACTTCTTGAGATGCCCCTCTCTTCCTTCTCGCATGAAATTAGGATTATTGACTCTACAGATGGTCATCAGTCTACTTGAATCCTTTTCAGAACTGATACGGTGTGCGTGTCGTGCAAGAGAACAAACGAGGATGTTTCTTTCGTCTGAATCTGTGACCGCTATGAAAACACTTGCCTCGTTGATTCCGGCTTCCATCAACACCTTGCGCTGAGTTGCATCTCCATGAACCACTAGACAATCAACTCCTTGTGCCATCTTGATAGCACGAGGGTCATTATCAATCAAAGCGACTGGTTTGTCTTCCGACAATAGAGACTTAGCTAATTCCAAGCCGCTACGTCCTGCTCCTGCAATCACAATTCGCAATTCATCACCCCGTTGAACGGGCTCAATCTCATCCCACCGTGAATGTTCCGCTTGGCATCGAAGGACCAGATGTGGTTTGCCAGTGAACAGTTCTAGCGATGGCTGTAGGATCCCATTGTCCCGAGAGGGACTGATAGTACTCATTGATGTTCGAACCAGTTGGAGGGCTAGAGGTCTCGATGTAGTTGGTGAAGGCTGTTGGAGTATGTAGCAACCACTTGGAATTGACAACATCAACACTTCCAAGCACGAAACACGTATCCAAGGTGATCTTTTTGGATGCACACCATTCATCACTGTAGGGTATCATGATATTGGCCCAAGCATGCGACTCCCAAACCTCGTAGGTAACTCCGGTCAATGCTCCAAATTCATACCAAGTTGGGACTTGCTTGGTCCTCATAATACTCATGAATGCGTTGGATTGCTCGTCGCAATCGCCCAATCCTTCTTGAATACACAATGGCCCACTTCGAGAACCATCGACCGGTGCATTGGAATCGTACGGCAGATTCTCTCGCATCCAATCAAATGTCGCCTTGGCAAATGAGAAGACATTGTCCTGCTTATCTGCGGGCAAAGTACTGGTTATCGTATTAGCAGTCGACTTGATGTTAGCCGCCTCAGTTCCATCGATGGCCCATGTCCCGTACTTCTGAGCTCCAATACCTGTTCGCTCATTCCACTTAGCATATTGTCCATAGGCCGTATGCCAAACCCCCGACCCCCTCTCAATAATATCTCCGAAACCACCACTGGTCTCTTCTGAGATTGCAAAGGACTTGCCAACAACCTTGCCAGGGATATCTCCAGTGGTCCACCATGTGAATGAACGGCCCCACAAATCATATTCAATACGCAGTACTTTCGTCTCACCTGGCTGCAGCGAAGACTCCCACTTCAGACATGGACCAAATGAACAAGTGCCAGTACCGTGATCCCAATACAATAAATCACCATCGATGTTTAGAGCTTCTGCTTCAAGTTTTGACTCACAACCATCGCATAAGATGTCAACACTCTGCCCATTCAAATGTACGGTCATCGAACGGACATCCTGCAACAATGTAGAACTCATTGGATCTGCACCGGATGACGATTCATACTGGAAGTGGTAACCCAAGGTATTGGTACTGGTCCTTTGGGGTGGTAAAGACACATGTTGAGTAAACGTCGCCGCAAAGGCTGCGCCTGGAGCATTTGAAATCTCAATCTGTTGCTGTAGAGTGTACTCCACCTCTATCGGATATTCAAAGGAACGGAACAACTTCTGCATGATCTCATCCTGCAACTCATGCCAGAATACCATCAGATGCTCTTGCGCAGGTGTGAACATGAACACGCAGGCGACGGCAATGACCAGAACCACATTCTTCTTCTTGCCCTTATGCCTACGTCTCATCTTGGCCTGAGAACGGCGCATCTTAGGCGCCAATCCATCCCTTGCACCAGTAGTTGCTCCGCGCATGAATTCTCCACGTGACCTCTGTACCATTCCAGATGAGCCGGAGGTGACCCTGCCACATGAGTAACAGATGACATCTGTAGGAAGCGTGCTGGCCATGCAATATGGACATCTACCCATGTGGTTGTCCCAGACGCGGACAACCATAACGCTTGCGCGGGCCTCCCCGCATACCTGATTATTCATTCACCCAAAGAAATAACCCAACAGAGGCTCTCAATGCAACTAGTAAGTAAATACTTATTCTGACTCGCCCACTG
>CAZGIY010000002.1:0-52270 GCA_964526445.1 uncultured Candidatus Poseidoniales archaeon
CGATGTGTTTGAAGAATTTCTTTCTCGAGACTTGCTTGATGAGGGGAAAGAGTATCTCGTTGATGTGATGTTAGAATTACCCACGAGTCAAGGTTTTGGAATGTCTGCTGCAGGTGCTTTGGCTTGCGCTCAAGCTCTGTCTAGATTAAGCGAATCTTCAATCGATCCTGCAACTATTGCGCATATCATCGAGAGGCGCAACTCTTCGGGATTGGGGGATGTTTTAGCGGTATCAGTTGGAGGTGTTGAATTACGTTTACAACCAGGCGCACCACCGACTCTTGGTAAAGCAGTATCATTTTCGATTGAACGCGAAGTAATTCTGTGTTGGGACCCTGAAGCGAATAGGCATACTAGCACATACATCGATGATGCAAATTGGCAAAAATCGATTAGTGCAGCGGGAGAAGATTCTCTATCGAGACTTTCAGTTGGAGAGTGGAATGAATCTAGGTGGTCGGAGTTATTAGATGAGGCAGATTGTTTTGCAAAAAATGCCGGGATGCTCGAAGAAAAGCGCAGAAACGAATTGCTCCAAAAAATCAAGAATTTACTCCCGAGTGGATTTAGAGCATTATCATGTATGTTAGGAACTTCAGTTTGTATTGTAGCAGAAGAATCAACACAAGAGTTAGACGGAATCGACAAGATACTTGCAGATAACGAAATATCTTGTATCAGGACTTCTATTCAATGACCATTTGTTTTGGATAATTCAAGAGGAGCGGCATCGAGCAAGATAGTGCCGGGGATATGCAGATTCTCACAATATCCATGTCTGAAAACAATCGCGCCTTGACCCCATTCTTCGATATATCGACTCATTTGTTTGATTGTCTTTTTCCGTTGAAATGAAACATCGGAACCATAGTAGTGTTTTGCATCTATCCATGCAACAGGCTCGCCATTAATTCTTACATCATCTAACAACAGTAAATCTGGAGTGCGCACCGGTCTGCCATGCTCAGCCATTTGCTCAGCAACCATCTCCGGTTGGCGACGAATCCTCACGCCTTTGTTCTCAAAGAACCCGCATAGAACATCTTCGAAACTTTCGGCTTTTTCTTGAGTTTCACTTTGATCTACATTTGAAACTCTATCCGCTTCCTCTGCTTTACGAAATTGTTCAAGGTCGCGCTCATTCAACCGATTTTCGGGATTGCGGAGATTCTCCTTGATTTTGTTCTTTGACCAACCTCTGGCTTTCAAAATTGCCCGAAACAAGTTCATCGGAGGAAAGTCATGTTTCTTTGATAAAGCCACAATGCCTTCACCGTCATCGTATTGTTTGCGCATTTCAATTGCCCTACGTTGCAGGGATTGGAAATTGTAAACACTTTTTTGTTGAAGTATGGCTTTACGCAGACTCAATGCTTGATCAAGGCTGATATTCAACTTAGAACAACGTTTCTCGATTTCGTTTACTCTGTCTTCTGGTAGCCACCCCCACTCACCACGCTTGACAACTATGTCTATCGCTTCCGCCTCAGTATTGAGTGGAACAGGATTTGATGGCCACTCGATATTGATGTATTGTGGATCTGCAAGGACTTTGGGGAATGCCATAGGTCTGGGCGATATCTTGAATCGTTCAATGGCCCTATTCACCGCTTCCTTTTCCATTTCTGCGTTTCGTTTGCGACTTTCTTCTATTGGAGGGCCACCGTGTCGGCGTTTTCTACGCCTTTTCCGGTTCTTTGAACCTCCATTACCCCCACTCATCATGCTGTCGGATGATTGACCATCCATGAACCCGCCGCATCACCAATCTGTGAATGATTAATCCATGAAATTCTGTGAAATTGGTTGAAAACACGCGTGCATTGGTTTCAAGGAGGAAAGGAGAATCGGAGGACCATGTCAACTCGTGTGGCAACCTTTCTCAGTACTTTGTTGGTATTCTGCTTATTGGTGAATATTGCATCACCAGTTGATGAAAAGAAACCTGAGAACATCGAAATGGACAACGCATTTGAAGATGTATTCACTTCGGCACGAAACCAAGCGGGTTGGTCATTATCCGCGGGAGGCTTTGAAGACGATTTGATTAGGGGATACGATGTTGGGCCAGACGGCTCAATTTACATTGTTGGTGCTTTTATTAGTACGATGCAATACGGGGAAGGAGGGGTTGAAGCGACCAATATGCAAGGCGATGAAGACTTTTACATCGGCAAGATTTCCTCCCAAGGAGAATGGTTATGGTTGATTTCTGGAGGTTCTGAAGGGATAGATTATGCCAATGACATCAGTGTTGATGTTCGCGATGGTTCTGTATATGTTACCGGATCATATTGTCTAGGTACGGCGGGAATTGCTTGCAATATGCAATTGGGCACTCTGTCTCCGCTCGGTAAGGCTTCTGATGATGAAGATGGTAATGGGTGGATAGCGAGAATAGATAGTAGTGGTAGTTGGCAATGGGCCAAGAGTTTTGGCTCCATCTTTGATATTCAAGGAATGTCAGTCATTACTGATGGAAATGGTAGTGTTTACCATTCTGGCCTGTATGTGGATATGATCTCTATCGGAGCAGAAGAACTACCAGGAACAGATACCTATTCTTCCTTTTTCGCAAAGATGGACGATAGTGGAACATGGGAATGGGTTTTGGTAGGAATCAGCACTGATGGGATAGAGCCCTTTGGAGGGGCATGTTTGGATTCCATGGGGCAACCTTGGTTTACGGGTTCATTCATTGGTTCACTAATGCTTAATGAGACGATTTTGGAATCCGCGGGGGGCTCCGATATCTACGTCGTTCAATTGAACAAGACGGGAGAATTTGCAATAGCCACTATTGCTGGTGGCGCTGGAGATGATATCGCCCATTCTTGTACTGTTGATGGCTCTGGCGATACAACAATAGTTGGTAATTTTGAAAATAAACTCAATGCAGGCTCGCTGAATGCAACAAGCAGCGGATGGATAGATGCATTCCTTGCAGCAATTGACAGTAATGGAACGTGGCAACATCTAGAGACATTTGGAGGAAATGGATATGATGTCGTTTATTCAATGGACATCACTCCGAATGGAGAAAAGGTAGTTGTTGGAAGCATGTCGGGCAGTCTGACTATCGGCCAGAATACCTTGACATCCACTGGTGGTAGTGACGTCATGTTCCTTATATTTTCACAAAATGGAACTTTATCGAATGCTATGACAGTCGGCGGTCCTGCTGACGACAATGGTTTAGGCGTAGCCATTGGGGGAGATGGTTCACCAATTGTGTTAGGAACTTATCGGGGCACTGCATCATTTGGAACTTTCAGTAATACCAGTGAAGGTCAAGCAGATATCTTCCTTTGGCAATATGCTAAGGACGAAGACGGCGACGGAGTAGTAGACGGTGGTGACAATTGTCCAAACATTGCAAACTCAGGGCAGAACGATCACGATATGGATGGGGAAGGAGATGCCTGTGAAGACGACATCGATGGTGATGGTTTGTTGGATGATGTGGATGATTGTCCTGAAGGCTCGATAGGTTGGACTTCAAACAATGAAACCGATCATGATGGTGATGGCTGCCATGATTATTCGGAAGATTTGGATGATGATGCAGATGGCATTCCAGATACCAACGATTCCTGTAGCAAAGGACCGATTGGTTGGGTTTCAAATCCAGAGGAAGATATCGATGCTGATGGTTGCGCTGATGTGGATACTGATGGCGATGGTTTTGTTGATCAATCAGACAATTGTGTCAATGTATTTAATTCGGATCAAAGCGATAAGGACGGAGATGGAATTGGAGATGCTTGTGACGGTGATATTGACGGAGATGGAGTAGGTGGAGACTTCGACGAATGCCCTGATGGAGAAACTAATTGGCAATCTAATGCAGAAACTGACAATGATGACGATGGTTGTAGAGATTCCGGAGAGGATACCGATGATGACGGCGATGGAGTTTCCGATAACATCGATGATTGTCCCAAAGGAGAGATAGGCTGGAGCACTACAACTCCCGGTGCCGACCATGATTCGGATGGTTGTCGAGATGCCGATGAGGACGACGATGATGATGATGATGGCTTCAAAGACACATTAGATTCGTGCCCTCTAGGTGCTATTGGCCCCTCGCCATTAGGTCAAGATTTTGATAATGATGGATGCAATGATAGATCAGAGGATGAAGATTTAGACAACGATGGAGTTCCTAATAATTCTGACCTATGTGCAAATACTCTAATTGGGACACAAACGGACGCTTCGGGTTGCAGTGATACGGAAAGGGATAGTGATGGGGATGGTGTCAAAGATATTGATGACCAGTGTGCAGGTACGCCCTCCAATGTTGAAGTAAATACTGACGGCTGTCCACGTTCGGGAAGTGAAAATACTGGGGGAAGTAGTTCATTGAACGATGAGAAGAGTAGTGGTGGATTGGGTATAGATCCAGTAATTCTCTATGGCGGAGGCGGAGTGGCAATATTGGCAGTCATAGCAATCATCATCACGATGATGGGTAACAAGCCGCCCCCAAGAAGGGACGATGAGGACGAATTCGGAATGATTGCTCCAGATACAATGGGCAGCGTTCAAACTGCACAGGTAGAGCAATCACAATCTTCGTCGATAGGTGGATTCACAGATGAACAACTGATGTCTGCAGGATGGACACCTGAGCAGATTGCAGCACACCGCCAGCGTTAATCAATCGCTGTTCAATCTCTGTCTACGTCCGTCTTGCTCGACTCCAACGTCTTGTAGCAATCGTTCTCTCAGCGCTTCATGCAACCACATTCCCTCAGGTAATTCAATCAGCAAACCCTTGGCTAAGAGACGTTCTGGGGGCTTCCCTTGCCAGCCACTTGCTTCAGCTAATGTTTTCCATTTTACAGGCCTTTGACTGACTGCCAATTGTGCCAACAATTCTCGTTCTGCATCGAGTAATGCATCGAGTATTTCTTCATCTAGGAAACGTAACCAATCTCGGTGAGTAACTGCCCCATATAGTTCCAATAATTCCATCGCCAAAGGGTGGCCACCAGTTAATTGGTGAACCATATCTGCTTCTGGTGGTTCTTCGCTCTTGAATGTGCCAAGCCATTCTTTTAGAGCCTCTACAGAGAGGCCTTTGAGAGTGACTTCTCTTACCTTGTCTCGTGTATGTACATCTCTCCTATCGTAGAATCTGGGCCTTGTTCTGCTAATCATCAACAACTGCAATGGGGACTGAACTGCTACTTGCAATAGTGAACCTAGAAGATCATCGGCGTGACCATCCATATGGTGTACATCGTCTAAAATGATTAACCATGTTGGTGGCGGCTTGCCTTCGTCCTCTTTGCGTCTATATCTTTCTCGAATGGCGTCAGAATCTGTTAGATATGCAAGTAACCTACGCCGCCACGCATCTACATCTAGCGTAGTGCCGGGAGAGAGCGGCAAGGTGTCCATCAACTGATATGGGTCATGTACATCATCAACTCCAACTCTGTGCAATAGGCTGACTGCTATTCCGTGCTCTCTATCCCAAGGTTGGCAGGGATACCAACAGATGGATAGGTTCGCTTCTTCTTCCATTCTCTCTTGAAGCCAATGAGCAACCACAGTTGATTTGCCTATTCCAGCGACCCCTTGTACAATCATACAGGGGTGCCTTTCGTCGCGCCAAGTGTCTAAATCAGCCAAGATATCTGCTCTGCCATGTACCGGCCTTGTCTTTGGTGGCCGTGTATGATAAGTAGCGTGCGCTCCTGCTAGTAGCGTCAACCTTCCAGGGGGGGCGTGCCCCTCCTCATCCCTTTTTTGAATGGGGCCAAATCTGATGTCTCCATAGGTTAGAACCCCTTCATGAATAGCGTGCATCAATACCTGCATCAAAGTTAGATTTGCTTCAAGCCGTTCAGCGACTTCTTCAGCTTTAATCTCCAGCAGATCGCCTTCTTTTCCTCTGATGAGAACTGTCAATTCAGCTAGAATTGCTCTTCTTTCTTGGGCTTCAGCCTTACCAACTTCAGTCAATTGCCAGACTTTTTGCCTTCGCTCATCATTCTTAATCATCCTCGAATGCTCTTGCACCAGTTTTTCTTTCAATAGGCTTCTCATGGTTCTCGATACGTTTGGAGGGTGTAGTGCACACGCTTCTGCAATTCCTGGACGAGTCACTGCACTGGTGACCATGAATTGGTCAGCCTGCTCAATATTTTCCAATAAGTGCAGTAAAATCCTGTCGCGCACGGCAACGGATACCTTTGGCAACTCTTTGGGCACGACCTGCCACTCTGAGCCTTCTTGTTCAAGGATTTCCCTTGTCAGTTCAATACCTCCCTCCTATTATTACACAAACTAACCAAAAACCCTTTTTTACAATACGATTCGCACAACTATGGGAGTAGCGCAAGATTCGCCTCACAATATTGTAAGCGGGCCGGTTCTACCCATCATTCTCATTCTATTGTTCACTCCATTTCTAACCGTTGTCGCTTCTGCCTTAGATACGGACGGAGACGGGGTTGAAGACCATCTAGACGATTGTCCACTGGCTTCAGGAGACTCTACTGTAGATCGGGATGGCTGCCCTGACCGAGACGGCGATGGAACTAGCGATTACAATGATCGTTGGACTCTTCCAAATACCAGTTTCTTGGAAGATACGATTCTATCCTCAAATAATGACTATTATGCGGTTGATCATAGCCCAGATGGGCAGTTCATCCTGACCGGTGATGAGGATGGATGGGTTAGAATCTGGAACCTTTCTACTCAATCCAATGTTCTTTCTACGCAGATGATTTATGATGGTCAAGGAAGAGAAGTAGGTGATGTAAAGTGGTCTCCAGATGGAAGCCTAGTGGCAGCAGCCATCGATTATGGAGACACATTGGGAATATGGTATGCTAACAACATAACACAACAGAATTCAATCAGTGTCGACGTAGGTAGTAACGATAACCCTGCAAATATTGCTTGGAGCCCGGACAGTTCTTTACTGGCTGTAGCGATTGGAAGGTCAGGCAATGGTGGGACTAATGGTCAAGTGAAAATCATCAATGTCTCTACTGGGTCTCAGGTTCAGACATTGAATCCAAATGGCGAGGATAGGTTCTATTCTGTTGATTGGTCTCCAGATGGTAGCAGAATAGTCGTCGGAGGAAATGACGACATGTGGATTTATGATACGGTTAATTGGCAAATCAACCGCAGTATGACTGGAACCGCTGCAGCGAACATCAATGATATCGCGTGGTCCCCTGATGGCAATTATTTTGCCACTTGTGAGGCTTGGGCTTCATCCAATTCAAAAGCAAAGATGTGGAACGCAAATACTGGAGTCAAAGTATGGGAGAAGACCATCTCTACCTCTTGTTTGGATACTGATATTTCTCCGGATGGCAGACTTGTCGCATTTGGTGCAAGTTGGTATCAGGGCGACGGTGCTTCAGTCAAGATATTCGATGTCGTTGGAGGTGGCTTGAAGGATGTCGTTTCTGGACCAAGGCCGGGGGGTTGTTCCTCGGGAAGTAGCAACAATTGTGGCTCAGTCTACGGGGTATCTTGGCATCCTGATGGGCAGCACCTAGTATCAGTTCATGGTCGCAACGATGAGGGAATATACTATTGGTACGCAGACTTGGATCCTGATGGTGATGGATACAATAGTAGCGACCAAGGAGATGGTGTAGTCGATGCTTTCCCTGACGATGGAACGCAATGGGATGACACTGATTCAGATGGATATGGAGAAAACCCAGCCCCAGCAAATCAACCAGATGCATGCGTTTCAGTTTATGGAACATCCAATAATGACCGATTCGGCTGTCCAGATCAAGATGGCGATGGTTACAGTGATCCTGACTCCACTTGGACAGTTACAGACGGAGCAGATGCCTTCGTATCAGATCCTGAACAATGGGCAGATGCAGATGAGGATGGTTATGGAGACAATTATCTCTATGATGAAGAGGAATTAACTGAGTTGCACATCAATCAACGAGGAGATGCCTTCCCGGCAAATCCTCATCAATGGAATGATACCGATGGTGATGGATGGGGAGATAATTTTGCAAATGCTTCTTGGATAGAAGTAAGGCCTGCAGAATGGCCTGGAGCGTTGAATCCAACCGCGACGCAAGTTGATACTTTCCCCTTGGACAGATATCAGTGGAGAGATAGTGACGGCGATTGGGTCGGGGATGAACCATTTTCCCCGCGTAGTGATGCTTGCCCGAATCTTTGGGGAGATTCTTACGAAGATAGACTAGGTTGTCCAGATAGTGATGGAGATGCTTGGTCTGACCCAGACAATGATTGGGAAGCACACCCAGATGGCGACGCAGACGCCTTCCCTAACGACCCAACTCAATGGAGAGATACCGATGGAGATGGCTTTGGAGACAATGCCAGCGGAAACAATCCCGACAATTGTCCAGGAGAAGCAGGTAATTCCTGGCAAGATCGACATGGTTGTCCAGATATGGACGGTGATGGTTGGTCAAATGGTGGAGATGCTATGCCAGTTGACCCAACACAATGGCAAGACCGTGATGGAGATGGTTACGGAGATAACGCTAATGGGAGCAATCCTGATACTTTCCCTGATGATTCCACTCAATGGAGTGACCGTGACGGGGATGGTTATGGAGACAACCCAAACGGTTTGAGTGGAGATTGGTTCCCAGATGAGCCAACTCAATGGCATGACTTCGATGATGACGGATGGGGAGATAACCCCGATGGTGTACGCGGTGATGCTTGCCCTGATGAAGAAGGCCCCAAACCTAAGTCTTCAAGCGATCAAGGGAATCCATTGACTCGGGGCTGTCCAGATAGGGATTTAGACAACTATCCTGACCCAGTAGACAAATTCCCTGACGATCCCTTCCAGTGGAATGATACTGATAATGATGGTTGGGGTGATAATCAGGGCGTCAGCAATGGCGACGATTGTATCGACGTTCCTGGAAGTAGTAGCGAAGCCAACCTGCAGGGTTGCCCTGATACCGATGGTGATGGTTGGGCCGATACCATCGATGAATTCCCAAACGATTCCTATCAATGGAAAGATTCCGATGGCGATGGTTATGGTGATAACTACATCTGGGAAAATAGCACGACAAATCAGACTCTCGATGGTTACGGTTTGAGAATAGAGATGGGAGACGCATTCCCCAATGAACCAACTCAGTGGTCAAATGTAGACGGTGATTTCCGTGGCGATAATCCGAATGGAATCCAACCAGATTATTTTCCATTGGTATATACCCAATTGTTAGATACTGACGGAGATGGCTATGGGGACAATTTCACCCTTGGTGCATTTGAGCCTGACGACTGCTCTTGGGCGGGATCTTCTAACAGAGATAGATTCGGCTGTACTGATTCAGATGGTGATGGACAAAGTGATGATTTCGATTCTTGTCCTTGGGATCCTGAAATTTGGGAATACGACCCTAATGGAGTCATTTGCGGAATAACAGAGGACCCTTCCCAAAGTGAAGAAGAGACCAAGAGTTCAGGAACACTGATCAATAATACCAATCTCTACATCTTAGGAGGAGTTATTGCATTCCTATTATTTGCTGTTTTGATTGCCCAGATAAGCAGGCAGGCTGCCCGTCGAAGTGGTAGAACGATGTTGACCGATCAGGCGATGGAAGTCGTCATGGCAGAGCGAGCCTCTGAAGAAGAAGAACGTCGCCAACAGTGGGTCGATTATTATGTACAGACTGGCGATTTAGCCAAGGCCAAAGAGTTGGGCTGGGAAGACCCCGCAGATCTTCCTCAATGGAAACAACATGAAATGGCTCAAGCAGCAGCAGCAGATGCTGCGATGCCGACGATGTTAGATCTCGATGAATTAGATATCTAACTGAATAACTTCAGTCGAAGTGTGGTGCCGGGGGCAGGATTTGAACCTGCGAACCACTAGGGAGAGGATCTTGAGTCCCCCGGATTTGACCGCTCTCCAACCCCGGCTTGGAGGCCCCCATGCTCTATCTTTCATCAAGGCTACCCTCTACTCTTCTTCACGGATCATGTCGAGTTCGGGCGGTCTTGGAGGTGGAATCTCTACAATTTGCTTCACCTTTGGAGATGGCAATACTGGATTCCCCCCCCCTTCTTCCCATTCAACTTCATATTCTTCATCTTCCGAATGTAATTGTGAACGTATCAGCATGAATACAACAAATATACAGACGATAATGACTAGACTCCCTAAGATCCATTTCATTTCGCCACCTGCTGCGTTATCGTCAATCAACGAATCTCTTACAATTCCCAGAGGAATTGGTGACATGCCTTCTTCTCCCTCGAGGCCTATGTACAATTGTTGATCTCCGAAAGAGGCTATTTCGTATTCGAAGGAGAATTGGGCAGAAAGCCCTGGTAGCAATTGAAAATCCTCTGTAATTTCCAATTCGGTTAGTTGCCCATCAGCCGCTTGAATCAGGATTACACTAGTATTTCCTTCGAGCGTTCCAGTATTCTGCACTTGTACATCGATTGTGATTATTTCTCCAAGGCGAGGCACCCTCGGCTCTACTGAAATGTAGGTTACTTGGGGTGAGAATTTGATATAATCCCAACTTGGTCGTCGAGGTTCAGTCTTGGAACCCGGGCCAGTCAATATGTTGCCACTCAAGTCTTCTCCTTCTACCCACACCAGCAGATCATCCGAACCTCGTAATTCAACGCCCTCTAGGGTTTCACTTAGGTTGAGGATATCGTTGTATATTCCACCTGAAATGTGGTCAACCTGTAATTCTCCTGAAGCACCGGTCAATGCCAATCCATTTCTTTCAAACTTCCAGTACAGTATCAGAGGGCCAGGCTTCATGCCGTGGTCATCGATGATTGAAAACGAAATTTGTATTCCGTCCAAAGAATCCGACCTGACTCTTAACATTGAAGTGCTGTGGAAAGATAAACGCGGAGCATCGTCATCCAATACTATTCGCAACTCCAAATCATCGATAGAGTAATTTCCCATCCCGGAGATACCGATTACTAGGTTTCCTCTATTGTTAGGGAAGTCATCTGATTTGAAAGCGAATCTAGCAAGCCCATTCTGGTTGTCCGAAAGATTTGCATTCACCACCATTTCACTTAATCCACCTAGTATCCGTGCGCTACTCGAAACGCCATCAGGAAGATTCTGTGCGGGTATTTCTGTGCCAGCATACTTCAGCCCCCATTCAATGTCAATGATGTCTCCTGGTGCCAGAAATAATGAGTCCCCCAATAGAGTACCACTGGTCGGAACCAAATCCACCAATGACAGAACGTTCACCTCAAGTAGAGTCAATAAAGACCATTCCAGCCACTCCAAATTGGTAAGTCCAAGACCTAGATCAGTTCCTAAGTCTTCAATTCTAAATGAAGGGATGTGCTTTGCATCACCTAATAGTTCAATACTCGACCATTTCAGTTCAAATTCAATATTTACAGTGTATCTTGGATGTTCAGCCACAATCTCGAATATTGGCTCGCCTTGGAAGCAATCTTCGTCCCACAATATCGGAATTATCGACCAAGGGCGGTATTCTAACGCGCAGTCTACCTCTCCCTCAGTCAACGAGAAAAACACCGAATCCAAACTGTTCAATCCGTTTTCATCTTCCACAACAAAGGAGAATACATGTTTTTGTCCAGGCAATAGGAATTCTTCCTCGTGTAATTGCATCTCTACATCAGAAGCGACAACTTCAGCAGGAGTATCTTGCATTAGAATGATGGTGGCCAAGTCGTTTTCGAGCCCATATGCGCCCCCCCCATTTACTGGGATTCCAGCTAAATCCTCCGCGCTAACATATACACTGATTACGCTTTTTTCCAATGAATTATCGACATCGATGAATGGGAATTCAATGAATTCTGAAACACCTTTGTTTAACTGTACAGTCAATTCCCCATATTCACCTTCTTGCGCGATTTTATCCCCATCATCATCCAACGTCTCTCTCCAATAATGGAGAATAAGTTCGTCACCCAGTGCGCTTTGATCAGTCACCTCAAGCCCAAGTGCCAGGGGGATATTCTTGTTCCAAACATGGCCATTTGCAGGTTGATCTCCGCTTGGAGTCATGGCGTATAAGGTGCCCAATTCTGGGCCGCCATCATCCCAGATAAATTCGGCTCCGCGAATACCGGTGGTCGAATCCTCGACCAAACCTTCAGGAATATCATTAGGACCTGCTTGGTGTAGATATGCTTCCAAAACCATTGGAATTTGATAAGTTAAATCGGCATCTGTTTGAGGAATGTTCAGGTTGTGGCTCCAAGCACCTTGTTCTCGGACTTCAAGAATCGTGGAAGTAGAGAAATTGCCTTGTTTAAGGAACAATTCGACTTCAGTTTCCGCTATTGGAACCCATGAGTCGACAGACCCCTCAAATCTTACTTGCCCTTCGATATAGATGTTGGAGCCGGCTGCCACGGGCCATGGATACTCTGGGTCAAGAATGTCAGAGATTTCTCTACCGAATTGATCTTCGACACGAATGTTGACTAATTCTAAATCATTTTCTACTGCATTGCCAGCACTGAATCCAGTAGTCATAACTGCAGGCCCGAGTTCAGTTCCTACTGCATCATGTGCTTCAGTCATGAAATGAAGTTGCGGCCTATCATCCCATAGCCAAAGAGTACTCCAATACCATTCAACTTCCCAACCACCGTCTATTTGAGTGATTGTGGTGTTAGAATAATCCCACTCGATTAAACCTTGACCAAGTGGTTGTTCAAATGAGGGATTAGAGGATTGCGGGTTAATGATTCGCATCAAAATCTCTGCAGAGTCAGTACTTTTGTGTTGGCCCAGCATCAGTTCAATCGATGTGAATTCTTCTCCGCGGAGATGTTGATGCCAAGTAACCGTTCGATATATGGTGCCGTCTGGAACCATTGCATCAGGAGTCTCTACAATCGTGTTGGTAATCATATATTGCCAAAGGATAGCCCCATCGATATGCACGGCACCTCCTGATGTACTGAAATTGACAGGGATTTCAATTTGTGTAGAATTCTGAATAAGCGCCTGCTCGGCTAGAATATCTGCAAGATTATTTTCATCCAAGGAGATATTTTCCATCAAGTCATACGTGAACATCATTCGATGTACTTCCAGCCTCCATATTCCTGTGAAATTGAAGAGATGCCGAAATTCTTGGAATTCTAGGACCTGTGGAATAGTGAAATTTGTTTGAGGTCCGAACATCAACATACTCCATTCATTGATTCCTTGATTTTGGGAACCAGTCTGACCCAGGTCTAATCCATCCCATTCGTTTTCGTATGTGGAATTATTTGCATCAGCCCCAAGATAGGTTGCGGTGAATGTGAATTGGTATGAGATGACATCCGCAACATTTGGGATGTAAGTGCTGAGATTCAGAGTGCTGTTTTCTACTACCATTGAGAGACTGGGGGAGTTCACATCATGCCTAGTTGTCAAAC
The DNA here is from genome assembly GCA_964526445.1 of uncultured Candidatus Poseidoniales archaeon. Taxonomy (GTDB): domain Archaea; phylum Thermoplasmatota; class Poseidoniia; order Poseidoniales; family Poseidoniaceae; genus UBA226. The sequence continues at coordinate 13,411 of CAZGIY010000002.1, forward strand.
CATCCTTTGAGACATCAACGTGGTCAATTTCAGATTGCAGTCCGTGATGCGATATCGGGTGGCTAGTGTTGTATGGCCAAGCCCACTCCGGCTCACCATTTTCCCAACCTTTGTCACTCTGTTTGCCATCATCTCCAACATCGATAGCTGAATCATTTGCCAGTCCATGGTATCTTGCGCGCATATCGAAACTCTCTATCCAACCGTTTGAATTAATTGTCAGAGAAACGATGACTTGCCCCATACCAGCGTTTCTTGTTTGAGTTAACGTTGTGGGTATCGATATCAATTGTGCTTGTCCCCCAGTGCTCAGGTATACTCCGCTACATTTGCAGTTCAATTGCAATTCTTTGATTGGTCGATGTTCAACGAATGTAAATCCAAGGAATGAACTCCCACTTCCACTTGATTCCCATCTCTTGTTGCGGTAATGCCAACTTGCATAATCGGTGTTGAAGCCGAACTCAGAACCATCACTCCATTCAGAATTGACAGAGTACTTGGTCAGGTGCAGGTCTGAACCTATACTCACCTTGTCAATAACGGGTGTTAGTAATGGATCAGTGGTGAAGAGATTCAGGCGAACTTTCAACGAAGGATGAGCGGTCCAATTGATGCTTTGGAGATTCAATGGTAAACTCATATTCTCTAATATCAATAAGTCACTTTCACTCAGAATTGTTGCGGTGACTGTAGTTCCCGCGGGTATGCTGCCTCGGATATCTAACAGGCCATAGCCCCATTCATCGGCATGAATCAGAGGGGATGTCCAATTCCCATGACTTTCAAAATAATCGACTTCAATCCCAACATCATCCAAATACCAACCCCATTCCTCTACGTAAGTATCTGAGAAGAATGAGAACCTGAAGCGAACGTCCTGTCCTGCTAGGTGCGATACATCCGCTTTCTTGAGGGAGAATGGGTGAGCATTGAAGCACCCTGAAGGTACTAGGGAACCATCGAATATTCCTTTGAGATGTAAAGGGGAATTAGGATTGACAGTGGAATTAGTATCGTAGAAGTTATTGCTGTTCTGTCCAAAGTGAGTCCATGTATTCCCGTCATCTGTCGATACATAGACGGTTCCACCGTCCCAATTTGGTTCGGCACACATCCAATGTTGGAAGGCCAATCGAGCACTGGCTTCGTCCGGTATGTGCATTTCAGGGCTGATAAGATGCGTCCACATGTTTGGCAGATATTTTCCTGAGAATTCTATTCCAGCACCATTTGAGCCACTTGGGAAGCCAGTCATTGGCCCATGTCCGGGGTATTGTCCGAAGGCCCAACCCCTGTTGCCAGTCTCTATTTCGACACTCCATCCGTCGGGCCAGAGTGGAGAGTCTTCAAACCCAAAAGCAGTCCAGGTGGGGCCATTATGTCCATGATTTGTCACATGTTGCCATTGTTGAACAGAACCACTTGGGGAGGAGGTAGTGACGCTGTTATTGCTGGAGAAATTATCTAGCAACAACATCCGATGATTTGGCATTTGAATGTTTGAATGAAGGGTTGGGTCGTCAAGGTAAACACCCTCCCATCCACTTATTCCATATCCTCCATTGACTTGACTGTCGGTATAGACTCTGAATCTGAACCATACCTGTGATTTGTTTGTGAAGATATGAGAAACCGGCATCATGATCTGCTTGAAGCCATTTGATTCGGCATAAAACCAAACTCCGTCTACAAATACTCCGGAACCTGGAATGCCCGGTGGTGCGGAAATAAGACTCCAATTGCTACCATCAAGACTTGCCTCTACCATCAGGTTGTCATTGTTGTTTCCCTCGATATCCCAGTCTACCCACATTTCTAATTCCATAGGTGAAGTCATCCCACTAGTATTGGTTAGAATTGTGATTGCACCATCTGCATTCGCTGCATAAGCGCCATTTAGATTTCCGTGAAACCATGAATTGGTGGGTTCTCCAGTATTACTGAGGTTGATTGCATCTATGAACCAACCCGGTCTTTCCATACTTTGTTCTGTAGTGCTAATATGGAAACGGAAACTGATAGTGCTGGCATTTTGCAGGGCGTTTAGACCGAGTTGATGATCCAATGAGTACTCGGCATGACTCCATGCGCTAGCATTCAAGCCAACGAATGCAGGAGTCCCGTTCGAAAGATTCTGAGAGTGTCCACCTATTGGTTGTAGTTTGTTCCAACTACCATTGTCCAAGCGGGCTTCTACCCATGCCCCATCATTCACATCTACGTTCAACCAATGTTCGAAATGTAAACTGTAATTGTTCACTACTGTAGGTAGGTCCACAGAATCTAGTTGTAGCCAATCCTCTGTTCCAGCGGGCAAACCTCCAGCCTTTGTTGCAGCCGCCAATAGAATCCCTTCCGGTATGGAATTCGGGAGTGAACCATTTGCTGTGCTGATATTCAAATCACTAACCCTCCAGATATCTGATGAAGCAGTAAACCCTGTGAATTGTAATTTCAAGTCTTCAAAATTATCCACCCAACCAACATTTCGATCTGGGGCGAGACTGATTTTCCCATCGAAATGGGATGTTGAAGTCAAATCATTTACTCCCATGTCCAAACTTCGATTTGCAACTCCCGATTCGAACCAGCTCCCATTCCCCCCATCTATATCCCAATCATTGCTCACATTCATCCATCCGTCGGTTATTGTGGCATTGGCCGGAACGTTGAATCCACCACTCAGAAACGACGAATGATTTCCCTCTATTGAGGTGTTGAATCCCAAAGGATCATCACCAGAATAATTTGATTGGAACGCTACACTTGTTCCTATTAACGGAACCATTCCTCCCAGCAAGAGGAGGAATACGATTGAGAGCGATACCCCCGTATTTCCCCTCCGCCCCCGTGTACGCATGTGTATACCCGGGCCGACTTACGTCGGCCCGTTGGACTTGAAACCTGTGAATAGTCGACACATCAGTATTTCTTGGTAAATTGGTGCGAGCATTCAAGGAATGGGCGCGTTGCACACTCGTCGAGAGGGATGGGAGAGGACTCACAAAAGCTAGGCAATCTTGACCCCAAGAGGGCCAAAGATATGGAGGAGGAGTTGAATGCAACCCTTCGCAGACAAGTTGAACGTCTATTGCCAGTTCCACTTCCATTTTCTGATTTCTGGGGTAGAAGCGCTGAGTTGTTAGACTATCTTGAGGGTGAATTGAATCGTACCGTCCGCGTCGAAGGTCACAATCTCCGTTCCCATACAGCCAGTAGAAGACAGGCAAATGTTCGAAGGACATTAACGGAACTTGCTCGCAAAAGATTGGTGGCTTTGTTGAATCATGCAGTCTCCTCAGATTTCAGACCCGAAGGCGGTGCTGATCCGGCAGGCATCCCATCTTTGGATTGGAACAAGCACGATGCTGCAGAGAAACAGTTCTACAATCAATGCGTGCGATTAGTGGAGTCATTCAAATCCAGTGTTGATTGGGTGGAAATGCAAAGTGGTGCTGGTGCAGTTGAACATATTCCGCAAGTGAGTCAAGGGACCAAACAATTGGATGATTTCGTGGAAAAACCTGGTGGATTGACAGGGCGTGGGCCCCCGCCAATTGAGATTATAATGCAACAAGAAGTAAAGATTGAAGATTTTGAAGAAGATGAAGAAGCGAGAATCGCTAGAATCGAAGCCTTTCCAGAAATGATGGAAATGGCTAACCAACCTCCTCCTACAGAAGATAGATCGCCAATAGATGAAAACCCAGTATTTGTTCCTGAGAAGAAATCTACCATGACTTTGGATGACCTCGTATCTACGGGCGTCACTCAAAAAGTCGAAATCGAACCTTTAGAGGAGGAAGCCCAACCTCAAGAACCTCCATCTGATAGCGAAAATCAAGGCAGTAAAGGCTCAGTTGAATTGTTGCGAATCAGAATATTGCAATCATCAGATGAACCGATTGCAACCGCTGATGGAGAAATCGATCTAGAGGCAGGTGATGTCCATCAATTGGAGCAAAAAATAGCAGATTACTTGATTCAAGCAGGTGTTGCAGAAGCAGCCCCACTATGAATACGCATCAATTGGCGTGGCGAAGTGAAATCTCGATTGAAACAGTATCCGGAATCGGTAACTTCAGGACTTTGCGTAGAGCAGTTTCATCCTTACTTGTGCCGACCTTCATTTCCAACATACGCTTGTGGATTCTCATCTCCCAATGGTCCCAAGTTTCACTACCTTCTCCATCAGGGCTTTTGCGGCACGGAACCACGAGTCTCCTAGTGGGCAGAGGAATAGGTCCCCTTAGTTTGATGTCTGCACTGTCGCAGATGCTCTTTATCTGGCTGCATACGTAATCGACATCGCGGTGATTCTCACCGGTTAATTTGATGATTGTAACGCCCGCCAAATGATCACGCCTTCCTTGTCATCTCCACTTCGTGCTGATCGAATCACTTCTTATCGATCTTCATACAAACGCCAGCAGCGACGGTCTTACCCATGTCGCGGATAGCGAAGCGGGACAACTCTGGGAAGGTGTCCATCTGCTCGATTGCCATTGGCTTGGTAGGTTGGAAACGAATTAGACATGCATCTCCAGTCTTGAGGAAGGAAGGATTTGCTTCTTTGCCATTCTTGTTTGTCTTCTCCAACAACTCAAGGAAGCGTACAGCGACCTGAGCGGTGTGAGCGTGGAAAACAGGAGAGTATCCAACGGATACTGCCTTAGGGATATCCATCAACTGAATCTGTCCGACGAAACTCTCATCGTGGCGAACGAACATTGGCTCGCTATCGCCGTATCCAGCAACGTCTCCACGGCGGATGTCGGTTGCAGCCAATCCACGGACGTTGAATCCAACGTTGTCCCCTGGCTCAGCCTTGGGTACGTGGGTGTGGTGCATTTCAATCGACTTGACCTCAGCACTCTTTTGGCTTGGGTTGAAGACGACGTTCTTTCCAGCGTGCAGAATACCAGTCTCGATCTTTCCGACAGGAACAGTTCCGATTCCACTGATTTTGTATACATCCTGAATAGGTAGACGTAGTGGCTTGTCGACCGGCTTTGGTGGCATCTCTATGCTATCGATTGCCTCGAATAGAGTTGGGCCACTGTACCATGGTGCTTTGTCGGACTTGTTGAAGACGTTGTCTCCATCCAAAGAGGACGCAGGAATCATTTGTACATCATCAGGGTTGAATCCAGCCATTTTTAGCAAGTCTCCAACTTCCTTACAGGTAGCCTTGTACTTGTCTTCGCTCCAATCAACACCAGAGATATCCATCTTGTTGACGTGGACGATTAGTTGCTTGACACCTAGAACACGAGCCAAGAAAGCGTGCTCCTTGGTCTGTGCGTTGACACCATCATTAGCAGCACATAGTAGAACAGCAGCATCTGCTTGGCTCGCACCGGTGATCATGTTCTTGACGAAATCTCGGTGCCCTGGGGCATCGATAACGGTCCAGTAGTACTTTGGAGTAAAGAATTCCTTGTGCGCGACATCGATGGTAATTCCACGCTCACGCTCTTCCTTTAGTCCATCCATAACATATGCAAACCCGAAACCGGCTTTGCCGCGCTCAGAAGCTTCCTTTTCGAACTTCTCAATAACGTGTTCTTCTATGTGCCCACTATCTAGTAGTAGGCGTCCTACGGTCGTCGATTTTCCATGGTCTACGTGACCGATGAAAACTATGTTTAGGTGCGGCTTGCTCTTATCTTCCCACTGAGAACCCATGTCGTTCACTCCTTGGTGCGACCCGCCGACCGGACATCACTATATCAATACCGCGACGCGATAACTATCCTAGATGCACCGCATTTGCTATATTTTCATCCCTTGGAAGCGTAATTCCTTAGAACGTCCATGTAATATTTACACCGATGCAGGGGCGGGGCGCGACCAAAATTGGCGGCGGCGGCGGTTTTTGGGGAGATCAGGTATTCGCCCCAATCGATTTGTTGGTTGGAGAAGAATTGGATTACCTAACCATGGATTATCTAGCGGAAGTCACTATGTCGATCTTGGCCAAACAAAAAGCCCGAGATCCTGAGAAAGGCTGGGCAACAGACCTTTTGGATTGGTTGAAAGCCGGCGGTATTTCTTTGTTACATGAAAAGAAGACACGCCTAGTAACTAATGCAGGAGGCGCAAACCCTCATGCCTGTGCAGAAGCAGTCTTGGCTCTGGCCTGCGAAATTGGGTGGGTTGATTGCCGAATCGCTATGGTTTCAGGAGATGATGTATTACCATTAATCGACGACGTTCTAGATGGCGGAAGATCTGTTGAACACATGGATTCCGGCCTCCTTCTCTCCAGAGTAAGGGATGAACTTGTATCCGCCAATGCTTATCTTGGTGCTGGATCCATCGCCCAGGCACTTGAACGCGGAGCGGATATCGTAATCACAGGGCGTGTGGCGGATGCAAGTCTAATTGTTGGAAGCATGTTGCATTCGCAAGGTTGGGCATCTCGTGCCGTGGATAAAGGTCTACAGATGTTTTCTCTTGTCGAGGATTGGGCACCTGTAGACATCAAGAATCCGTTAGATGTACTCGCTGGATGGACTTTAGCAGGACATTTAATTGAGTGCGGGGCTCAAGTCACAGGAGGTAATTCAAGCGATTGGGAAGTGATTCCTAATTTAGCAGATGTCGGATACCCGATTGCTGAAATTAATCGAGATGGAACAGCGTTCATAACCAAGTTAGAAGGTACGGGCGGAAGCGTCACAAGAAGGACAGTCGCTGAACAGATGCTGTATGAAATTGGTGACCCGACAGCCTATATGACGCCAGACGTGGTCGTCGACCTTTCACAAACTGAACTAAAGAATGCTGGAAAAGACAGGGTCTTGGTTTCGGGAACTCGCGGAAAACCAGCCCCTCCAACATTGAAGGTTTCTTCCAATCACAAAGATGGATGGTTCGCAGCAGGAGATTTGATTATTCCTGGGCCGGATGCTAGAGGACGAGCAGAAAGAACCGATTTGGTGCTACGAGAGAGATTATCTGATCTAGAAGGATTGGAGATTTACACCGAGTTCTTTGGCGCGGGAGCTTCTTTACCAAACGGGCTTCAACATTTAGCAGTTGAACCAAGTGAAATCAATGTTAGATGGGCTGCTAAGAGCCATATGCGTTCGGAAGTCATAGAATTCTCGAGAGCCATAGCCCCATTGGTTCTGACCGGTCCTGCTGGAGTTGCAGGATATACTGCTAGAGCCAGGCCGCGTGAGCAACTGCGTTTCTTCCCGTTCTTGTTACAAAGAGAGTTGGTGGAGCCCCGTATCCAGATAACCATGATGCAGACTCTACATTTAAGGCTCAAAGAGATGGATCCGCGATTAGATGGAGTATTGGCGAGGATTCAGAAGATGGCAGCGGGGGAACCCGAAGGGTTGTGGCGTCGAAGAGTAGCAAGACGGGTATTGAGAAGGCTTGAGCGCCCATCGGTCAAGAACTGAATTGGTGTTTAGATGACCGATAAAATCAGTATTCCCTTATCATCAATCGCACATGGTAGAAGTGGGGACAAAGGTGACATGGTCAATATCGGGTTAATCGCTCATCGAAAAGAATGGTTTCCATTGCTACAAGAATGCGTTACTGTAAATTGGCTTAAACAAGTATTCGAGGGCATGGTGGTCGGTGAAATCGTGATACATTCAGTACCTGGTATCGGGGCCTTGAACTGCGTCCTCAATGGAGCCTTACAGGGTGGAGGAACTGTTGCTTTGCGTAAGGATGCTCAAGGCAAGATGATGGGGCAAGTCATACTGCAAGCAGAGGTCGAGGTCGATGTAGAAAAGGCTCAGAAGTTAGCGATACCCGGGATTCAAGCATGAACCTCCTTGTTCCAAACCCAAATCGCACTATATTGCAAATCATTCAATATTGAGTTGCCAGTTGACACCGAACCGGTCTTCAACCCATGCAAATAGTGTGGAAAAACCGTAATCCCCAGCAGGCATGTACACCTTGCCCTGGTCGCCAATCGCAGATGCCAGAGAATGTAACTCTTCTTCGTCCTCTAGAGTGATGAAGAAGGAAATGCCGGGAGTAATACCCCACTCGTGAGAGATGAAACTATCACTGATCATAATTCTTGACCTTTGACTGTGAAGGCGGCCAACATAATGAGGTCACTGTGTGGCTCACCATGGTGTTTTAGAGAATGAAGGGAAAAACTTGGGAAGATGTTTTTGTAGAAATCAAGCGCTTCTTGAGCGCGCTTTTCAATGGTGATGAAAGGGCGCATTGGACATCTCCCTCCAATCTAGTTTAGAGTAGGGTTTTTTCTCACTTGTATTGTAATTCAATACTGAAAGAAACCCCATCAGCATCATAGGCGTTAGCATTGATGATTTTGATTTGCCAATCCCCATCTTCGTAGGTGTCAATCACATACTGAGTGATTTCCAAAGATACACACTGATGGTTTTCATCAGTTGAGCAACCTTGTCCACGTTCCATCGAGGTGGTGTTGATGACTTCTTCATCACTTTCATTGTACATGTAAATGTTCAACTCATGGTTTGGGTTACCTGCAACCCAATCATCGTCTTCTGTTGGATAGACCAGTAGCATATTCACACGCTTGATTTTATTGTTGATTTCTCTATCATAGACGAATGTCGATTCAAAGACTAATTCTCCGCCATCAGTCTGGTTACCATTGACATGCAGTTCTTCCCATCCGCCTTTGTAGTGAACATAAACCCACACTTCTTCACTGCTGCAGCCACCTTCATTATTGCACACGGTCAATGAAATCTCTCTTTCACCAATGGGTAACTCCTTCCATTCGAAAGTCTCTCCACACCCTTGTTGTTCACAATCGTTGTCATCATCTTCAATTCCGTTCCCATCGCTGTCTACGTTAACATTCAGGTCCCAGTACCAATCGGTGATGTAGTGATTGGTACTACCAGAATCACTTGCTGAACCATCCAGAGTAACGGTGGTTTCAACTTTGGTGGTTCTGTCTCCAGCATCTTTGTCATCTTCACATATGTAGATTAGATAGAAATCACCATCCGGCGCTTCATCACCGTCACAATCAGCATCGGGAGTTAATGAACCGGCATCCGCAACCGGCATAACAGCATCTTTAGGAATGACGATTATTTCCTTTGTACTACTATCTTCATTATATCCGTCAGAAACTGTCAACGTCACCTCATAAGTTCCTTCTTCGGCATATACATTATCCGCATTATTTCCTGAAGCATCAGATTTGCCATTACCATCAAAGTCCCATCTATAAGTTAAGGATCCATCTTGTGGCAACGAAGAGTTGCCGTTGAATGTGACTGTGGTTCGACCTGCTTGGATGGATGTTTTTGGGGTCCAGTCAAAGATGGCTTCAACCGATAAATTGACTTCAGACCCCTCTTCAGAGAAGATACATCCAGTCAATGTTGAGGTCAACACAATCATCGTCAGCAAAGCTGCTATGTGGGTAGAGAATGGCCTCATCATGTAATCCTCGGCAATCCGCCAGCCATCAAGGATTCGCCTAATAGCGCTGAAATTGTGCAATCAATGCTGTTTTCGCGAGATTGCGATTGCCGCAATGAAGAATGCAACCACCATCAGTTCAAATGAAGTCCAGGGAAGATTCATGTCAACTTCTTCGGCGATGCCATCCGCATTTGCCAATCCTAGATCGTAATCCCAAAGATGGGCATCTCCTTCACACGCCATCTCGATACCATCTCCGGTTGAAATTTCATTCAATGGAGCCACGTCGTTGTAGTAGAATGTGCATTCGGAAGTGCCGTAATCATCGGTTATGCTGACCGCTGCTCCAGAGTCGCTACTCGCCGCGCCGATGTCTACTCCAACAGCCTTGGTTCTGATATCCTCGAACGTCTCATCGTCATATTCTTCTGAGTAAAGTATGACCTCAGCCCCATTCATTCCATATGTCGCATTGAATTGTGTCTGAACAGTATAATTTCCATGAGTATTGTTGGCCCAAAAATCGCTTTCAAGGTAAAGAGGCATTCCAACACTTTCTGCTTTATTGATCCAAGAAGGCTTCTTTGGAGAATCAGTGCCGATAGTCATCAAGAGTTTCATTCCACTACTGTTGCTTGCCTTACCACCAATGAGATTGTTATCACTATCGAAATACATCGAAACTGAGATGTCTTCACCATCAATACTGTGATCTAAACTCACTTTAACAGCACGTTGTCCATCTTCATCAGGAAAGCGTTCTGCTTCAGAGGAGAAATCAATCGTGGAATCATCTTGTATTTCTGCTGCGATTTCATGATGCAGGAAACAGAATGGAACAGTGTCTACGAACATGGCATCTTCATCATTGAACAAAATGTCAGCCGGCTCTCCTCCAAGTGAAGTGAATCCGGCCTTGCTACTTTCATCCATACTTCTCCATGCAACTTCGTTTTCGGACATCCATACATCCATAGATACTGGCATTGGAAAACCATCGGAAACGATTTTCATGTCGACTTCAGCCAATGCTGTCGAATCACTAGCGGATAATTTCGTATCCATTTCGAGGCTGAACGAACCTAGAAATTCATCCTCAACCTCACTAATTTCGAGTTCAACATCACATGACCAACCATCTACTTCACCATTCATCACTTCTTCTTGTGTAGGTTGTGCTAGCGCGTGTTCAACGAATTGTGTTCTAGAGTATGGGTCAGGATCAAGCATCGGGTCGATGACGAATTCATACGCTCCCCAACCGCCACCAGCAGCAACTAACAATCCAACTATGCTGATAATTACCAACTTCCCTTTTCCACCTGATGTGTTCATCTGATCTCCAGTCATCCACATTGCAGCACCGGGGTCTCCTGGAATTTGTTGTTGCATGAACGGTTGTTGCGTCGTTGCTGGCGCGACTTGTTGCATAGCTGGAGCAACTGCTTGTTGCATCATTGGCGCATTACTTGGTATCCATTGGGTCCCGTCCCACATGAATTGGCCATCGGGGGATAATTCTCCGACCATGTTCACCCCTCCCCATGCATATTATTGACTGTTTCACAGGCTTAGAATGAAAATAGTGATGATTGCCGATTTCCTTTCAACAATTCATCCGCACTCCATCCAAATGCTTCCGAAACTCTTCCAAAGGCCGTAGCCAATCTTTCGGCATAGAATTGAGAATCATAGGATTTGATTCCTCCATCCTCTTCGCCCTCGTTCCACGGCTCTACAACCATCGGTCGCTGACCAGCATTTGTGACCACAAAGGCGATTTTCATCCCCGGAGTAAATGGCAAGTTTCTCTCTATGCGTTTGCGCGCTGCTCTGACTTGTGCCTGTCCATTTGGATTTGCATAATGCTTGTTGAAATCGACGCTACCGTCTTTCAATTGTTTACCTTTGCAGAGTTTCGATATCACCAATTCCTCGGCCGGAACTTCAGAACGCCTAACCTTTGCAATCTGCTCTTTCGCAAGATTGATTGCTGCAGTTTCATCTCCATCCAGCACCAACTCGAAGATTCTCTGCATACCTTTTGTTAATGCCAGAAAAGAATCAGTCCTCTGAGTTTCATAGCCCTTAATCATCAAATCGTCTTTCGGCCAGACCACCCTACCGACGTAACGTTTCTTGGCCCCGTGTGAGAAGAAAGCAGACATTCCAGTTTCAAATTCCAACACTGCACTATCCTCACTGAAACGCTTTGCAGTCTCGTTTCCGAAACGAATCATTTCATCCATCGCTGCTTGCCACTTCTCTCTCTCTTCACCTTCTCCAGGTGGAGCCGTAGGGCTGCCTTCCTCGACTGGCACGCTGACAAAAATTGAATCTGTGTCGGAATAGACAACGTAGTGTCCTTCTTTCTCCAATTTATGAATAATCCCCTTGATGTTCCTTCTTGCCCAAGCAGTAATCGAAGTTCCAAGGTCGTGGTGAGTGAACCTGTAAAATTCTGAAGCAAAGACTCCATAGAAGGAGTTCATCATTATCTTCACAGCATATTGCATCTGGTCGTGAAAGGCTACTTTTGCAGAATCCTCGCTTTCTTCCGCGATTCTCATCTCATTCTTATGGTGGTCTCTCTGGGCCATCAGGTCTTGTAGAAGGGTAGGAACCAAACCCTCTCTAGAGTCCTTGTTTCGGAATCGAGCCCCTGTTGGAGAAGTATGTACCAATTCATCATCTGTCGGTTGAATGGGATGGGAAATATCGATGCGAGTTGTATGGCAGATGTTGTTCCCTATCATTATCGAAGGGTACATCGATTTGAAATCGAGTACGGCTATCCAAGGGTGCATCCCCGCCTCGACATCGTGAACGTAACCTCCGGGTATCTGCCCCTCTTTCTTCGCTGCGCTTCCGGTCAATGGGACTGCCACATCTTTTGATTCGGCTAATCTGATCACCAGACTATCGAGTAATTGGCTTGTGGTTCCATTCGCTGCGGTTTCAAAGGGTACTTTTGCGACCGATGCGATCGCTTCCTTGCGTCTAGTTGCTTGTATGCTCCGAAGAATCTGCAACGGCAGAGCCGAATCACGCGCACAATATTCCAATACAACCTCTGGCCGTTCTGCCCATTCTTCATCCATGCGTGAAGCATCCACATCCATTTTGTGCAATTCGTCTCGATCTGGGAACAACAATTCGGCTACGAATTTCAGAGTCTCACGCCGTGGCCGTAATGCGCTACGGGCCTGCCACCAAGTATCCATGACTACGCGCCCAGCAAGAATCCAAGCGCGCGTATTCGCTCTTTTCGGAATTAATCCTTGCCGATTACGCTTGTGTTCTTCTTCATTCATTGGAACGCGGCCCCAACCGAATAATTTGCAACGCTCCTCAATCTCGGTTGAGCGACAATGTCGCTCCATTCTTTCATTCAAGCGCGGCAAATCAAAATTGTCGACATTGTACCCTGTTATGATGTCCGCATCACTATTCCTCAATAAATCGGTCAAGTCCTTCATAATCTGTACTTCATCACCGCTGAATGTATGAGTCTCTTGAACAGGCTCTTGCAACTCCGGCTCCAAAGTTTCAATCGTCGCTGCAGCACACAATATTCGATTATCTTCTATACTCGTTTCCAAATCGAAAGAGAATATTACCCACGGTGCTGGAAAGGGTTCAATATTCGACAAACTACTTCGATCACATTTGATTACTATGTCCACTGGGTAGAGGCCACTCCCACCTGCAGCAATGACATCTTCGACATTTCCAGGCTTCTTTTTTTGATGCAATATTTCTCCGTTGAGGTTTATGTGAGGTCCAAGGTCCTCATCGAGGAATAAGCGATTGGAAAAGGGAATATCTGCGCTGGTTAAATTCCAACTTTCAGAAAGCCTTTCTCGCAATCTCGGCACTACGAATGGTTGTTCAACGCTAACCCACCAATGCATTTTTTCCCCGAGGTCGGTCCACTTTAATCGTGGCTCATCGATCTTAACCACTTCCTTGATTTCCATTACTCTGTTCAACCGTCTTTCGATATCTTCAGGTAAATCCTTGGGATTCTTGCAGACCCCGGGGATCGAAATTTCGATACCGGGCGTAAATCCATGAACTAAGGCAATCACGGAATCTCCATTTCTTGAACGAGTTGTAATTTCAATAATAGAGGATGCAGCACCATCTTCATTATGTTTATTCCAACGAATACTGAGAACAGCAACATCACCACCCCAAGTCGCATCTGCTGCCATGTCAAGTGTTAGGTGCCGATGAAACATGAACCTTGGCAATGGCCAAACGAGGCGAAGATGGAAGAATCGTTTCAGCAAGTATTGAAAGCCTGAGTCCTATCGACAAACGCAGTCGGGTTTTTCTGGCTGTGTTCAGGTGGTGCAAAGATGGTGGAAAGAGAGGAAATCGATTGGGATTCCTTGACTTTTTCTTTGACTCAGACCGATTATATGTATGTCGCCACTTGTGATTTGGGACAACCGTGGCGCCCCGGACAGATGTTGCCATATGGTAACCTAGAGATCGATCCGGCGGCAGGCGTCCTAAACTATGGTCAAGGCATATTTGAGGGCATGAAAGCCCATCGAACGGTTCAGAACAATGTTATTCTGTTCAGGCCAGATGAAAATGCCCGCCGTTTCCAAAAAGGTGCAGCAAGACTAGGAATGCCGCCAGTACCAGAGTCCATGTTCATCGATGCTGTTGAACAGGTGGTTGCAGCAAATTCACGTTTCATCCCACCATCCGGCCGTGGGGCGTTGTATGTCAGACCTGTACTTTGGGGTACAGGGCCAATCATGGGAGTAGCGCCCGCTCCGTCCTACACATTTTGTGTATTTGTCACTCCAGTCGGTCCGTATTTCAAAGGGGGCTTAACCAGTATTGAACTGTTGATTTCCGATGAACACCACAGAGCAGCCCCCGGCGGTTCAGGCGGAGTCAAAGCGATTGGAAATTACGCACCGGGTATGATGCCATCCAAGAATGCCAAAAAGCAAGGATATGCCGAAGTCATCTATCTTGATGCTGTTGAACACAACAACATCGAAGAAGTGGGTGCAGCGAATTTCTTTTGTGTCAAGGACGACCATATTTACACGCCAGAGCTGACAGGCACCATTCTTCCAGGAATCACGCGCGATTCGATAATTCAATTAGCCCGACATAGAGGTTACGAAGTGACTGAAACCAAAGTCAGCGCAGAATTTGCCATGCAAGCAGACGAGGCATTTTGTTGCGGTACAGCAGCGGTAATCTCGCCGATAGGTTCGATCACTCATGGCGATCAAAAGAAGGTCTACATGGATGGAGATGTGGCCCCGGTTACTCGAGAACTCTACAATGCACTAACTGGAGTTCAGACAGAATTGGCACAAGACCCCTTTTCATGGTTGCATAAGGTTGAATTGAATCTGCCAATCAATATGGTTTGATTCAAATCATTTCTCTTGCGGCTTCAACATTGTCGGCTGTGAAAGCAATTACGGCCTTGTCTTCATCTTTACTCATGATGTAGATTGAATTGATGTTGATACCAGCATTACTCATTGTTCTTGAGAGGGCTGCCAAAGAACCTGGTTGGTGAGGCATTGTGACCAGAAGCACTTCACTAACATGATATTCGTGTCCCAAATTATCTAGTACATCGGTTGTTCCTTCTTCATCATCAGTCACCAATGCTACAACTGCTCCTGTAGCAGTTAATGCTGTGGCGGTTAGTAGGTTGATTCCCTTCGAGGATAGCGCTTCACAGAGATCTGCCATTTGCCCCGGTTTATCTGGTAATTTGATACAATACTCCTTCATGCTGGGACGTAGATGGTCACACCTATGACAATTGCGAGTGAAAATTGCACAATGCGGTCATTCAAACTAGTGAATCAGTGCATGCGTGCCTGCGAGAGCAATTCTGGCATTTACCCGGCCTCTTATGATTTCGCGCCGCCCCTCCTTCTCGCATCAATCTTTGAATTTCATTCACTGCCCTGAGCAGTTCATTCTTTCCTTCTTCATTCCAGTCTACTTGGAAAAGAGTCTCTTCACCATATCGCAATATTCCGTAAGGAGGTTCGTTAGCGGTATTCATGTCGATTAAGCGGAGATAGGCCAGTAACTGCATCTTGTGGGAGAGAAAAGGAGATTTAGGAACCCTTCCAGTCTTTTGTTCCAATGGGATAAACTCTCCATCGATGACGACGATTTGATCGGGCCTGCCACTCAATCCGATTTCTTCATCCTTCAGAAGTCCTGCACTTTCATTATCATCCGAATATACGACATCGTTCTGTCCACTAAGTCCGGTGGAGGTAGCATAGTTTGTTAGGATATTATCTGCCACCAAAGCTTGTTGCAATCTCCAAGAAGAGAACAGGGTCCACAACATCGCGACTACAAGTAGAATGAACCCCGCTTGTTCTCGATTTGATGCTCCCCAAAGAGCGGCACCGTGCAATGTCAGAACTATTGCTCCCAGAAGTAAAGAAGCCTCTACTCTTCCACCTTTGGTCCACCCTCCAGAGAAGTCAGGACTCTCGATGACACTAGCTATTGAATGCTCATCTACCCATTGCTTCAGATCCATCTCCAAGGTCTGCATGGAGGTCTTCCACCCAATCCATTCTCTCCATGGTAAGACGATCAAAGTGATTGCAAGGGACAACCAAACTACAGACAATAAGACTAGATATCTCGCTAGGTCATTAGGTGGAAATGTATCTGTCAAGGCGAAGAATGCAACTGCATCAACCGAATATGCAATGATGATACCGAACCACCATGTCCAAATGGTGATTTGACGCTTGAGAGCGGAACGGGCTTCTTGGTATTCTCGCATCTGTATATCTATCTCTGCATGTTTGTTGATACCTTCTGAGACATTTTCGCCACTGGCGATGACACCTTTGCGAGCTAACTCCCATGAAAGTGGACAATAGGTGTGTCTTTCAACATCTGAGGCTGATACGAAGCGCTTTCTACCACCTTCTGAATCAGAACTTTCGGACCCAGGCTCCATCTTCACTCAACTCCCTCAAGGTTGCAGTGTACCATTATCATTCAAACTTGTTATGATTAGATATAGGTGAATTTCACTTCTTCCACTTCTTTCTACCACGTTGTTTTTTATTTCTTTGCGCTTTAGCAGCAGCTTGTCTTGCAGCCCCACTGGTCTTTCTTTGCGCCCTTGCTCGTCGGTCACCGGTTTTTGGGCCGCGCTTGTTTTCTTCATCAGCCTCGTTTTGCCTTTGGATATTGATTTCGCGCCATCTATTTCCGATAATCTGCAAGATCTCTTCTTTCTTTGAGGTTCCAAGATCATCTTTGGCAGCAGATTTGGAAATCCACAACCTACCTTCTTTGGCCCAAGGTCTGCTGGGGTGACAAATCCCTTCTTCGCGCTTCATCTTCTTGACTCCAGCTTGACGGGCCGCCCATGCCAATCCCTCAAGGTCCGGTTTGTTCACAGAACAATCGTTTCCGACTCTACGCCCATTTCTTCGCGAATTTCGCGAATTGAAATAACCGGGCCATAGCACGATACGATCGGGATTATGGGGCATCTCGCTCAAACCCCGGTATCAACAGCCCATCTTAAGGGCACGCTTGCAGACTCACTCGTCCAATAGAACGCCATTGATGACGCCATCATGACCAGGACGGCTCGTGATTCGAACATGCCCCTTCTCGGTCAATATGACGGCCCCCTTGGTCAACACGTTTCTTCTGACGTAGTTTGGATTAGCGGGGCTCTCAACAACAGTCTTGATTGCGACTCTTTCTGTTTTTCCAGTCTTGGGATTAGATACACTGACCTCATTATCCATTAGAACTCTTACAAGTGTATTTCCACCAGTCTTGCGGTAAATCTTCCTCTTAGCCTCACCTACCAAAGCAAGTTGCTTCTCGCTGCTGATTTCGGTGCTGCGCTTACCGCGAGCCTTGACTCTGCGGCCACCTGTTGCCTTCCTTCGCGAGACGCCGTGCCATTGTGCCATGGTAAATCCTCAGGGAAGCGCCGACTCAGCATCCCTATTTCAAGTCTGAGGGTGGTGAGAAGTGAGCAATTAATCGACTTTTTACAATTCCAGCCCCATCATTCAATCTTGCTTCGACAACGTCCCCATCTCGTAACCAATCTACACCTTCAGGGGTTCCTGTGAAGATAATATCGCCTTTTTCTAGAGGCGCCCACTCATTTAATGAAGCCAATAGAGTAGAAGGAGATCTGACCATGTCAGAGATATTCGCAGCCATTCTTTTTTCTGAGTTTACGAGCAAGTCAATAGACCAACTCGATTCGATTTCAGAGAATTTTCTTGAAGACACATCATGCCATTCGCCGATAACTGCAGAGTCTTTGAAGGACTTACAACGAGCCCACGGTAAACCTTCTTTCTTGAGTTCACTCTGAATCACCCGATTGGTAAGGTCGAGTCCAATACACACGGCCTCAATTGAGAATTTTCCTTCTGAGAAGTCGCCCAGTTTGAGTACTAATTCCAACTCATGTTGAATACTTCGATTATCGGGTAGAGAGATAGTTTTGATTTCATTGACAGGCGAGGATACCAATGCGGCAGATGGTTTGAGGAAATATTCTGGCTCTGCGGGAACTTCAACTCCCATCTCCTTTGCATGGGCAGAGTATGTTCTTATTGCGCACCATATCGATGTCATCTCAATTATCCCCCGAATCAAGTTCGGTTATTGTTTCCCAAACTTCGCGAATATGGGGAATTGTGATTGAACCCCCAACCACCATTGCGACATTCAAAGCATCGAGGAGTTCATCCTTGTTCCATCCCTGTTCAATGCAGTTCTTTGCGTGATAGGTTATGCATTCTTGGCAGCGTAGAACTGTTGATGCAACTAGGCCTAGCAATTCTTTGGTCTTGGCATCCAATGCATCATCGCGATAGGCTGCACTATCCAAAGCAAGGAATCTCTTAATTCCTAGGTGTTCTTCATTCATCAATAGGTCCATTCTCCTTTGGCGGTCTTCGTGGAATTGATGGATATCCATGCCCCTTGCAGGAGGGCTGTGGTTTTGAGACATCCCATGTGTAATAGGATGGACATCCTCTTCAACCGCTTACCACAGGATGGACCATGGCCAAGGATTGGAGTGTTAGGAAAAGACGCCCAGTTCGTCGCAAACAAGTTGCCCCTCTGTTATCTAAACTCGAGGATCGTTTTGGCATCGATTTGAATCTTGAGGGGGCCTTTCTCGAAGTTGCTGAATACGGTAGTTGGAGATTGATGATTGTAAATCGTGAACCGCATGCTGTTGAGATTGAGAATGAAGAGGAAGAGGTTGTCGCTGCACTGACATTGAGAGGACTATTGGCCCACGCCCCAGACAAATCGTGGTTGGAGGTAGATAGAGGGGCAATTCCATTTTTGATGAATGGAGCTGATTGTATGGCGGCTGGCATACATGCTGCACATGAAGAGATAATTACAGGAGATTTAGTTTGGATAAGAGATCAGGAACATAAACGGCCCTTGGCGCTCGGTTGGGCTTGCATGGATGCGAATCAGATGGTTCAAGAAAGTAGTGGCAAGGCGGTCAAGACCCTGCATTGGATAGGCGACGAATTGTGGGAAATGGAGTTTTGAACAATATTGTTGAACCTTTTGAGCGAGCGATTCAAAACCTTACGGTTATTGGCCACCTCATGCAGAGGTCTTCGCTATTCATAGCCTCACTCATCATGATTCTATGTTCAGTGCAAACTGTTGCTGCTGCAGGCGGTGAAGATGTTGAACCTGATATCTCCGAATCGCCGATAGTTGCAATCAATCACACTGTAGAGGCCGCAGATCAATCGGATTGGTCGATAAGCGTGGAGATCGATTCTAACGCGGCAAACAACAACACCAGCATTAGGATTCTGCGTCAGATGTGCACCAATGAAGGTGTGTGTGATTCACCTGAGTGGGAAGATATTGAAGCCAGTGAAAATAGAACTTTTTGGAATTCTTCTTGGGTGACAATTGATGATCATTCATATGTGAATTGGAAGGTATCCGTAGATTATGATGATGGGGAATCCGATGAGTTCCCTTCTAAGGGATATGCCAAAGCATGGAGTTCTTGTTGGTATGATATTGATACAGATCAATGGGGGGGCAAGGACTGTCCTGATGGCCCCCCAGTGGATAAATCAGATAAGGTCGAAGAAGAATCATCCATCCCTTCAATCAGCTTCCTTTCAGTTGTAGGAGTATTGGGACTAGCCGCATTGCTCCGCCGAAGTTCATAGCGATGCATGCTCGCACAATCTATCGATCAATCGTCGAACTTCTATTCCCCAAGCAGTGATTAGGACCTCTACCCTCTTCCTATCCTCGGATAACTCTCCTTTTTCGAAACCAGGCATTGTAAGGTCTGAAGGTACCAAGGGAAGTACTTGATTAGACTCCATTTTGAGATGCACCCCGTCTTCAACACATTCTAGATTTATCTCATCTGGCAGTTCTCCTGCATGTCTAATCATTGTAGCATACAATTCTTCTGAAGATTCGTTTCCATGTCCACCTTCTAGATGCTCGCTAGCCGCCTCACCATATGCAGAAAGGAAGGGTAGGTCCACATCATTGTCATCAAGTAAATCGTCTAATCCCCGACCCAGTTTTCTTGCCATATGAACCCTCAATCACTCGATCTTGTATGCGCCCATCCAATCATCTTCCCATCACTGGCATCAGCAAGGAATGAGAATGTATGGGACCAATCCCCTTCATCCCAGGTTCTAACTCCATCTACGGTGACTTTACCTGCCTCACTCAATGGCAAGAAGACAAATGCGTCCGGCAAATTCACTCCTGCTGTTACAACCAAGATTCCGATTTTCAAATTATCATGCCATTTTCCTGAAGATGCAGCAAGCCCATTAGTTCCGCTCAGTTGTGGGAACTTACCTTCTTCTAGCCAACGCGACTCTTCCATCCAACGCAGGGAAACAGTTTCCGGAATGGCTTTGCGATTGTGTTCGGGTGCTTCATCCAATAAGCCAGAGTCGATGTAAGTACAATTTTCCTCGCTACCTCCCTGGCCGGCGACATCGACCATCAACCATCCACTTGCATCGTCGTCGGCCAACCAACTCATGTTCCATCGGGTCTTGTCTTGCGAGGATCGATCATCTCTTGCCCTCCATATGTACGCATCATGGTCTTGCAGGTTGACTTCTGCTTCATTTCCACCACCTGAAGTGTTTCCTATGCAAGATATGGCAATTTCCAAGGGTTGGTTGCGAATACTGGATAAATCGGGAGCATGCTTTTCGGCAGAGCCCCAATCTGCCATTTCAGATGAAGGGGGTCTGAGATTGGAAATGTCAGGCTTGGAATCGTAAGAATAACCCAAATCAACTAGATTTTCACCCCTTGAAAGACCCGTTCTTTCAATTGTCATCTTCATTTCCAGTCTACCATCGGGCATCGCGTAACCTCCTAAGATTCCTTCCCAAGTTCCACAATCACTGGAATCATCACCGCTAATCAATAGGTCGATAGATTGTCTAATTGCCCATGGAGAGGATGGAACCGCCAAGATGTGTATAGTCGCGTGCCCTAGACATTTGTCTTCAATGTCTTTGTTTCTGAATAGAATCTTCCAAGCAACTTCTTCCCCAACATCTTCACTTCCCGTGACTTGCCAAGACCAACCTGAAACATTTCCAGCCGCTTCTTCATTAATCATGGTGTTGCCAAGTACTTCATGCAATTGTAGAGGTGAGAAAATCATCGATGCTCCCAACCCAATCGAATCTAGAGAACCCAAGAATCCATTCAGTCCAAATGTGGTAATGTCTCCTTGTAATTGCCCATCAGGATGCACTAGTTCATAGCCGAATTCAGAACGAATGCTGTTCTTACTACTCAATTCAATCCATTCATTCCAATCTATTCCCATTCTAGCGCTGACAGAAGGCATTTCGATACACCCTAGTGTGCTGGAGACTTCACTTTGGGCGATATCAACATCGTCAAAATCGTAATTCAGGTTGCGTTCCATTGTTAACCAAGAGAATCCATTACCGCCAATCTGCTTGACTGAACCAAGACGATCATCATTCATTTCACCAGATATATCTGACCTGTCACCTTCTGTAATTGAAACACTACCACTTCCCGAAAATTGCACGTTTAAGCCGCATATTTCATCATCAGAACCGAACCATTGGAAGATTTGTGAAGCATAATCATCTGTTGCGACTAATTGCCCACCAGTAACGGCGAATCCCATTCTGTCCCCATGCCGTAAAGGGTCAGGAGTGAATGGTTCGGCATCTAGACTGAACCACCACCATGCTCCAGCGGCTAAGAGAATCAAGGTTACAGCCAAGGTAGCGCCCTTTTTCATGTCCAGAGATGAGGATTCAAATATACTCGCATATGCAGTTTCTACTTTGCTGTTTTCGATTTCATCATCTTTGACAACATCCGCTTCGATGACGTCTGCTTCGATGATTTCATCATCGATAACTTCAGCCACAAATACCTCTGCCTCTAAAACATCGTCTTCTTCGGGCTCATCTATACTGCCTTTGGATGCACCATCACTATCTGTAGAAATATTCTCATTTTCATCGAGAATCAATTCACCCTCCTCATCGACAATGATGTCGATTTCCTCTTCTAGTGGTTCAAGGCCTACTTCTTCTCTGCTGGCTCCATATTTGAGCAAGCGTTCTACCAGTTCCGCCTTCTTCCCAGATGAGGCTAATTCCTTGTCCTTACAAAGGGCTCTGAGGGCAACAACGGTCAATGCAGAGTCCGACGCCATGTTATGACCTTGATAATCAGCCGCCACTTGGACCCTTTGAAGGCTCGCTTGAGAAGAGCATGAATCAAGGGTGTTGCATACCCTTCAACATAACACGGGCTCAACCGTTGAATGGCGTATAGGTTCCATCTACATTCTTGATGTAAGGTTGTGGGTCGAATGTGTTGTCTGCTTTGAGGATGTAGTGATATCCATCTCCAGATTCAATGTAATTCAATGCTGCTGCAGGTGCTGTAGGTATGGGCGCAGCAGCATAGGGGCTTGCAGCCTGAGCAGGGGCAGCCGCGGGTCCAGGAGCAGATGCAGGAGGTGGTGTTTGAGGGCCAGGAGCAGATGCAGGAGGTGGGCCAGCAGGCCCGGCACTGATTACCGCTTGATTCGTATCATGCATTACCGAATCTTCGATATTCATTGAACCTCTTCGAACAGAGGTTCTCTCTTTCAGGATCTTGCCTTTTCGCTGCGCCCCGATGAATGCGAATATTGCCCACAATAGCGAGAGGCCGCCTAAGCCACCTCCGATTTCTCTTAGGCCATATACTGACGCTGTCACTTTAAGCGAACCAAGTTCATGGCCAAAATCTTCGTATTCGACCAGAAGACAGTATCCACCAGGGTCCAATCTGAATTCTAATTCATAAGTTTCTCCAGGTTTAGAACCTTCGATTAAAACGTGGTTATCTGAGTAAGATTCGTTTTTTGCAACTGCGGCCCCAAATTCCAACATTTCCACATTTATCTCATCTGTTCCACAATGCGCTTCAATTACATGTACAGAGAAATTTCCGCCGTCTTTTGGAATCACTTCAAGCACCAGTCTGATATCGGTACTGTCTTTACCATCGATTGGCATTCCAAACAAGTATGGTAATTCGCGTTGCAATTCCCCTCCCGATACATCGTCGGTCAACTCGGTTTCATCATCCCAAGGTGCTGGAACGGGTAGTGGAATTAGTGCAAAAGAGAACATTATGGCCGCAATTCCAAGGTACATGAAGACATTCCATCTTGCTTTTTTCACCTCAGTGCGCAATTCTTCGTTGCTCAATTCGTCTTTTGCTACTCTATCTGCTTGATTCATGGCTTCAGCGCCCGGAGGAGGCCCCGCCGGTCCTGCCATTTCGGGCCTTGCAGCAGGGGGTGGCCCGCCTGCTTCTCCAAGTTCATCGGTTGGACCCCATGCTGGTGGCATTAGCCTGCGGAGTACCGCCTTCGCCTTCAAAGGCGCGATTCCCTAATCTTGCTATTATTGGGATTTATTGGGTACTGAATTGAAATGGGAGGGGGTCGCGGGAATTAACCATGAGGTTAGCAATTCTTTCGCGCGGTCCGCGCTTGTATAGCACCCGCCGCCTTGTTGAGGAGGCAAGGAAAAGGAATTGCGACGTGGAAGTCTTGGATCCATTGCAATTTTCTTTGATGATTGCCGAAGATAGTGTCCAGATTCTACACAAAGGCCGTCATTTTTCTCACGATGCTGTTCTACCCCGAATAGGCCATTCGATTACTGATCATGGAGTTGCTTTGATGCGTCAGTTCGAACAGTTAGGTATCTATACGGCTAATTCTAGTTCTGGAATCATCCAAAGTAGAGATAAATTGCGTGCTAGCCAAATATTGGCCAAGAACAAGATAGAAATTCCACGAACAGCATACGTCAGGGACCTCAGGGATGTTGAGAATGCTATCGATGACGTGGGGGGTTTACCGGTTGTCGTCAAGGTCACACAAGGTACACAAGGTAACGGCGTCTTTCTTAGACACACTTTGAGAGAAACACGACATCTTGTTGAAGCGTTGTTGTTGACAGGTAAAGCGGTACTTATTCAGGAATACATTGCTGAAAGTCATGGTGTAGATGTCAGGGCCTTAGTTGTAGGAGACAAGGTTGTTGCCAGCATGCGTCGACGAAGTCGCGGTAGAGAGTTCCGTTCCAATTTTCACCTCAATGGAACTGTTGAACCCATCGAAATTCCACTTGAATATGAAGAAGTGGCCAAGCGTGCAGCAAGAGTTCTGGGTTTGAAAGTAGCGGGGGTAGATCTTCTGGAGGGCACTGACGGCCCATTGGTTTTAGAGGTGAATTCATCCCCTGGCTTGGAAGGGATAGAGAAGGCAAGCGGCATCAATGTTGCAGCACATATCATCGATTTCATCATTGATGACCACGATTTTACGGATATCGACATGGCGCAATTGATGAGGACTCAACCCGGTCAAGGAGCATTATCATTACACTTGAGAAACCACATATCATTGATAGGTAGGATGATTGAAGAGATATTCCCTACAAGCATGAAAGATTCCATACCGGTGTTTGCATTATCTAGGGATAAGAAACTCCACTGGAACCCCGATCCGCAGACTCAACTTCGATATGATGATGTCATTATCTTCTACGGGCCTACCAAGGCTTTGCGGGCGGCTTTGAAGTCGGTCACTCGTGGAATCGGTGTCGGATTCTCCGGCGCCTCTCAAGGAACTAGCGATTCTTCTGTCTGAGTCAGACCAAAGGAACCGAAGTTCAGTCGATATGGCGATGTTTTGTCGAAGGCTTCATGATGTCACACCCCTAGTGGCCATTGCCCCCCCGGGGGTAGGGATGCACTCCGCTACGGCGGTCAAGGAGGCGTTAGCATACGCGATGAGGGACACAAGGACTTGGCCAAGCGCCAAACTTTTCTTGATTCTCAGAAGGACAATGGTTTGTCACCTACAGCCCCTTCACCTAACCTCCCCCAACGTCTTGCAAGGTTAGCTAATCTAGCGTGGTTGGGGTGTTGGAGACAACAATTGCAGGTCGAGGGAAAGAGTGAGAATACGCGTAAATCCTACCTCATTGGCGTCAGATCGTTAATCGAGACTCGATTACCTGGGGAAGATATCATGATTCGCGATGAGGCTGAGTCGATTTCTGTTGAACAATTGCATGTCCATATCGCTCCTCATTCTGGACGGCTGGATGTTTGGCAGCAGTCATTGAGTCACCTCAAACCATCTACTGTACACGCTAGATTAGCTGCTGCAGGCCATATATTGCGTTGGCTCGGACATAGTATGCCGGAGCATATCAGCAGACCTCATCGTGGTCGAAGGTTACCGAGAACATTGAATCGCAGTGAGTTAGAGAGTGTGCGACGTGCCGCTGCAAATTGCGAGAACCCAGTTGCCAATGTAATTATCACGATATTGTTGGATACTGGAATAAGGGTTAGTGAACTTTGCAATATGGATGAATATGATCTCGATATAGAGGATAATAGCGCAAGGGTAGTTGGTGGTAAAGGGAACAAAGATAGAATGGTGCTATTCACTGAACAGACTACTAGGGCACTGGAATTATGGAACCCGAGTCGTATTTCCCGTAACATCCACGAAGATAGCGCCTTGCTGATTAACAACAGAGGGGGGCGTTTAACCCCGCGTTCTGTTCAGAAATTGATGAACGACATCGGTAAGTCCGCAGGATTACCCAGAGGTCGCTTGACCCCTCACGTACTGCGTCATAACTTCGCTACTGGTCTATTGGAGAGGGGTGCTGACCTAGTTTCGATTCAACGCCTATTGGGTCATGCCAACATTTCTACAACTCGGGTATATCTTGAGATTGGTGATCAGACTCTGAGGGAGGTCTACAAACGAGCGCAAATCCTCCGAGATGCATTAGAAGAACAGGAGCAACCAAGTGGAAGAGAATCAATCACTCTTACGAACTCTCTTGACTGACTTTTCAGGCCCATTCCAATCGCGTGAAGCAGCCACTTGATTTCCTTCGTGTCCTTCGATAGGACAGTATTTTCCACTTCTACATCGAGAGCAATTACCCCTTGGAGGTATTTCAACGGCCTTCCTTAGACGGCCGTACTTCCTCCTAGGCATCGCCCGGTATTGGGCATCGTCGGTCCATGAAAGATTCGCGTGAAAATTTACTTTTTCTTGAACCAAGGCATGTCTGAAACTTTCTTTGGGACGCTGATAGTACGACTTTTCTTGTCATCATCTTTTGCTTTGGGTTTTGGTTTCTTTCTTGCAGCGGGGTTTTTCTTTTTCGCTGCTTTACTCGGGGATTTCTTAGCACCGGATTTTGCCTTTGTTGTACTCGCTTTCGCCTTGCTTTGTTTCTTTGCTGATTTGCTTTTACCCTTCTTCGCACCAGTTTTGGCTTTGCTTTCTTTTGGAATTGCGGGTGTGGTTGTGGCAATTGCCTTAGCCCTCTTTGTTGCCGCTGCTTTCTTTGCAGCAGTCTTTCTCTTTGCTGCAGCAGAGGCCCGTTTTTTCGCCGCCGCAGCTTTCTTTGCGGCCGCTTCAGCTTCAGCCTTCTTCTTCGCCGCCGCATTTCGCTTTCTAGTAGCCGCAGCCTTCTTTGCTGTAGCGGATCTTTTTGCTGCAGCGTCAGCCTCCGCTTTCTTCTTCGCCGCAGCATTGCGTTTTCGCGTTTCAGCAGCTTTTTTTGCCGCAGCCGATCTTGATTTACTGCCGCTCTTGTTTGAGGATGCCTTCTTCTTGGCCACCATTCCACCTGAGCCCCCGTTGGGGGTTTAGGATTTCAATATGACCTAACGAATCAAATTCTAACACAATGATGATGTGTGCAATCTTCTTCCTCATTTTGTGTCTAAAGAGGATTTAGAATCCATTCTCAGCCTCGACGCGAGAAATACTGTGTTATGGGCGCAGGTACGTAAGGCGAAAGACGAATTTGGAATAGAGGACGATGGAGACGCAGGGATACTACGTCCATCTAGACATCCTAAAGCAGGCTCAAGTATCATTCTCGGAGATATCATGACGATGTTGATGCGAGTATTTGGTGCACATGCTCCTCCAGCAATTGTCGAGTTACCAGGATTTGATGAGCAGAGATGGAAGATTGAATTTGGCGATGAAGAGGTACGTGTCGAGGTTGAGAGTAGACCTTATTGGGGATTTGGCTTGTTTGCCTCTTCTTTTTACAACAAAATCATGCTTTCTGGTCCAATCGATAGAAGATGTAGGATGGTTCTTGATCTTGCATCAGCAATGGGCAGACCTCCATGGGAGCCTGTACGTAGAGGACGTTGGGTCAAAGTCACTGGAATGAATGCTGAACAGCATTCAAAACATTGGAATCTACACATGAATCATTGCAGAACAGGGTTGAAGGTTGAGATGGAGAAACGGGAACAACGAATCAATGAGATGGAGAAGAAATTGACCACTTCAGACGAAGAAGAATACCCTGGATATGATAGGAGAGCAGGTAAATCAGCTATTGAAAGAGCACTCAGAGATATTGATGTTTCAAACAAGGCTTTGCATGAAGACAACGCTGCAGCGGTGGAAAGAGCATTGGCTCGTATTGATATCGCCCTGATTGAAGCAGACCCCTCTAACCAATCTAGGAATGAAATGTTTCAGGAGGAGGAAGAATTAGCCTATGATGCGAGAAGTGAAGAAGCGAATCTGGGCGATGTACTTGCAGCCGCACCGAGTATGCCCGAAGACGACACCTCAATACAAGTTCAACAAAACGAAGAAATGCCGGTAGAAACAGGTGCGACGGCGGATGATTTATTGCTGTATAAGGCCGAAAAAGAAGAAGAAATCCCCTTTGTAGACCTTTCAATCAGTGAAGATGAATGAGTCATCATTCCCCGTCGCGTTGAAATAGGGATGGCATTTCGCCGGCACGCTGGTCTACCATGGCGGTCAAGAAGAGCAAGAAGGATGGCAGCGGAATCCAACAGGCTGCAGGCCTTATCAGATACTTCGATGAGGAATCGGAAGATGCTTGGCATTTCACCAAGGGACAGGTGTACGCAGCCTGTATCATACTGTCGACAGTAATCTATCTCGCCAACCACGGTGTTCTGAGTTGGTTCTTTGGAATTTTCTGAAATCACAGATTAGGCTCAATCAGTACAACTTGCCCATCGGAGGCCATTTCTTTCGCTAACGCCATAGCGGTATCGAAGTCTGCTGTGCAACCAAGTGGTTGAGGCCGTCCATCCTCCCCTTGAATCATCAATCTGTGCGATAATGAAGCCAATACTTCTGCACTGACTTGCTCCCAAACCCATTCTTCATCTTCAACAGTGATCATTGCTGGCACCCGCATTCTTTGTCCTTCTTCTAGACGACTTCTATTGGCACGTCCTCCGATGTTCAACATCCGTTTCATTCCATGACTAAACGGTATTTTTCTGTCTTTTTCAATTCCTTCGCGAAAGGCTCTCCCCATCATTTCCCCATCCTGGGAACCTTGATCCCCAACTCTCAGGCCATTCTTTGCATTGATAATAGTTAGGGAATGATAGGAAACGTCATGGCAATTAAGCAACCAATTCACAGATTCCGTTAATCTATGTGTTCTGGCCACGCGTGAACCAGAATTCCAGGGATTAGTGTGCTAATGAACAAGACAGGAAGTACTGCAATCAAGCCGATAATATCGAAAGCGAATAAGAATAACAACAGAATCAAAGTCACATCAGTCACTAGAATTGTAATCAGCCAATTTTTCTTCCTTTTTTTGGAAAGCCGCACATCATTCTCAAGCATTGGAGGGATTATTGCAGCAAAAGAAAGAGCGGGTAGCAGGGTCAATGCCAGCAATGCTGAGCGCGGCTCCCACAGGGCCAGCGCAGGCGTTCCAACCATCAACATCACAGTCCACCCCCATAGTTCGGCGCGCGGTCTATCGTCAAAACCTACCAATGGCAACAACATCCCAACTGCTCCTATGAGAATCAGTGGCATTGCCAATCTAGCCAACAATGCAGTTGCACCCCATGCTGCATCTACACCCGGAAGGCCGGCCAACAAGCACCACCCTCCAACCAACAATAGGAACAATGTGTGCCCGATTGTAGCAGCCAGACCTTTCCATCGATCGCTACCTATTCTTGTGCGATGAGCACTAACCGCAGCGGCGTGTAAAGAACAACTACTGAGAATCAGTGTGCTGCAAAAAGCCAACATGAATGCAGTTCTTCTCCCGTGTGCCGAATCTAGTACTAAATCACTGAGAGCCATGCCGTCGGAGACGGTATTCAAATCATCCATGGTTAATCCTAAGAGAATGGCAGAGATTGGCATAGCTACAAACCATCCAGTTCCAGGGTGAGGTCTTGAGATGGTATCTGGCCACTTTGCGGGACATGTCACGTCGGTTAAATGTAGAATACCAAACCCAATCAACCACCCACCCAAGAGCAATGTTGGCGCCATGATTAACACGTTCCACATGGAAGGTGGAGCAGGAACTTCTGCAGGGATGACAATTTTCCCTGTATCAGGGAAAGGGTCCGACGGAAGCAAAGCGAACATCATCAGACACCAAAATACACCGAACCAAATGAGCACTCCATCGTGCATTCTGTGACTATCTCCTGCGATATCGCCTCCTTCATCTAGAACAGAAGTCGTTACTGCTAGGTGCAGTCCGAGCCCTAGCATGACAAGTAATGCCCACGTAGTCCAACCAGTCATCGCAACAGCTAATCTACTGATGAGAGAGAATTCTTCAGTCAGCCGCATTGCAACTCTTTGATGGTCAGTATCAAGACTGAGGTGGGCAATGATGTCGAAAACTAATGCCAGTCCTACCAAAATGCCAGGAAACCAAGGTAAGTAATGGTCAATCTTACCCCAGATCGGGTGATGAGCATCGCCAAAACGCATGTGAATCATTGGCCAGAATGGTAGGAATGCTGCCACCATCAAAGAGAGGAAAGCGGGCCATTCAGGTGACAACAGACCGCCCGCCATGCCACTTGGGTAAAGTCTCGATTCATCAATGAGCCGCCTATTCTGTTTGCATAGACTCATTTGCTGTATCCTTACCGAAGGGTCGTGTTCGATGCTCAGGTGGCGAAAGAAAGTCCCCTACTCAAATTAGCAGAGAGTTTGGGCCATTCCGTTGAGGAGTGGCTATCCTACTGTATTGAAGATCTACCCGAAACCCTCCGTATCAACACATTGCGCAAGGATACCGAATGGACTAAGAATCAACTCGAAACCATGGGAGGAACTCCATATTCTTGGTTTGCAGATGCATACAAAATGCCTTGGAAAAGAGGCTCGATACCCGAGCAATTTCGTGAGTTGTACATCGCCTTACATGAAACGGGAAGAACCACACGGCAAGAAGCTGCATCGATGCTGCCTGTTCTTTGTTTACAACCCGAATCAAATGAAAAAGTACTGGATATGTGTGCGGCCCCCGGCTCAAAAACAACTCAGATTGGCGAGAGGATGAATGATTCAGGAGTCTTGGTTGCCAACGACGTTTCTTCTTCTCGCCTGAATACATTGGTCAGTAACCGTTCCCGCATTGGCCTATTCAATACGGTTCTATGTCGTCATGATGGTAGACATTTTCCCGCTATTCCAGACCCAGGTTTCGACGCTATTTTGGTAGATGCTCCTTGCACAGGCAGTGCCACAGTTCGTAAGAATAGGCATGTTTGGAAGAATTGGAAAGAAGAATCCGGTCGGTCGTTGAGAAGATTGCAGGAGGATATTCTGAAACGGGCATGTTCTTTGTTGAAGCCAGGTGGACGATTGGTCTATTCTACGTGCTCATTTGATCCAGTTGAGAACGAAGGCGTAGTTTCTCAAATCCTCTCCGAATTAGATTTCATAGAGGTACAGGAAATCGATGTAAAACAGGTCCTTCCAGGACTTAGATTGAGAAATGGAATCTGCAATTGGAAAAATGAAAAAGACAATTGGGAAGATAAGAGGTTAAAGCACTCCTTGAGACTGGCTCCTGAAGACAATGATACTGGGGGATTTTTCCTTGTGTTATTGAAGCACGTTGGGACTGAAGACACAGCTCAAGCCATGTTACCCAAAAAGTCAAGATTGGAGATGGAGGAAATACCCCCTCCCAAAATGGACCCTCGCCTCCCATCTCCAGCCGAAGGGGCTGAAATATCCGAATTGGCGAACCGTTGGGGAATCGATGAAACTTATTCTTGGTGGAAAAGAGGCAAGAAATTCTCATTATCGACTCCAGATGTCAAGCATTGGCTATGGGATTCTAAGCGTACCATCAAACGCAGAACAATCCAATCTGGTGGTGGATGGAAACCCCTGAATGTTATCCATGCTGGTGCTACAGCATTTCAACCTTCAAAGAACGGATCAAGGCCACGTTCGGAAGTCAAGCCTTTGTTTGAGCAACTTGGAACGAACACCCATCTGGTTTCAGACGAATTGATTTTGGAGTTACTTGAACAAGGTAATGTAAGTTCTGAATTGACTGCTGAAGTACAAGGGTTTGTTTTCCTTTCCAGTCCATGCGATTTGCTCATCCCTGCATGGGCAGGTCAACATTTCAGTTTGATGATCGATGATGCAGAACGCATTATTTTGTTGCAACAGATGAGGATGAAGGCAGAGGATTCATCACTTTGATTCGACTGGCCGAGATGATGGTGCGTGGAATGTTGACTAGACCCACTATCGCCATATTCCTGGCAATCATGTTGTTCCCAATGGTTTCTGCTGAAGAAGAAAATCAGGAAAAATACGTTCTATCTAAGGCCATAGTACCTGATGATGGCGCTACAGCTCCATTGATAGAATGGTTCTGCCACCATGACAACAGTATTTGCACAAAATTCCAATCTGATAATTCATGGGCTCAGGATCAGGACGAAGGAATGGTATGGCTATCATGGCATCCTTCTCGCGGTATTGATGATCCGATGGCAAATCTCGATTCTAGTATGAGGGCTGAGAATTTAGGGGCCGAAGTACCCGCCATTAGGGTTGATCTTCAACCATTGTCGGGAATTGAAGATGGGGCTAATTTTAATCCCCAAAATGCAGGTTTAGCACTGAATGGAACGACTCCAGGAGCCGGAGGCGTGGTGGCGGCGGAACTTCCCTTGGAGGTCACATTAATCGATACGAACGGGGACGAAATAGTAGATGAGATTCAGGTGGAAAGCGACCTCAAGCCTCTGTACAATCTTTCCAAGGATGTTGTTTTGAACATTGCATTGGTTGAATGGCATCCCGAAATTTGGAATGAGGGAATACGCCCTCCTCATGTAGTTAGAGAGTGGACTGCAACTCAGGCCTTTTCCAAGCGTGAGCAAAACACCACACATGTCGTGACTGGATTTGGCAGCGAACATCTCGCGGCAGCGAACATCAATATCGATGTAGATGATGCAGATCGTTGGGGCATAGTTGCATTCCTTGAAGGGCATATTAGCGCGGAAGGAGATGCTGCTGGCGGAGATCCCCCCTCGGGTCTACCTCATCAGGTTCTTGCGATGACAGACATGCATTTGCCGACCATGTGGGAAGGAACTTCTTCAAGTCAGGCATTACCCCGCCTTGGTTTTCTAGCATTTTCACTAATTTGCGTCGTTATCATCATTATCACTGAAAGGCAGAGAGAACACGCTTTACCCCGAATAACTGGTAAATTGCTCAGAGAGGAAGATGGTGAGAACGGAGAGCACAACTTGGTTGCCAAGATTGAAGTTCGCTGCGGCAAGTACGATGCGCGAATTGAAAAAGTGACCATAGATGATCCTTGGAAAATGCGGAGAAGAACCGATATCGATCAAGTTAGGTCCGGAAGCGTACATACATTTGACATTCAGATTCGCGGCAATCCTGAAGAACAGGTGGAGATTATTGTAATCAGATTCTCTTTGGAAGTTGAGACTTTTGGTAACTGGGTAATGGACCTTAATTTGTCAATCCCCTCACTGGTAAATTGAACGAAACACTTGTTTGAGCGCCCAATCTTTGCGATTATTCCCACACCCGTTCAAAAATTGTTGATTTTTGGTGGCGAACGTTCATTAGCCGTAGTGCTGCGGCCAGTTTACAGGGGAGTGGAAATGGACTTGGATGAGGTTGATCGCAAGATGATACTGGCATTGATCGAAGAGCCCAAGGCTAGCTTGCGTACTTTGGCCGCTGAAGTAGGTATAGCTCTAGGAACGGCATCTGCACGCCTGAAATCTTTACAGGAAAAGGGAATAATTCGTGGCTGGAGTGTTGATTTAGATCCTCAAGCTATTGGATGGGAGATGTGTGTCATTGTTGGACTAAGGATTGAGAAAGGTAAGATGATGGATGTTCAACAGAGAATCGCTTCAGACCCCAGAGTCTTTTCCGTTTACGATGTCACTGGAGATTTCGATAGTATTGTTATGGCTAGAATAAGAAATAGGCAAGAGTTGAACGATTTGACCAAGGAAGTATTTTCCATAGATGGTATAACTCGCTCCTTTACTCACGTAGTCATGAATACCGTCAAGGAATCAACGGTAACTCCACCATTTGAATGATGTCAATTGATATTACCATCAGGATCTATTTCTGCTAACAATGGTAGCAATTCATCAGCCATCCCATGCAAACTTTCTACTACTCTTGTTTCGGGCTTTAATGCCTTAATCAGCACCTTTCTAGTGTATTCATCAATGCTGATGTCGAAGGCTTTGAGACGTCTTTTCAATTCATTCTGCAAACGCCCACCTGTGCGGTCCCAATCCATCATCAGGATAATCGCTTCTTTTCCATCTATGGGATTTCTATGCTCTAATTTTTCAGAAAAC
Organism: uncultured Candidatus Poseidoniales archaeon; assembly: GCA_964526445.1. GTDB lineage: Archaea > Thermoplasmatota > Poseidoniia > Poseidoniales > Poseidoniaceae > UBA226. Next base: position 47,173 of record CAZGIY010000002.1, read on the forward strand.
CAACCGGCTAAACGTTCGAGAGGCCACCCCCGATTGACCAGTTCGATGGGCCCTTCAAATCCAAGAGATCTCAAGGCACTCTTGTCTCTTTTCCCTTCTACTAGAATCGGGCATTCAGAGCCACCTTCATTTGTTGGCCTATTTCGGATACGCGCCTGAGCCAAGACCTTTGCCGCCATTTCCCTCCTTTCTTGAGTAGCATTTCCATTTCCGCTACGCGCCCGTCTAGAACCAAATCGTTTCTTGGACATTTAATCGACTCACTCTCCACCTCAGCAAGAATTGCGGATGTATCGACTCCTCCCTTCTAGTTATTCTATTCTTGTTTCTATCAATTTGAACGAGTGTCTGCGACTGCCTTATGTCGAAGTGGCCATTGCCTTGCTTCATGGAGTTGTCTCGTCAGTTCATATTGGTATTCACTTTCATCGTTGGGCCTCTTGTATTGATTTCCTACGCATATGGTGTTTCACGCCTTGACAAACCATCGGACCTTTGGGGAGGAATACCAGAGTCTTGGCGCACTTACATCATTCCATTCATGTTTGCTGCGGCTATCGGATTTCTGATGTATTGGTATGTTGTTTTCTTCCAATTTGATGAATCAACAGTTGAATCCTTAAGGTGGCCTTGGGAGGAATCTGATGGAAATGGAACGAACCGATTATTCCTTGCTCTTGCTCTTTTTCTTATTCCGTCTGCTCTTTGGATTGAATCGACAATTTTCCACGTGGGAAATGAATATTCTTGGACTCCGGCATTGGTTATTGGAATCCTCATTCTCGTCTCGGTAGGCAATGTTATGCTTGGCTTGTTGGCATATGGCGCATATCAGGATGGAGTGAGTGGATCAGGCCTGATGCTAGTGGGCTCGATTTTATTGGCAATACAGTGCATATTGAACGATTTAATCGTCTGGGTATACAAGTTTCCATGGTGAGTTTCGACCCCCCAAATCACCTCTATCTTTGGCACACCTAAGGAAGGCGATTAGCAAACGTTCATGAGTGGCTTTCCCCCGCCGATGAGTGGGAGTACTATGCCAGCAGAGTACACCGCCTTCCACGGCTTGTATGAGGACTTCATGTTATGGTCGATAATTGTAGGAGTAATCGTCTTTGTTTGGATGATTTATGCAGTATTGAGATTCCGTCAAGGTATGGTTGATGAATCTAAACTAGAGAAGTTAGAACCAGGAGTATTCCCCAAGGAAAGGGACAACATGGCTCTGGAAACCGCTTGGATTGTTTTACCCACAATTTTGATTGCTTGGTTGTGCGTTCTATCTTGGCAATCATTGTATGATGCATGGGGCAATCCTCCCTCCGATGAAGAAGCCTTTGTGGTTGATGTCACTGCAACCCAGTGGAATTGGGCATTCACATACACAGAACCTATCACTGTTGAAGAGACTGCTGATGGGCTACCATACCAGTTGGTAGTTGCAGTTTCCGACGGTTCAATATCGGTGTCTACGGGTACTATGGATGATGTCAATTTGACAGCGATTTGGACAAATGGCCCCGCCAGCGGCCAATTCAATATCAGCGGCGGTGAACATACTCAAAACACGATTATCGACCTTCAAGAAACCATGATTTTGAAGATTAACGACGCCGATGGAGACGTGGTCTATTCTTTCCAGCGCTACCCTGCTCAATCCTCAAGCGCAGGCGAAGTCTACGTTCCATGTGGTGAGGACATCAAGATGAATATGATTAGCGAGCGTGTTGGTGAAGCAGATGCAGTATTACACGCTTTGTTCCTACCAGAATGGGGGGTCAAGGAAGATGTGGTTCCTGGAGTGACCACCATGCTCTACTTCACGCCTCAAGAGACTGGAACATTCGATGTTATATGCGCTGAATATTGTGGAATGAGGCACGCATACATGACGATGAAAATCACTGTGATTCCAGTTGCAGATAGTGTATATGATGGTTGCAGGAGTGATGCATGATGAGAAGAAAAGCAATTCTCATTCTAGCTATTTTTGGGGTTTCGATATTACTGGCCCCTCAGTTTCAGGCCTCTCCCGGCGGAATCGGTAGTTCAGTAGACGATAGCGGTTGTTTTTGTCACACCGAAGATAAAGGAACTGAAGTGAGCATTACTGGTCTGCCGGATTCTTTCAATGCTAGTACGGAATACACATTGACGCTTTCAGTTTCTAATTCAGATATCCCAGGTGCTTCCGAGAACAGCAACATGGGTGGTTTCAGATTGATTATCGATGGCGGAATATTGTCGGGTTTTGATCAAACATTGATTCAAGTGATGGATGGAGGGTTAACTCATACTGAATTAGGTAATGACCTAAGGACTTGGGAAGTAGTTTGGACATCACCCGCTGATGATACCAAAGTGGTTGAATTCACATTCTGGGGCAATGCGGTTAATGGCAATGCAAATGGAGCCAATGGAAATTCAGGAGATGGATATAATGGTGCAACATACCAAGTTGCAGGTTTGAATGCTGGACCGATTGTGGAAGAGGTCGATGCAAAGCGCGCAATGGTCGTATTCCTTAGCGTAGTTTTGTTAGTACTGACTTTGATGGCACTCGCTACACTCTACGTCTTCTATTCCCGTAATCCCGAAGGATTCAGTATGGGTAATTTCTGGGAGTGGCTGAAGGGGTGGATGACAACTACAGATCACAAGGGTGTAGGTTTGTTGTACCTGAACTTTGGTCTACTGTTCTTCCTAGTCGGCGGATTATTGGCTCTATTGTTTAGAATCCAATTGGCGACACCAATGAATGATTTCCTGACTGAGCAGGAGTATAATTCCTACTTCACCTTACACGGCACTACAATGGTTTTCCTTGCTGCAATGCCGATGATTGCAGGATTTGCTAACTACATTGTACCCTTGCAGATTGGTGCTCAAGACCTTGCCTTCCCAAGAGTAAACGCTCTTGGATTCTGGCTATTGCCACCTGCAGCAATTCTGCTCTTTGCAGGCATATTCAGTGGTCAGGGTGGAGACATTACTTGGGTCATGTATCCACCATACTCCAGTTCAACTGGAGGCGGCGATATGTCTGCCAATACAGGAACTACATTCTTCATCGCTGGAATGATCATGTTAGGAGCATCATCAACTCTCTCCGGTGTCAACTTCATTACTACATTCCTGACTATGCGTGGGCATGGAGTCAGTTGGATGAAGATGCCATTGTTCTCTTGGAGTATTCTGATTTCGATGTTCATGCTATTCCTCTCTCTTCCAGCATTGGTGATTGGTGTAGTTATGCTATTCTTGGACCGCACCATCGGTTCGGTCTTCTTCGCAACCAATATTGGAGATCCGATACTCTTCCAACACTTGTTCTGGTTCTTCGGACATCCTGAAGTGTACGTTGTAATAGTTCCAGCCTTCGGTGTCGTGTCTGAAGTTCTAGCGACCAGCGCTAGAAGATCTATATTTGGATACAAATCGATGGTATATGCAATGGCAGGAATTGGAATTGTTGGTTTCATAGTTTGGGGACACCATATGTTGACTAGTGGAATGGACCCTCAATTGAGATTTATTATGATGGCAACTACCATGTTAGTTGCGATACCCACTGGAATCAAGGTATTCAATTGGCTTGCTACTTTATGGGGAGGCTCATTAGTATTCAAGACCCATACTTTGTGGGCTTTAGGATTCTTGATTACATTCACACTCGGTGGAATTTCGGGTATGTTCTTCCCTGTTGCAGGCCTTGATATGCACTTCCATGATACCTATTTCGTGGTCGCTCACTTCCACTATGTCTTCGTTGGAGGGGTTGTATTCGGCCTCTTCTCTGCCTTCTATTACTGGTACCCCAAGTGGACTGGCAGAAAAATGAACGAGAAGTTGGGAATGTTGCACTTCCTTACCTCTTTCATTTCATACAATGCAGCCTTTTGGCCCATGCACCGTCTTGGAATCATGGGAATGCCGCGCAGAACTCATTCCTATACCATAGATTCAGGATATGGAGATCTCAATTCTACCATTACCGTCTGGGCCATAATTTTCGGATTGTCGCAATTGATTATGGTTTGGAATATGATTTACAGCCAGAAGCGTGGACAAGTCGCGGGTCCAGATCCGTGGGGAGGATGGTCTTTGGAGTGGTCAACCACTTCACCACCTCCCACTCCTTCATTTGCAGAGATTCCAATACAGAGGGATGCAAATACCGAGGCTCACGAGGATGGTTGGTTTGTACGCGGTGTCAAACGCTTATGGATGATTGGTGAGAAGAAGGAGGCGAAAGAATGAGTGAAAACTCGCACCAAGAGAGCCCATGGATGGGCAGTTTTGGAATCGGCCTTCTACTAATGGGCTTAGCAACAGGAATACTGGCGGTTTCATTTATCGGCTACAAGGCTACACATGCCCATGCTCTTTGGACCGGCGGTAGAGTAGCGTTCATTTTGATAGCGTTCTATGGACTAATGGGAATCATTGCAGGATTAGTCAATAGTTCAGTTGAAGCAGGATCTGGAGATGATCATGACCATGGTCATGGAGACCACGATGATCACGCGCACCACGGTTCTTTCTCACCGATTATCATGGGCGTCGGTATCATGATATTCCTATACGGTTTTGTCGAATCCTACATTCTATGCGCTGCAGGATTATTGATTACATTCCTAGGAGTATTCAACTGGTGGAGAGAAGATTTTCCAAATGATGGTAAGCATGAGATGAAATCTCTTGGAAAGCCATTTGGAGGACAGGATGTACGCAAAGTAGGTCTCTGGATATTCTTGATGTCAGAAACTATGGTGTTCGGTACATTCTTCAGTTCTTATCTCAGGATGCGAATGGGTTGGTCAACCCACTGGAACGAGGAATGCAATTCATTAGGAGAAACCGGCAGTACTCTTCCTGCATGTTCAGATGGCTATGTAATCGTCGCATCAGAATATATCATCGACAGTTTCTGGACGTTATTGCCAGGCGCTATCAACACCTTCGCGCTGATTCTTTCTTCTTACACTGTTGTTTTGGCACTTAAGTCGGCCAAGGCCAAGGTCTTCATTCCATCCAAGAACAAGTTTGTTCGCATGTGGATGCCGGATCGAAGGCGCGCTGTTCGGAACAACTT
>CAZGIY010000002.1:52280-67959 GCA_964526445.1 uncultured Candidatus Poseidoniales archaeon
GTTGCAACTTTGGCATTAGGTACAATGTTCCTTATACTGAAGTTGATTGAGTGGGAGCATCTAATCTATGACTACGACTTCACCGTTAAGTCTAGTCTTGCAGCATCAATCTTCTACGTCTCCACCGGGGCGCACGGATTCCACGTTTTTGTTGGCCTGATCATCTTGTGCTTCTTCTCTTTCAAGGCACATAGAGATGGCTGGCAACCTGAAAACTCGCAGAGTATCGAATATTTCGGTCTCTATTGGCACTTTGTGGATTTGGCTTGGGTCGCCATCTTCCCTGCGTTTTATTTGTATTAGGAGGTGTGATGAATGGGAGAACATGCTGCAACTGGGATGGAAAAGTGGTTGATGGATAAGACCGGCAAGGACATTTATTTCTGGAATTTCGTCGCTTTGATGGTGTTGACAGTTATCGAGGTCGCTGCAGTTTACGTGAAATGGGAAGATGTTTTGGGAACCACTCTAGAAAATGCCAAGTTGTTGACTTGGGCCATCCTCATCGGTGTGGGGGTGCTAAAGGCATACGGAATTGCCTTCTTCTTCATGCATCTGAAAGATGACCCATTCATCTATACTAAGACCGCTTTCTTCCCTCTTATTTTCGTATTGTTGATGCTCTATGGAATCGGTTTGTCAAACCCAGGTGGAGTTGATGACTTGCCAAGTTGGTGTTTGCCACCTTGGGTCAAGTGACATGTTCGGGTGAAGAGTTATATCGCAATACTTTGGCCAGTAAATTACCTTGTGTTGATTAAATGCGAATGAAAATAGTTTCAATTTCAACAATGATGCTCATTTCTGCCTTTGCTGGTTGCATGGGAGATTCACCCTCTGAGCATATGCACGGAGAGGATTACAAAGGGGTACCATTGACTTCAGGTAGTGCTGGAGATTTCACCTTGGAAGACCACACTGGACAGAATTTCAGTCTCTCTAGTCTTGAGGGCGATTTAGTGGTAGTCTCATTCATTTTCACTCGATGCCCTGATACATGTCCACTAATTACTTCCAAATTGAGGCACGTAGCCGATGAACTCGGAGACAAGATAGGTGATGAAGTCCATTTCGTTTCAGTATCTTTGGATCCAGAATATGATACTACAGAGAGATTGTCTGCATATACAGAGTTACATCAGGTCGATTGGCCACATTTGACTGGAGAGAGAGAAGACCTTGAACAGGTGTGGGAAAATTTTGGTTTGCAAGTTAATCGAACATTCATTGAATCACATGTGAAGATGAATCATGTATCGGTTCTTTATCCTGATAACACAACTGAAACATTCTCAGTCATGAATGAAGATTTACCAACGGATGCTAAAGGCTGGAATCTTACTACGATGTCTTTTGAATCAAACAATATCTCATTGAATTCAACCTATGATGAACAATATGGTCACGGTGTCACCGGAATTAACGACACAGATTCTCCAGAAGATTGGTCATGGTATTGGTCATTACTCATTTGGAATTCGAGTAATTCCTCGTGGGATGAATCAGATATTGGCGTCAGTTTTGTTGAAGTTGGACCAGATACTCATATAGCGTGGGCTGCCAATTCCTCTAATCTCTCCTTGTTGCCAAACCCTGAGATGGTGAATGACCATGAACATGGTGATGACGATTCAGAAGATGGCTCCCCTGACCACATGCATACTCATTCATTATCAGAGGGCGGACATGGTCATGATGAAGAAGAAACTGTTGATTTGACGAATTATACCGTTGGCCACAATACTGTCACATTCATTTTGGACGAAGATTTGGATAAGCGCATAGCCTTCCTCGGTGATTCTTGGCCGGATCAACATCTGGTTGACGATGTTAACACATTGCTCAAAGAATCTTCAGAAGATTCCCACTCCCATTCTACGCCATCGATTGGAGTAGTATTCACAATTCTTTCAATTCTTGGCGCAGTGTTGTTTCTACAACGCTCGAGAATAGAATAATCGTTGAATTTCAGTTGCTTGATATTACGCCTCAGTGGCTTAATTATGGCGCGGAGAGAGAGATTTGAACTCCCGTGGCGTGAACCACCGGATTTCAAATCCGGCGCAATACCAGGCTATGCGATCTCCGCAGTTACAACTGCGAGCCGCTGCTCTTTCTTCAATACGCAGGTAGTTCAGGCTCAACACTTACCATCGATTGTTTTTCAAATCAGGCCGCGCCTCGACGGTACATGCGGGGCCTGCACGCGGTACTGTTTGCCACTTTGGTCATGCTCATCATGCCACTTTCCGGTTGCGTAGGATCAAATGTTGCAAAATGGGGAACAGGTTCCGGAGAAATCACAGTTTCAGTAGACGACGATAGAGTTTCTATCAATTCAAGATTAACCGGTTCTCAACATTCTATGAGCGTCAATAAGACATCTTGTTTTGATGATCAGAAGAAGGAACCATTTGTCGTTGAAGGCTGGCTATCACAATACCACCATTACATCCAAAGTGCAGATGAATCCGGTGACGATGACGACTTGCTAAAGGCGGTGACTACAGTTATCATTGTTGAGATAATGGATTTCTCAACGGCTTTGGAGCAATCTGCCCCCAATGCCAAGCGAGTTGACGTCAAGGACTTCGGCGACCCAGCAACTGGAGAAAAGGCCAACCCTCTTTCTCCGAGAACTTTGGGAGAACCGAAGTTAGACAAAGATACCGCGTACCTAACACTTGGATTGATTCCGGCCTCAGAGAATATCTTGTTCGGTCTCAATGCATTGGATTGGCATACACCTGTGCGAATCGAAGGATATTTCCTAACCAAGGACAATGATTCTTTGGTAGGTAATGCATTTGCTTCCACTAGTAAACTTCCAGACTCTATTGCTTGTAGATTGACCAAGGGGCCAGGAGGAGAAGTATTGCTGGCTACTAAAGTGCAAATCGGTGAAGATACCATAATCTCGATGAACGGAGAAAGCGATGATGAATGGGTCAATGGAGACGTTCCAATTCTAGGACGTTGGGCTTACACGATTTCCTTGATGGCGATTGGAGGCGGAGGAGCATTCGGCATGTTCATTCTGTCAACTGCGATGCAGCGCCGAAGTGCAGCAGCAGCAGCATCAATGTTGCTTGGTAAGGAGAGGGTGTCCAAAGCGAAAGGAATCAAGAAGGAGATCAAGGAGGCTAGAGAGGATGGTCTTGAAATCTCCAAGACCAAGCGAAAGAAGGACTCGGTTGGTTCTTCAGCTCCAAAGGCTAAGGAAGAGGATATCAAAGGCTTCAGTCTAGATAATGTTCTAGGCGCCGGTCCAAGCATCTCCGGCAGTACCATGGAGATGGGTGGAGGTAGCGTACTCGTTACTGACGAAGCAATTGACATGGATGAAAAATTGGAAGATATGCAAATCCCTTCATCTGGTTTAGTTGACAGTATCATCGGGGGCGCACAACCCGCTTCCAGAGGCCCCCCAGGAGGTGGTGCACAACGGCAATCATCTCCACCTACAAGGGCTGCTAGTTCACCACCAGCACGCGAGAGTCCTCCTCCGAGAGAAAGAACACCTCCTAGGAGCCAAGAACAGGCACGCTCTCGAGGCCCCCCTAAGCGCCAACAAAGGGCAGCTAGCCAACCACCTCAACAGGAATCCCCTCCTCCCCGCCAGCGAAGACCTTCGATGGCGGATGACGATGATTTCTCGGACTTTTCGTTCTAATTCCAAGCTACGGATTTAGCTCCCCGTACAATTAATTGGTTAGGATGGAACTCTAGGACTACGGGAGTTTGTATACATGGTTCTCCATCAGATTGAACAAATAATGGTGGAGAATGCGAGGAATCTGTAGGCTCTCCATCGTCTCCAAGAGTTCTAATTTCCACTTTCTTTGCATCTTTATATTCAATTCCGAAGCGACCGATATGTGTTCCTTTACGCAGAGGCCCCATGAGTCTAATCATCTTCATTTTCGATAAATTGAATCCCAGAATTAGGTGCCCATGTGGATTTGTTGGACTGGCACCAGGACAAACTCGGTATCCTCCACCGAAAGTTTCGCTCATTGTAAAGGCAAGAACTGACATATCACCTTTCAGGGGTTCCTCATCGTCCACTTTTACCCAAGCCATTTTCTTCTTCCATCGCAAGACTTCAGTCAATCCGAGATAGGTATATTTCAGACTACCACGAATCCATTTTCCTCTGCTTAGTTTAGCCCTGCTGGTCATCGAAGTCACTCCAGCATCTGATTCTAAGAATACCCACCTTACGACGTTCCCCTCCGATTTTATCGGTCCATCACATTCTCTTGGCATAGGTGCTGGATATCCCTTGACAGATGGAGCAGGTACACCTTCCAAACGCAAAGCGCCAACACTACGATCAACTCCATTTTTCAGGGTCTCTATCGTCAAATCGAGTTTCTTTCTATGCAGGCCGTGTGCCATTGCTAGATCATTTCCCGAACCGGTTGGAATCAATCCAAGAACTAAATCACTGCCCCTGAGAGCGCTGGCAACTTCATTGACAGTACCATCTCCTCCCATTGCTACAATCAATGGTTTGTCTTCTGCATCTTGAAACTCCTTTCTCAATTTCCAAGCGATTTCGGTAGCATGCCCAACACTCTCAGTCATGTGTGCAGTGACTTTCCAATTCTCTTCAAGCCGAGGAAGAACCTTCGGCCATAGTTTACCAGAATTGCCATCGCGACTCATCGGATTGATGATGCAGTGCAGTTCGGCCATGTTGCGGCAGAATCAGGATTAGACTTGAATGAGTCGATGTCCTCATCAGTAGTATGCCGCTCGCAAGGGTGAACGACATGTCGTGGACCTCATTGGAGGAGTCATTTATGGCTCGGGCCATAGAAGTAGCAGAAAGAGGTCGCGGCAGGGTTAGACCAAACCCATTGGTGGGTTGTGTTCTTGTCAAGGATAATCAGATAATCGCCGAAGGCTGGCACGACCATCTTGGTGGGTTACACGCTGAGCAGATGGCTATACACGACGCTGAAGAGAGAGGTCACTCTCCAAATGGCAGTACTGCATATGTCACACTTGAACCATGCAACCACTTTGGTAGAACTCCACCATGCACTGAATCGTTGATGTGGGCAGGGGTTAAGGAAGTCATTGTTGCACACAGAGATCCTAATCCCAAAGTTAGGGGATCTGGAATTTCTGTTCTTGAGAAGGCGGGGATAACTGTACGTTGTGGGCTGATGAAAGAACAAGCAGCCTACCAAATGCAATCCTTTCTCCATTGGTGTGAACACATGGGACCGATGGTGACTTTCAAGGTCGCAGTAGATGCAAATAATTGTGTAGATGACTTATCGGTTGAATCAAAGAGATTTACTTCGGATGTTTCTTTGGACAATGTTCACCACCTCCGAAATGAAATGGATGCAGTCATCGTGGGTGTTGGAACTGTAGACAGAGATAATCCACGTCTTGACGTAAGGAGGGTACAAGTTGGGCATGGCGGTCAACCGCTTAGAGTGGTTTTAGACAGTATGGCAAGTATTCCGCCAGAATCCAATCTATTGAATGATGGAGGAAAGACGTTGGTTTTCCATGGTACTGAAATGCAAGCGCCATGGGCAATCAAGAGAGCGCTGAATGATGGCATTATCGGCCTCAAAGGTGTTATGGATTATCTCGGAGATATGGATTTCCAAGAGGCCTTATTGGAAGGCGGCCCAACTACTGCGCGCCTATTCCTTGCTGCTGGATTGGTTGACAGAGTCATACATATCCGGGCCGATGTAGAATTCACCGATGGTGTTCCTCTAGGAATCACTTCAGATGACTTTGTGGAATTAGGTTTGCAGATGATCAAGGAAATGGATTGGGGAGGCGATACTGTCCAATGTTGGAGCAGAGACGGGCTGCCTTGGCCTAGTGAAAATTGGCCGCTCCCCGGGATTGTTGAAGAGTGATGACTTAAGTCAAATCTTCAATTTTCCTTAGGTCATTTATCTACAAAGAATAGTGCTGCACCAAGACTGGACATGTAGAATCCGAAACCCAAGAAAGAGGTCAAACTCAAACCATCGAATTCAGACGGTAGCGCCATTGATGCTATGGTAGCACATATCATTATTACACCAAAGTAACTCAAATGAATAATTCCCATCAGTTTAGGCCTCTTTTTCATTGCTAACAATATTCCAGAAATTATCGCAGATAAGAGATATATGAAAGGGGATAACACAAACATGATTCCGGCGATGACCAGCATCCAACCTCCGAAACCGGGATCGACTTCTTCATCATCAAAATCATCTCCTGAATCAGTATCAGAAAAATCATCCATCATTTCAGCAACAAGCCCCATCATCTCGAATCCACTCATGCCAAATCCAAAAACCGAAATGAATGGTAGAAGCAATCCAAGAATGATTGCCCCCACTCCTACCCAAGGAACAACACGTTTTCCACCCGAATCTTCACTCATTATGATGTGCTGTTGAGGGAAGCCAAATGCTTGGTTCTGAACAGCACCCTGCATGACTGGTTGTCCACCGTACATCTGTTGCTGCATCTGCGGTTGTTGCATCTGTGGTTGCTGCATTTGGGGCATAAACTGCTGTTGTTGAACCGGCACCCAAGTGCTCCCGTTCCACATGAATTGTCCGTCTTCACTCAATTGCATGATTCGGGGTTTCTATCACAGTATTTGACCTATTTGGATGGAATTAGCGATAATTGTATGTCCACTAATTTCAGCGCCAATCAATGAAGCGGGCAATGCAGGATTCGAACCCACGTCTCCGGCTCCGAAGGCCGGAAGGATATCCAGACTACCCTAATTGCCCATTTGCCCTCGCCCCCATCCCGCCCTTTGAAAGCAACGGTCGCATCTCGTGCTTCAGATGAGCTCCCCTTGTATCGATAATGGCTGCAGCAGATGTTGCCGCAATACCAAGATGCCACTGAGTGAGGAAGATGTGAGGCGAATAACGAGCAGATTGGATTTACCTGTTGAGGAATTTACCAAACCCCTGTCAGAAACAGGAGGAGTATTGGAGTTGGCCAACTCTCCAGTAACCGATGCTTGTGTTTTTCTAGAGACGGATTCCAAGGATGTCGATACGTGGGGAGTGTGTTGGATTTACGAATTTCGTCCTATGGGTTGTCGAACATATCCAGTAGTTCTCGACATGAATGACCAAGTGTTCAAGGATGAGTTGTGCCCGTGGCCAGAAAGATTTCCTGAAGCTACAGATGAACAAAGACAACTATTGCTGGAATTAGAAGCAAGCATCAAGCGGGAATCCGAACAGCGCGCACAAGGCGACGACTGAGACTGGCATGTACGGGGATCTGCCAATCACCATCAATCTGCCAACCAGTATTCTCAAGCAGATTTTTCATCTGCTGCCATTTCATCCCCATCACATTCACTTGTTCCACATCTGCAGGTAACATGCAACACATGACCGCATCATCTACACAAACAGAATGAATCGAATTCAGTACCGAAGTGAATAGATTGAGAATTGAATCTGATCGCCAGGCATTGCGCCCATATGGGGGGTCGAAACAAACGCTTCTGAAGCCGCCTATACCTAAGTCTGCAAGTTGGGTGGCATCACCACGAACCACTATTGCATCACCTCCACACCATTGCAAATTCTTCTTACTTCCTTCCACCATTTCAGGATCAAGGTCAACGCCAGTACAGTCGAATCCCATCATGGCAGCTTCGATGAGTAATCCACCAGTTCCGCACATGGGATCAATAACAGGCCCATTATTTCCAGTAAGATTGATCATTAATCTAGCATGTTGAGGGTCAAGACTGACAGGCTTGAAAAAAGGCCTTTGAGTTGCAACCCGTTTCTTCCATTCTTTTCTTGGGGGTTCAGATAATTGTGGGATACCCCAGAATAAATCACTTCCCGAAATCAGTAATTGTATTGTCTGCTCAGGTTCCTCAAGTTCGATTCTGAAACCATTGGAGTGCAAAATACCCCCCATTCTCTTGGCCAGTTCTATTCCTTTGCTTGTTCGTTCTCCATGCCGTGACCAGCGAACCGCTACAGTTTGGTCAATTGAGAGGGCATTAACCTTCAGCCAACCGCTGAAGTCATTGTCCAAATTCTCGATTGTTGAGATACCAAAGTGCTGTAAAATCTGATCCACTGTGGCAGCCCTTTCCAATCCCTTGGAATTCGGTACACGCAACACTCTAGGGGTCAGAGATTCACCAATATTGGGGGTAAGTGCCGATACTTCGGCTCTGAACAATACAGGATGCCAACCGCTTCCAATCACCAAGTCGCCTTGTTGCACAGCAAGGTCTGATGCGTCACCATTATTCACAGGTTGCATGCCAAGACGTGATTTAGACAACCTCTTGACAGACGGATGATTCGGCGGCATGATGGCGGGGAGAGGTACCATTGTTGTGCATCTACTGATGCTAATTGCCTTGATGGGCTTCTTCATCCATTCATTGCCTCAAGCCATGGCTGAAGAGGAACTCCAAGAAGAGCCACCGAAAGGCACCCCAACGTCCCATCTTAATTCGCGGATGTTCATGTTTGGAGTTCAGGATGCTCAACAATACTCCTACTGGGAGGCATGGACTCATGCTGGATCAGATGGAACTTCTGACAGTCAATTTTCTGAGGGCAATTTGCCCGGTCAAGCAAATAGTGGTGGTGGAAACAGAGCATTCACATTTGCTGGAAGTGCACCCAACCCTGAACCGATTAGAATGGACCCTAGCATTCCATTTTCGGGCGCATTCACATTAAGCCTGAATTGCGAACAAAGTCAAGACTCCTGTACAAAGCATGTCCGCCTCAATCTGTTGTATGGGCAGAGTTTCATCGGAGGAGTATTGTTGAATGCACCTATTGAAGGTTCAAGCAACCGCTACGAATTCAACATTTCACACGACTTGGAGGAAATAGAAGAGAACGTTTCAATAGGCATCAAGATTGAATTCACCAAACCCCATGATATCACTGGCGGATATACACTTTACCTGAAGAATGAGTTCCACCTTGATGTCCCCACACTTCCTCCGGAGGAGTTCGTCGTAGAGGTTAAGGATGGTGGAACCTATGAGAGTCCTTTTGCTACCAAAGAAAATGGCTTCAGCACCATAGGCACAAAATCATCTTCTTCATTCACTGCAATAATCTGGGGCGTAGTAATCCTCGCATGTGGCATCCCACTAATTGCTTTCACTCCCCCTATTGGATTGAAGATTCCAGCAGTCATCATTGCGATGCTAGGAATGTTGTTCTCGATAACGATCATGCCCTTCGTCACAATGGCGACTCCTTATTCAGAGAGTGACTTAGGATCAAAGGTGTTGACACCAGAAGATTTGGTTAGTCAAGGAAATGTGGAAAACCAATTCCTTTCAGGATTCCCAGAAGGTAGTGAATTTCAATTGTGGCTTCCGTTAGATTCTGTATATGAGAACAGCATTGAAGTTGTAGGCTCGAAAGGTCCCGAGGATATGTATGTCTATGGTATGGGTTTTGATGAATATGTTACTACATTTTCAGATCCAGGTTCCACAACTAAGCATGGCCTTTCTAAGGTACAGCAATTCTTCTCTGTCCTAGAGGTTGACCCCAGTAAAGGCAAGGGCGTGTTGATTGATGTCGTCATGGTCAAGCGTTGTGCTGATTGTATTGATGTGGTTCCACAATGGGGAACAACTCTCACCCAAGATGAAAATTCATACGCTAATGATACAAGAACGATATCCTTGAACAATGGCAATTCAATCTTGTATGTCATCCCTTCAAGTGCAATAACTGTGACTAATGTAGACCCAACATGGAAAGATACTCCAATGTATTCCAGTATTGGTACCGGTGTGTTATTGATAGGTATTGGAGTCTTACTTCAACATCGTTCCAATCGCGCTTATGAAGCCTGGATGTTAGAACAAGAAGAGGATGTGTGAAGATGGGATGTAACCTCAGAGACCTTGCAAATTCTCATTCAATAGATCTCTCGGAACTTGCAGGTAAGACCGTTGGGATCGATGCATTTCTTGTGGCCTTCCAATTCATAACTTCGATGAGAAATAGAGGGCCAGATGGAGATGGCGGCCCATTGTCAGATTCTAAAGGTCGGCCAACTCCACATTTGATTGGATTTCTTGAAAGGACCACCACTTTGATTGAATTGGGTCTAGAACCGGTTTACATCTTCGATGGTAAGCATCCAGACCTGAAGGCAGATGTCATGGCAGAACGCAGAGCCAGGCGCGTAGAGGCAAAGAGGAAGTGGGATGAGGCATTGGCCACAGGAGATATGGTAAGAGCCCAGAAATATGGCCAACAGGCAGCGGAATACACTGGTGAAATGCAAGATCAGACGAAGAAACTCCTCGATTTACTTGGTGTTCCTTGGATTGATGCAGCAGCAGAAGGAGAGGGACAGGCTGCAGTTATGGCAAATAAGGGTGAGATCGATATTGTAGCAACTCAAGATTGGGACGCATTGCTATATGGCAGTCCGGTGTTGATTCGTAACCTCATGTCACATGGAAAAAGAAGACGCGGCCGCTTAGTCAGCGCCGAGAAAGTGATATTGGAGGAATTGCTTGATGACAATGATATCTCTAGAGAACAATTGGTCGATTTGGCGATAATGATTGGCACAGATTTCCACCCGGGTATCAAAGGCATTGGTCCAAAGACTGGCTTGAAGTTGATCAAGGAACATGGAAATATCGAAACCATCTGCCAAGTCAAGGAAAAACAGATTCCAGAAAATCTGGAACAGATTAGAAGTATCTTTCTCGACCACCCATGCAATGAAGTCAAATCGATGAAACAAGGTTTGGCTGATGAGAATGGGCTTCGTCAATTCCTTTTGGAGGATTTTGATTTTAGCGAACAGAGATTAGAGCGTAACCTAAAGCGCTTGAAAGGAAGAGTTCGCAAAGGTGGACAACCCACGCTATTCGAGTTCTAAGGCTATTTTACGCGCGCAGGGTTGAACATCTGCATCTTCAGGCATCATTGATGAGCGCGCAGGAAAAACCCCCCGTTCACCCCTGGTGGGACACTCGTTCCAGCAAGTTCTGGAGTTTGCTCTTCATGCTGGGCATACTGATGCATATCGTAGTTACTTCGGTTAGTGAGATTGGCTTAGATGCTCATGTTCATGCAACATATGTTACCGTCGAGGATGGCGGAGGCGGAGAGAGACTTGATTGGGGTCATACAAGGCCCGTCGACCCACAGTCTTCTGATCCAGATTACAGCCCAGAAACAGGTTTGACTTACTGGGCCTGGCACGCTTGGCTAGGTCTTTGGATGGATTTCATGGGCCATAGTAGTGATGCATTGCAGACTGGATCCCTGCTATTGGCAGCCTTCATGCTCTTCGCCGTATGGAGGTGTACCGAGAGGTTGTATGGAACAGAGGCTGCAGCCAGATTGACCGCTTTGGTTAGTATCAATCCAGCACTAATTTTTGCTGCTGGACGAGTTTATCCAGAGGAAATGATGTTGATAGCCATCAGTATTGCATTACTGACTTTATTATTGGGACTGCGTACCGGTGGCAAAGGAATGCCGTTACTTTGGTTGATGGCACCTGCTGCCGTATTGTTTGGGGCCACAGTCAAAGGCGTTGACCCAACAATGGCCGTGTTGCTGTTCATCATTGGTTTCGTTGCTTTCGCACTTGACGGAACGAATGAATTGTTGGTCAAGTTCACACGACGTCCACATCGCGCCTTTATTTTCTCAAGCAGCTTTGTCTTCACGCTATTCCTTGGCTTTGCACTACTCTCTCCATCAGGACTTGCAATATCTTCCTTAAGAGAGGCGCCATTGCGTTTCATTTCAGCGGTTCTATTCTCCATACTTGATGTGGTCATTATTTTCATGCTGTTTGGAATGGTTCTTTGGCCATTCCTCAAAGATTCCATCTCGTCGGCTTCTACAATCATCGATAGGGAGGCGGGACTCTTGGCTGCCGTCATCGGTGCGATGACCACAGGCCTGATTCTCTATGTGGCTGCTTTGTGGACACACGAATCATTGCTTTGGCAAGCAGAATGGCCTTGGATGATTTGGACTATGGGAAATAATGGTAGATACGCTACAATGCTGTTTATCCCATGTTTCTGGTACATCATGCGCCTCCGCCAATTAGCTAGTGACGAGGAATCTTCACTTGACATACAGTGCTATTCCTTGGAAGAACCTGGGCTACACTGGAAATCGGTATTGGTTGGAATCTGTCTTATTCTACCGTTGTCTCTATTGGTCACCCTCCATGGACAGACCTCCTGGACTTCTGACGCAGCAGAACATCTCAATTCCGAGATGGAAGATGGTGAGGATTTCCTGTTCATTAGCGAAGCAACATTAGGAATGCACTGGTTGTATTCTTTCCATCTAGAATTAGATCCTGATGGTTCTCGAAACATAACGGGACACTGGCGCTCTACCGATAGTGGTTGGCAGGTAGAATTGTTCAATGGAACTGAAATAGAGAACCGAGGCAACCTATCCAACGTGAAATGGGTTGTCTTGTCACCAGAATCCACTGCAACATTCGAAAACGAAGACTGGGAAATTGCAAAATCCTCATCGGCACCCTGGATGAACGGGGGTGGTGACTGGATTATCATGCACAGAACAAATCAAACACTCAACACTGAGTAATCAGCGAGAGTTCTTGTCTGCCTGAACCTTTTTGCGCACGTCCTGTGCGGCGCCCTTTACGGACTGCATAGCCTTGCGCACCCTAGTTCCTGCTGCGGAGTTTCCTCCATCATGCTTGGCAGCATCGCCAAGTGCAGCACTCAATTCATCAATCATTCCTTGTACCATAGCCTCAACAGACATAGACCGTCCCCATTGTCGAACCACTAAAAGCATATTCCCGGACGAATTTGGAGAATTATTCTAGTGGAGGGCTCCAATTACCGGCCTTTTTGGCGTGATCTAACAAGTGCCAGTACACGGTCACAACATTTGCTGAAGCATCTTCAATCACAGAATCATCCGCTCTCTCTAATGATTTGCATTTATTCCATGCCCGCTTTGACAACCAGCCTATGCTTCGCATGTGCAGGGCGGGACCGCAAGCAGGCAGAGAGAACCCCAGAAGTTTGCATGTCAACCATTTACGCTCGACCAAACCATTCGATTGTATTGCTTTTTCAACCGCTTTCCATGATCGCCCTCTCCCAGTTTTGGATAACAACAACCTAGTTGGATTGATGGAAGAATCGACTTTGAATCCTTGTTCATTCAGAACCTCGGCCATCCAAGGAGCGATATATCCAGCCGGGGCTCTGAACCATGGCCTCCATGCATTTTGTGCGAATTTTTTGATTCTCTCATTTGCTATTTTCAATTCCGAGGCAAACCCCTCTTTGTCTTCAGGCCATGCTGACCATGAGCGGTGAGTGTTTCCATGAACTCCGATTTTCACATTCCCCGTTTCAATCAATTTCCGCAACCATTTATCGAATTCCTTCGAATCTAATTGGTCTGCGATGATGAAAAGGGTGGCACACCTCCCCTTATCGATCCATTTACTGAATCCTTCCATTCCAGCTTTCAATTCTGGACTTGGATCGATGGATGCATATCTTTGCGGAAGTTCTAACCGACTGCGAACGGGATGCCCTTGGTACTTTGGCAGATGTCTGAAATCGTCGCTGTCGACGGTGACCCACAATTGCGTTTTACCCAGTTTCATCCTCTCCTCTTCCGGATAATGGGACGATGTGGATATGGTGCATGACAGTTCTATTTTCAATATCCACAGGATGTAATTCTTGACTGACCGGCATCCCCCCCCATTCTTTGCAAATCGCATTGCTGGTACTCAAGCCAGCCACATTGTGGGGGTGCACAGTTATCTCAATCAGCAGTTCTTCACCTTTTGATTCCAGCCATGCGAAGACTTCGTTGACTGCTCTGACAGCAATCCCCTTTCTTCGATATCCCGGTACTACCCAGTAACCAAGGTTCCAATCAGTTTCGTTCAGCACCAATTCATCACCCAAACCAACCATGCCTACGAAATTGTCTTCTGCAGCCTTTTCATGTATGCTCCAGAAGTGAATTCTTCCAGAGTTACTATGAATTTCGAGCTCAAAGAGGAAATCTGACATTTGCATTGAGACATCTTCATCGATTTTCAACCATGGTAATGCAGTCTTGACACCCTCAGGGTCTTTTTGATACGCTCCAAGAACCGATTTCAACAATTTTCGATGTACGGGCCTTAGAATGAAATCCCCGCCCAAACGCAGAGAGGGGGTCGCCCGAGTAATCATCATGATTGCATGAGAGCGGCTGCTGCTGTTGAAACATTGGGGTCATCAGGATGCTGTTCTTTGGCTGCCAAAACCATCTGTTCCATTTCTTCATGCCTACCTATGCTGTGTAATAGGGCGCCAACATGGTGCATGGCTTCAAATCTATCACCTAGGTGCGGTCCGAATCGATCTAAGGCTTCAGCGGCAGCGGTCCTGTCACCTCTTTGTGCTGCTGCCATCGCATCGATGATATCTCTTCGTAATTCTCGTGAGTCCCATGGTTCTGATTGTGGCCAAGGCCAAATTGACGTTCTTCCATTGGGTATTGCTGGAGCGGTAGGAGGGGCATTCATCTGTTCCGAAGTGGGAATTACTGGAGTCGCCGGTGGCATAGATTCCACTTGGCTCTCAGGAGTTGGAACATCTGCAACCGTGGTAGGCAATGGCGGAGGCGCTGGAGCTGTCTGAGGGGCAACTATGAGTGGAGGGGATGGTGCAGATTCTGTGTGAGGAACCTTCTCAACCGAAGGTAATGGTGGAGGGGTGGCCGTGGCACCATTCACGTCAGCATTTCGGGCTGCGGCAATAATGTCATCCAAATCATCATCCAATTCCTCCTCCGAAGAATCAAATCCACTGATACTTGGAACTGGTGGGGGCGTTAGTGAAGCCGCAGGTGCTACGGATGTTTCAGGGATGGGTGGAACTTTTGGTGGAACAGGAGCACCTTCTAGTTCCTTGACAGACTCAGGCTCGTCTTCAACAACTTCTGGTTCTGGTCCCCTAGGAATTTCTACTACTGCCTCGATTTTTGGGATGCTAGGAGTAGGAGCAGCGACTAATGCCTCCTCTTCATTTTCAGCAGCCTTGCTTTCGGCAACTTCGCTATCCATAATTTCAGCAAAACTGGGACCGCCCTCAGACATGATGATGACTTCATCATCGCCCACAGTATCGTATTCATCGATCTCGACAGTCATCTCATCCATCGTTATCACGGATATGGAGTAATCGTCTTCTTGATTTGGATCAACCTCTTGCAACAATTCGCCCCACAGGGCGTCCTTTTCCACTTCAATTGGTGAACCGCTTTGATGCATTGCTTTGACATCTAACTCGTAGTAACATTGGTGGCAGGTGGTGGCATCTTCGCTTTCGCAAAAGGGACAGGTTCTGCCCGAATCGCGACGCTTGCGAGCGCCCTGCTTTTTACGCTTACCCCACATGATTACAGTTTTCCTCGGCCTGTCGATATGGTATAAGACTGACCTTGTTGTGTATATCGTAGTTTCCTCAATTTAAAATACTGAATTACATTGGGGTCGATATGCGATGTTTTGTAGTTTCAATCCTTGTGCTGTCAGCCCTTAGTCCATTTTTGATTACCCCAACTTCGCTTGAATCTTCAACCCCTTGGTTCACAGAGGAAGGTGGAGTGGAAATAATCAA
>CAZGIY010000003.1:0-43230 GCA_964526445.1 uncultured Candidatus Poseidoniales archaeon
CAACGACATTCTCGCGACGTGAAGATTGTGCCACAACCCTTCGATAGCGTCTCTGTGCCTCTGGCGTCAATGAATCCATCAACCATTTCTTGTCAGCCCTACCTCTACCTATCAACAATGGTGGAATCAAGAATACCCACCATATCGGTGCAAGTAATGCTGCTACCAAGAACATGGTTCCAAAAAATCTCCAGAAAGTTGCCCAGAATAGCGCTAGCCATCTCTCTCCACGTTGCCCCCTAGAGCCCTGTCCCGAACTTATGACTGCCTCCATCTGCGGCATGAATACTACTAGGATCGCAATGCTGGCTCCAACAGTCAACGTCAAACCATGAATTCGTAACAGCTCAAAACCAAGTCGTACTGCAACCATTGAACCCATTGCTAGCCCTAAAGCCCAACCACTAGTGGGGGCAGATTTGTTGAGGCGTACACTACGGCGAGTCAATAAGAACATCACGACCAAAGAAGTAAGGTTGGCAACGAATAATGACACCAACAGACCTGGCCATGTCCCAGTTCCACCACCTCCTTCTGCTGCAAGAACATAAGAAGGCAAGAATATCAATTCGTCAATCGCCAAAGCCAAGAATGACCCCAGAATCAAACCGTATAGAATCATCCTAACTGCTGGTTGAATGTCATAAAAACCGTGCAATCTACGCATTCCACCTTGCCAACCAAGACCCATCCCCAAGAGGCCGAAAAACAGCATCAGGTTGACCTGCGTTAGTTCGTTCACATTTACGCGTCAAGGCCATCATTCAAAGGTAATCCGCCTCTTCGCCACAATTAGGTTCAATGTAAAACTCGATACTTATTCTAGTCCCAAAGGACTGAATATGGATCATCATCATCATCAGAATCTGATTCAACCGGCGGCTGTTCGATAGGTAGAGATTGAGGGGATTGGCTAGGTGGCAGAGGTGGTTTAGGCTCAACTTCCGGCAATGCAGGAGCAGGGGGAGCTTCCGGTAATGCAGGAGCAGGGAGGACTTCCGGTAATGCAGGGGCAGGGTGGGCTTCCGGTAATGCAGGAGCAGGTGGGGCTTCCGGTAATGCAGGAGCAGGCGGGGCTTCAGTAGATACTGGAGTTGACTGTTCAGGTTCTGAAGCGGTTTCATCAATTGTCTTGGTATCATCTTGAATCTGAATGTCGATTACAGGTGCTGCTGGACTAGTTTGGCTCTCCTTGGGCTTCCGAATTACTCTTTTTGCATCTTTGAATTTTTCACTCCACTTACCGAGAGCATGCAACCAGTCCTCCTCAGAAGCAACGCCAGAATCCGAACCACTAGTCACTGAAGAAAATGGGTCTTTTGTTGCGAATGGGTCATCTTTGTCTGTAGAAACAACATTCACTTCCATATTTACGCCAACAGATTGCTCATTTATCACCTTCTTGACAAAGAATTTCTGCCATAACGTAGATGGATAAATCTGTTCTAGAGACGAATCAACTTCATTTCCTGTAAGATAATCATTGAAGTTATCTGGATACTTGGTTCTGAGGTAATTTATCGCTAACATATCTGGGATATGAAGGACACCTCTCATTCTTTGATTCCTAACGGATTCATCCTCAGACCATATGTCCAGCACAGATTGCCAACGATTGACATCATCCTCAGGCAGTGCATGGGCAGTCATGTCACCGCTCTGCCTAACTGACTCGATAGCCTGATCAATAAGAGCTGGATTTCCATACACCTTCCTTACCACATCAGATGGGACATTGAGTGCATCAAGATATTTGGGTGTAGGTTCATTCAACCATTGACCATGGAAAGTGGTCATCCACAAGACATTCCTGAGGAAGGAGTAAGGATGTACCAAGGTCTTTGAGGCGGTAGAGAGTTGTCTTGTGGAAAGATCCTGATACACCTTTTTCATATTTTCAGCAATCTCAATTGAACCAGTCTTCTGCATCAATATCGTCATGGAAGCCAAAGGTCCTGCCTTGATATGTTGAATGAAGGTCTTGCCAGCGGTTTCAATCGGTCTGATGTATAAACGGAAATAATCATTGATGGTTTGCTTAATCTTTGAGGTCTCGACACCTGAACTGGTATTGATGACTGTCAAAAATTCATCTGGTTTTGATCTAAAGGCATCGACAGAACCTGTTAATTCAAAGGATACACCTTCTCCACCACGCATCTGGTGATTGAGGAATTTATGCTGCCTGACTGCTTGGAACAATGCTGTGGATAATTTAGAAATGAAATTTCCGATATCTTTTGCAGCTTTGTTAACCCTGTGATGGTCAGCCTCTAGTTCTGCTTCTGCAAGTAATTCAGCAAGAGGCTTTTCACCACCCAATTCATTGTTGATGCTGTCCAATATCGCACGTAGAGAGTTAAGGTCGCGCTCAAATTCATCAGATTGTAGGATATCCAACATTCGCATCTGCACAAGACGGAGGACTATTTCATGCTCATTCAATTCCGTGCTAGAACCAATTTCTACCTCTGCAAACATTAAGATGCGTTGTAACAAGGTTTCTGCAAACTTCTTTGGAGAAAAATTCCTTCCGAAATCATATTCTTGGTGACTCTGAATATTAGAAATCCATTGTGAACGAGACATATCCCCAAGATATGAATCTCTTAATGCCTGTTCTTGATGATTTGAATCCTCATATTTCTCGCCAAGAAGGGATGTCCTCATCATCGTCAATGACAATGGTTCTCCCAGATACATTGGCCGAATAAGAGACATTCGATCGAATATCAATCGCGATTGTCGGAAGTCGGGAGTTTCTGAAGGTTCCCTTATCGCGGAATTGTTCTCTGGGTTGGAGCTCGAAGAAATCAGGGTATCGAACAGCGACAATGTACAGAATTCTGGAGATTTCTCAGCCGCCTTTAACTTCAGTCTAGAAAGCCATTCCACCGCCTCAGTCTTCAAGTGTAGCAACTTAGGGCCGTTTGCCCCATCTTCCCACATTGAAAGAAGGGTTTTTGGAGAATAATTCCGCTCATCGGCCAACAATGCTGGCAACACAACGGCATTGCGTTTTCCATCAGGCAATTTTCTGTACCTTGCTGCGCCCGCTACATGATATGCAGTAGGTGTAGCAAGGAATTCAACAACTCTTTCCTTTGAAATCTTTTGTTCATTGAAGATCAATTCGTCAGGAGTAAGAATGTATGCTGCAGGTTCGAACAGATAGCCGCTTTGGACTGCAGAAAGGTGAGAAATATCGAGAAGTCCTAGTTTCATCAACAGTTTTGCCAATTCTTCTCGATGCCCTCCCATGACTTCCATTCCAAAAACATCTCCAATCAAATTTGAGAATTCAGCACTGCGGGTCTCCGGCTTCAATATTGAATTCTGTCCAGTGTAGCCCAGGATTCTACCTTGAACTGCTATCCATTGACTGGCAAGATTGCTAAAATTCTTCACTTGTTTGGGTTCAAACTCCGCACTTAGAAAGCCTTTGATTAATTCCACAGGAATCAATCTTATCCAATGTAACATATTCACGGCCTCATCGACTCCAAAGGAAAAACTACTCTCTAATTCATCAACATCCAGTCCCTCGGAAACAAGCAGTGAAAAGAAATTTCTCACAGCGGCATCATCAGAGGAATATGACTGCCAAACTGGGTCTGAATGTGTTTGCCGATAACAATCAATGACATCGCGGGGATTGATATTGAACATATGACTCATATTACCACCAAAATACAGCGTGAATAAGGCCTTCAATGAATCACCGCCGATAGGGACCTGTTCATTCGATTCAGCGGAATATAATGGCGACGATGTCTTGGTGAAAAATCTATCAAAAACGGAATAGGGTGAAATTCTATCATAATCTTTCAACTGAGGTGTTTTGAATTGAACGATAGAAGATAATTCTTGAGTTGCTATAGGGTTCAACATAACTGCGGCCATAGGTGGTTTACTACGGCGCCGCATATCGCTTACATCCATTATTTCGTGTGTCCCTCCAGCATCAGAATGTGAACCGTCCTCGGAACACACCATACCATGAACTATATTCACAAAGACCTCCGCCATAGTAGAGTTGTAAATCTCATATGTCGGCTCATTTCCATCATAGAAATTAACTGCCATATCAAGATGAGCATTGCTGATAATCACGTGTTTAATCAAAGTATCATCAAGTACACCTCTGTTCATCAATATGCGCTCGCTCATATTGTATATTCTAGAATGATAACTTTGCATTTTGATAGCATATTGCGCAATGAGATCACTTAATTCTTCATATGTATCAATAGATGTCTCACTATCGCTCGAAGAAGCCAAATTAGCATTGAGGGCAGCAGATTTTATTCCCTCTTTAACTCCTGAATGCTGTTCATCTGCAAGAATATCCCTGAATTCATCGACATCATCTACTTGGCCCCTCTTCTTCAGCAATGCCGACAACGTCCTTAGATTTCCATAACTCAATTTATATCTCAAACCGGTTCTAACATCACTTTCCTGTGAACTCAGTTCATCTCCTCCAACTGCTACGTCAGCCCAGATGTTGGCTGGATCCGATGCAACTCTCAACCACTTTGCCCACACGTCAAAGAACTCATCACTATTGATTCCTACCAATCCATCGTGATAAGACGTGGCTTCTAGTTCCGTTAAAGGTAGTGATTCAAAAACGCTGAGATTTGAGTTTTCATCCCCAGTCATGGCTTTGAACGAATTGCCTCCAACGTGATTGAATTCCTCAAGAGACCTCCTATAGGAAGTTTTGCTGCTTGTGATTCTGTCTTGTAAATCTCCAAAATTTGAGCCAAGCGGACGTGAAATCTGTTCCCATAGGGCATATAATTCCTTGAGGTTAGTGCGGCCTTTGTTTGAAAATCCTCTCCAATTAGTCTGAGTTAGTTTCTCAGCCCTGTGGTGCAAAGCATTGTAGTGAGACTGTAGGACTTCACTTGTGATGTAGGATACATTGTGAGGAGTATAAGCACCCGTTCCATTCTTTTCATCACCAGCGGAAAGTACCCAGATATCAGCGTCGGGATATGCCAATTTGCATTCACCGAGCAGCGGCAATATCATCCCACTACCACTTCCTCCAGCAAAACTGTGAATGACTGCAATCTGTGTGACGTTTCGACTTCTGTTTTTGTATAATTCCAAAGCTTCTCTGATGTAGTCTCTTGCTGTAAATGCATAAGCTCGACCCTTACCCATTCTACCGCCGGCTCCTTGACAATCAGGATCCAACAACAATAGATTCGGAGATGGTCTTCGAATTAGTTCATTGTTATACTGCTTGTACGCATTATCACCTGCTCGGCCCCAAATGAAACTATATGGTTGCCTTAGTAACTGTTCAAGTTCAGGGCCAAGATTCAAGGCCAATAAATTAGCTTTCTTACCGAAAAGATTCTCCAGTTTTTCACGATTACGAACAGTGGGATTAGAAAAATCCTTCTCTTGGTTTCGACAAGCATCAATAGTTTCAATATCAGAACTGCTCAATCCCAAACCGTCCAACATGTTCCGAGAGCGACTGTCCGAAGTCGTGTTGAGAAGATTGGCCATGGTCGCACGAAGTATCTGCTGCCCTCCTTGACCCAGTCCAATCAATAAAGCACCTACGCCCTCAGATTGAACTGTATCTGCACCCGAATCGTCAACAATATTTCGGAAATGATCGAGTTCCTGCCACATTTCCTTCTGAAATCTGAGCAAGGCGTCTTTTACTTCAGATGGTTCTGCCTTCTCAATGAATCTTGATGATTCCTGAGCCCTGTTCCTTAAGTTCCTACGCGAGGATTGCAAATCCTCTAACAAAGTCCCACCACCGGACAATCTATCTATCGTAGATTGATTTGACATATGTTTCATCTGCACCTTGTAAGAACGTTCACAAATTTCTGCAGACTCGATGACATTTCTGAGTATCTGCTCGATATCTGAAACGCTCAATTGTCCCTTAACAGCATCAGTCAGTCTTGGAATACCAAGGAACTTCTCAAAGTTCAGGATCCTTTCATTCCACGTGGCATCCAATTTGTGCTCATGAGCATAAATGTCCAACTTTCTATTCCAGACACTAGGTGGGCTCGTTAAGATCTCCAATAACCTACTGAAATGTTCTTCGGACATATTTTCAGATTCAAGTAGTGAAATCTTTTTGGCAATAATGTCCATGTCATCGATGACACTTTCCTTTGCACTAGCAGGAATGCCGTCAATGATATGCTCGTATTTACTAGATACTTTTCTGTACTCATCTAGATAACGCTGATTGACTTCTGCATGGAGTCTCTCCTCCAATGAAGGAATTTCAAGGAATACAGAAGTCCTAGTATTGTCAAGCCCCGGTGGTGATTTCCGCAATCTGAGAAAGAAATGTGCCTTAGTTGTCATTGAAAGTGCAGTATTCAGCATATCGTATTGTGACCCGCCCTTCTGCATTCCATTTGGCTCAAAAATGAATTGAGAGAACATATCATAAAGTACATCATCAGTAGAAAAGATGAACAGATTACTGCCCATTTGATTGTTCTCATAAATGTCAAGCAATGATGCGAGGAACTTGTGCACCTCCTCCATATCCAAGCCATGTTTATCTTCAATATCCCATTCAGCCTCAACAGAATTCAGTGGACTAGTGAATTGCAGAAAACCTGCAAATGCTCTAGAGATAGTAGTAAGTTGATTTTTTGCCTGTGCCTCTACTTTGCCTGCACTAGCGATAATTGGAGATACTAGATGTTTCAGACCTTCGTACTGATCATGGATGAATTCTCTAATGTTTTTCAGAACCAAAGTCAAATGAGTGGATTCCATAGCCAACAACAAGCCGAAATATGACCTTTGGATTCTTGCGGAATATTCCTTCCCCTCAACTTCAAAAATTTCTCCTTCTACCAATGCTTTACCGAATAGATGTGCTAGATTGAGAGATTTCATGTATAATGCAAACTCAATATTTGAAAAACTCGAATCATTATCCACGTTGTTTCTGTATTGTTTGATACAGTGAGATTCAACTGGAAATCCGGCTAATTCAGCAGCATCCAAACTAAAATCATTACTTGAAGAAACAACCCAATAATCATCTTCACCGCTTACCTTGAGGCGACCTCCAGAAAATGGAAGTCGTTGACAGAATTTTTGTTGTGGATTGATGGTCGATGATCTCTTCTTCAACCTCTTGATTGGTTTACGCTCATCATTTGCCCAAGCATTCAATGAACTACTAATTCGTCGGGATTCTTTTTTTGTGGTTGACAAGACGGCGAATTCCCTGCGTAAGGAAGGAGGTGCCCCCTCAGAATTTGCGGACATAATTAACCCTTGAAGAAGGATGTATTAATTGTTTATCAATAATCACCCACCGATTCCCCCCACGAATACGAATTGGGGTGAAAATTCTGATGCAGCCAAAGCGGGGTGCCAAGCAACAACTGACTCACTCAATACATCCTCTCGAACACCTTCAAATGAATGGCACACGGGGCAGTCCTGAAAATCAATCCATTTTTCTCCATAGTCACTCAAAAGGCATGTGAATTTAATTGTTCCATGTTCAGCTGAATCGAAGGGAGGGAAGTGATTGCTGTTGAGTTCATTCATTGTTGAGAAACACGATACGCGCTTATTACCACTTGAATGAATGAATCGCAGGATTCTCGGAGACAATATTTGGCTAACTGGATGATTATCCGATAGCAACTCCATGACTCCTTCAGAGCACCATATAGCGCCAAGACATGAGTCGACATCAGCAATGAGGTCCTCAGACAGAAATGTTTCTTCGCCACTAGAATGCGTCCAGTTCAAAGCGCTCAGAACTGGAAGGATAAACTTGTTACCCAAGCCACCATTGGCTACGACCTTGAATGGGTCCTCGGATCGACCCTCATTTCCTATTTCCTTCGATTTCTCCAGCCCTCTGTATAGATTCCTGGCAAGCACCAAACGGCCTGATGAAACTGGAATTTCGATTGTCTCCCGTTGAATATCTAATATGTTCAATTCGCCCATTTGCCAAACTATCGGCTCCAATCTAGATTCTGAATCCAATTGCCTAATAGCTTCATTTGGTAACATTTTTCGTATCAATGGATCAGATAATTCTTGCCTCAACTTACTATTGATGGAAAATGTTCCTTGATAATCAAGAAATTTGCGCAAATCATTCCAGATTCTATGGTATTCGGGGCCATAGGCTGCTGAAACTCGGTCACGAATTTTTTGATGTATTGCATTCAGAGATGGCCATTCCGAATAGGGAATGGTAAGGAAAAATGGATGAGTTCTTCTATAGTGGAGTAGTATTTCTTCCTCACTTGCGTCATGTTCTGCAAATATACCGCATTCACTACATTCTTTAGTATCATTAGATTGATTGTGGCGCAAATGGTGCTCTCCAAAATCATCAATGTGTACCAAATGGGAGCCGATTCTGCTCAGAAGTTTAGAATTCAAGGATGAGGCAGAAACTCTTCTTCCAGACGTAGGGATGGAAACAATACAATTGCGAACATTGTCGAATACTGGGATGGTGAATGGAGGAACTCTTTCAAAGTCACAATCGATCATTAACCATGGAATTGAAATGCCATGAACTCTCTTACTTCGAATCAATTTGAAACCATTTGCCAATAAGTTGACTGAATCCATGTTTTCCGGAATTAACAAGATAACTTCAAGGCGCGACTGAACTAAAGGTTGATTCAACATATCTTCTTTCAGACTTATCTTCAAACTTCCTTGATTCTGTCCATTATTGCCAGATTGCAAATCACTTAACTGGTCGATGTCACCATCAAAAAATCGATTCATCTCAACCATTTCATTCAAATTGATGGCCAAGGAATAAAGGAATCGAATCGATTCATCCCATGCATCGGTCAATTCCAGTTCCCCGTGAAATGCGATTTCGGTTCCAACATCATACAAGCCCGATGAGTGGAAAGTCGAAGTGAATTCAATAAAGTCCTTGAGGTTATTCAAAAACCCCTTGGTTTCAAGTGAATCCTTGAATCCATCGATTGATGAAACATCAATCTGGAAATTTTCAATCCACTTCAGAAACTCACCTCCAGTGATTACCTGCTCATTGAAATTTGCTACATTGCTGAATCCTCCTCCGTCAATAACGTCATGCAATCGTTCAATCATCTGCATTTCAAACAGTGTCAGAGTTCGGAGTAATGCGGGGCAATAGAACAATGACCCCCATGGTGTGCTTGTTTCATTAATTGGTTGAATGATTCTCGCGCCTAATGGTTCACAATAGATATCGCGTGAGCCAGCCGATGCCCAACCTATCTGAAAAGGGTCCTTGGATTTAAAAATCTGATCCTTGTATTGCTCGCTCTCTATGAATCTCTTTACAAACTCATTTTCCGGATGTTCTGAAATGCGAAAATGTATGGCTTTGGCCTTGGCATATACGGAATTGCTCTTACAACTAAGGCATCTAGGGCACCAACGGCATACCATCTCATCGACGAAAACATCTGAATCATTCTCCAAGAGGCAAGTAACCTTCTTATCGACAACCAAATCATTGGTCATTTTTATGAAATCCAAATCTGTGGACTGAGAAGGCTCAATCCCAAGAATAGATGATATTTCTCTTACATAATTTCCTAATGGCGCTCTTTGCCCTTTCCTCCGAAGTTGTCGTCTCCCTTCTCCGCTGATATCGACACTGGCAATAATCAAATCACTCACCTACACTCTGAAACAAGGTGTCAATAGTTGATACTGAACTATCGGCATTTGCAGAAGAACGAATCTCATCAGCCCTTCTTATTCCAATACTGGGAAACTCTAGATTATACATAGACAGCATGTGCTCCTTTCGCAGTTCTTTCAGCAGTAATGTCTCTGCTTCGGACATTGCTGTATGCCTATTGAAATTCATTAAGAGATCACTTTCACGGGGATCGATAATCGAACCATTAGCAAAAATTCTGGCCCTGTTCAACAAACCGTGTTCCGGAGGCTTTCCGCAAGAATCTGTTAGTTTCTTGATATTTTGCTTGTATAATTCATCAGGGAATCTCCCCCCCACATCAGCCCAATGATAGAGAATTGACTTGGTAAGTATCGAGGCCCGTTGCAGCATAGAATTGATATTTCCAATTCCGTTATCATTGTCAAACAACTCTCCCTCAGAAACCCCTTTGGATGTCAATATACCAAGGACCATGATATTGTTCAATTCAATTTCCCCATCTAAATGACCGACATTGCAAATGTGGTGGATGAGTCTATCGACCATTTCCTCTCCATGTTTATTGAAAATGTATCTATATGTGTAATTCTGTAATTCAATATCATCTTTCCAGCCATGGTTCAACCCCATCTGCATCCAGAAAGCGGGGAAGAATCTTCCCATTATATTCTCTACAGAAATGAAAATGCCTACTTCCTTGAAAGAATTTGCATCACGTTTGATTATGAATTCGTTGAAAGTCTCCAGAATTCTATCATCCAAAATCTCTCCCATTCTAATTGATTCAGATTCTTCAACAAGTTTTGGATTGCGGAGAAATTCCTTCCATTTATCTTTCATAGTCAACAATTCTTGGGAGCCTGAATCATCCTTGGATTCTGTTGTTCCAGAACCTGCAGCTCGCGCAAATGTTGCTAGCAAATATGCTAAACAGTATACAGTTACGATGAATGACGCACCAGTAATTAGTGACATGACCAGAGGGGCCTCTGCCCATTCACCAATTTCTCGAGGTGAAGCAGAACGGATTGTATAATAAGTAGCGATTCCAAATGCAGCAAAAATTGAGATCGTCATATATCTGGTGAACGAACCGGAGGATTGGGAATGAGACCCCATCTTGTTTTGAGCAACACCAAAGAGTAAACTCGTGTTCACCACAAAGATGATCGAGATGAATATCGCTGAAATCAATATTCTCACGATGTCAATTTGCCAGTCAGAAAATTGTATCTGGACGTACTCTGTACTGCGCTTCATGAATATCTCAGAAATGAACCACATTGGCAGAAATAGCAACATCAGCACCGTCGATACTGTTGGATAATCACTGATTGCAAGGTTTGGGTTTCTATCCGATGCCAATCTTTCACCTCCACAAAATTATGCCATCAAGTTCTACAATAATCGAGTTTGTATCTGATTCTGCTGCCAATGCATCAGTATCATCTATGAATATCGGCGTCATTCCTGGAAGGCGCTCCATCCTATCTCCCAAGATGATTTGCATCAACCTTGGAGGGCACCAGACCCTAAGTACTGGCCATCGCAAGTTGTCAGATATGTTGACATTCGAAGAAAACAACTCATGGATACTCTTGAAGCGCTGTGGGACCCAAGTAGTTTCTGCGACACTGATCAAAGAAGACAAGTCATCAAGAATAGCCTGAAAACTACCCTTCTGTCGCCATTTCTCCTCAGTGGAATCAAACATCTTTTCCTTCCTCCCCAGGCCTGAACTTTGCCATACTGACACCAGCGAAGAATTGTTTGCAATGCTATGAGGCCATCCATACTTGATAAGAAAACGTCCAGAGATTTCTTCACTTGTCTCGATATAATGATTACTAATCAATTCAGGATGAGACCGTTCGAGCCTTCTTTTCAGTGCTGATGTCAGAATAATCTGTGTTACACGAAATCCACCTTGAAGCTCACGATCAAATCTGACACTTGAATGCTGATCAAGGATCAATCGGAACCCCATTCCGCTGGTAGCCAACATTGAATCTGAACGGAAAATGCAATCTGGCGGGTTGTATTTTCCCTGAACCAAAATGTTTCCATCTCGATTTTCTGTTGGATGTCGATTAACCAAGCAATTAGCACAAGTGGGTTCTGACGGGTCATTTTCAATCAACATCTGCTTCATCATAGGATATGTCCTTGGTGAAGAATCATGACTTGTGTAATCAATAGACTCGTTCTTACAACCGAAACCTGTGATTAGTGAATCGAACCATATACTGGGCTCATCCAATTCATCTTCTATTTCTGAATATATTGATTTCAACGATTCATATCTTGAGTCAGAAGGTGCTTCATCATAATTATCTCCTGCAACCAACTCATTGAAGCGTTCCGATCTTTCTTCGATGAACTCAGAAATCAATACTTCTCTGAAATCGCTCACTGAATGTAGTCGGGGTGAAGTTGCAAGTGCCCGATTGAAATGAATATATGTGGCCTTCAAAAATTGTTGCAGCCATCTATTGTCTGCCCTCATCGACATTCTTCGTTCAGCTTGCATTCTCACGCCCCCAAAAATGGCACCATTTCCTTTAACGTCTCCATCCCTATTGTAGTGCCAACTACAACACCTTTACGTCTGTTGATTAATGATTTCATCTTAAATGATTCATCATTATTGAATGATTGCGACGCGCTCGTTGTCCGTGCAATTTCCTTCCTCAATCTGATAGAGTGTATTCTAGTTGTAATTTTTGAAATTACTTCGTCCAAATCCATCCATGCAATTGGCAACTCTTGAGTCGATTCTTGCATCTCCAATGAATTCACAATATCGTCATGATGCTGTATGAAATTCTCTACTGGTACTCTGGCGATATCATCCATTCTTGCTCCCCACGAGGATATTCTTGAAGGTTCAAACAATTTGATGATGATTTCTCGGATATTTCTATCAATAATGTTTCGCGCTCCATCGATTGCACCCATTCTATCCATTGCAGACATAACATTTTCACCATCAATATAGATTTGAAATGGTTGATTTGGATCAGTACTCTTGACAATATGCGCTGTATGACTCTCATCACCATAAAACCACTCTACATCACCCCTCTTTCCAAAGGAAGGATTTGCCATAATCTCACAATATCCGCGTACCATTTCCTTCCACCTTTCTGCATTGTAGTCATTGTTGATGTTCAATCGGGATAACAGAATGAGATAGTTCCGAATCTTCATGCGTTCCTCAGGTTCTAGATAATGCATCAGTAGTTTTGTGCATTTGTTCACGATTGGATGCTTTTGGGGATCTAGTAACCTTGCAGCTGCACGACTCAGATGCTCTGGTTCAAGACTCAAATGGATAAATCTAGCACCTGTGGGAGAAGATATCTCTTTACTAGTCAAACTTCTTCGATCCACGATCTTGTCTCCTGAATATATGGTCCAGCGTTCCTTTGAAGACAAAATGAACAGGAGAATGAATGCAGCACTATTATCCTCAAAATTGATAAGATTTGGTAAATCACCGATGAAGTTTCCTTCTCTTTTCAAGCGTTCCATGGAACGTATAGTTGCAGGTTCGAGGTCCCTGATATTCGCATTGAATACAGTACTATTCTTCCCTGACCTCAATGCGAGGGGCACGCAGAATGATGCATCGACCAGTGAATAAGAACCAATTGGTTCTGGGCAATAGATAATATCAGTTTCATTAGAATGCAATGGTCGAAGTTCAAAATTAAGAGTGGTTTGATTGGTTCTAATATCTGTCGACACTAGGGGAGCCATTGTCAGCACCATATTCAACTTGGAATAGTGTTTCAAGAACCTCAGAACACGTTCCTTGTCGGTAGGGACAAACATTCCTCCCTGTACAGCGAAAAACAATAGGAAGAATATGCCTATTAGTGATGTGAAGAAACTTGTATGATACAATCCTATTTCGGCAAAACTTTCCGCCAATAATCTAACTGGAAGCGAGGCAATCGAACTGAAGAAGATGATTGGCTGCAATATTTCCAATGTTCTTACTTTCAACTTCCGTAAATGGGGAATAATCGTCATTACGAAATACAGGATGAATAGAGAGGTGCAAATAAACAGTCCAAGATAGATGTTTGTCGCCACTTCATCATCAGAGATTAGAGTGAAATAATCCGCAATCACCGCCAACTGCAGTAGACTGAGCCACAGTATTATCCTTTTGTTCTCAATAATATTTTGGGATAACCAGGCAATTTTTGTTGCGAATATTCTTAGCTTCTCAAAACTAAACAACCCCATCCAAATTCCCCCCAGTCATCAACAAGAAAGATACAGGAGCGATATTTTCTGTTATTTCTATACTTGTCAATCCATTATCATGCATCAAGATGCTGACCTCGATTCTCAACCTCCTTCTTGCAACTTCCAACTTCTTATCATAGGATACTTTCTTTCCATCCGCAATTCTATCCTCTATCCGTTCAAGGGCCCTCTCGGCACGAGAAATTTCTAGGGCAGTCTGCCTTCTGAAAATATATGAACCTTCAAGAGCTGAGATGAAGGCCCTGATATCAATCATCTTTGACACTCTCCTCAAGGACCTTTTTCACTTCATCCAAACATACCGCAATGAAATTATCAAGATTAAAATCCTCAGTGTTGTGGCCATTCACGTTTGTCAAGAATAACCCTCCTGCTCAGTTATTTGAGCCAGAGTTCTGAAACTTTTTGATACTCCTTGCCACTGATATCCAATGCGCTCATGGCCTTACTCAGTGCTTGCTTGGAACGTGTCTTGATATCATCAAATTCAGATTTCATGATTTCATCAACAGTCTTACGGTCATGACCCCTTTCAACTTGTGTGAGAAATCTCTTCTGCGCAAAATATGACCAAAAACTCTTCATATCGTCAGAAATCGCCGAAAGTAAAGCAGAAAACTTGTGCATTATCGGCATCAATTCTGATTGAGCAGCAACTTGTTTCTCACCATCTGTTTCCATGGTATCAATCCTGTTTTGTGAAATGTTCAAATCCCTTCGATTATCTTCAATCTCTTCAATATGCGATTCAAGACTCTGATCTATTTTTTTCAACAGATTTTCTACCTCCACAAGTTTTTTCTTTGCTATCTCAATCCTCTTGTCCCGTGTTTTTTGAAATATCGTAGAATACATCTTCTCATTGGGTAAGTTGTAATCATTCAACCGTCCCCGCGTTAATAATTCTGGACTTTTGTTAATTATATAATTCCTCAATAACAGCAAACCAACACCGACGCCCGCACCGATGGCAGATCCAATCAACAACGAAACGACATTCATGCTACCAACAAAGAGTTATTGCGTTTTAAGTTTCCTAAAAGTGGTTAATCTTTCTCTTTTCGTTTCAGCAAACCTGCAGTGATTAACCACTGGGAAATAACGGGCCAAAATTGCCAAATAATTATGCCAGCCGCTCCAGCGCCGAAAAAGTACACTACTTCTATCATTACTTCTGGATCCCTGATAGTATTATCTTCATCCCTAATCAAGAATACACCTGTTGGGACCTCCTCGATATCGCCATCACCATGCATACATCTTATGTCACAACTAATCGCAGTCACTTCAATGGCTGCATATCGTTTCTCTAGATTCAACTTTGACAGATTTTCGGAACCCATCTCATGGCAATCCTCTA
Organism: uncultured Candidatus Poseidoniales archaeon; assembly: GCA_964526445.1. GTDB lineage: Archaea > Thermoplasmatota > Poseidoniia > Poseidoniales > Poseidoniaceae > UBA226. Next base: position 15,330 of record CAZGIY010000003.1, read on the forward strand.
ATTTCCCCTCCCCTGTTCTTCGAATCCAATCATTAAGTTCCTTGGGCAAATTGTTTCCATTCTGACACATCATGTTGATTATTACAGGATCAGAGCCAACGAATGGTATCAAGGAAAATCTAAGCCCCACCTGCAACGCGTAATCAAAATCAAGAAGATTGGACAAACAATATGCAGGGCCATAGTTTTCCAATGTATCCTCAACATAATTGAATTCTGAGTTGTCAATGACATCGATAACCTCTGTGCAAGCAGGAGAAAGATCGGGGATTGATGAAGGAGTGCGAATGATATCTATTTGATTACCAACTTCCCTGAAGATCATATCGTGACTATACCCATACTCGTCAGTGTAACGTATCAAGAAATCAACATTCTTCAACAAAAAGAATGGAAGGCCTATTCTCCCGCTATCCCAATCCCAATTTTCAGTCAATATCAATACGCCTTCTTCGTCTGTAAGTTTTAACGATTCAATTCTCAGACTAATTGTATTACTGTTTGCATTTCTAGATACCTGCCAATATGGACTCTCTCCAAATTTGCCAAATCCACACTCCCATTTCACTGTGAATTTGTCAAAACGATTTGATTCTACATTCCACCGTTCTCCTATCAATGAACACTCAGAATCTCGTAGACTCATCTCTTGAGCCTCCAAAACTCCTTCAGGTTCAAGACTGAGAATCGAGTCATCAGAAATATCCAGGCTGATATTCACCTGTCCATTGAAATTCAGTTCACCGGTCTCTGCTATGGACATCTCTGTCCAAGACCACTCCCCTGATACTGAAAACATATTGACATCAAACAACGATATCTTGAATATGATTGAAGGCCCATATGGGTCTTCAATGGAGAATGAATGGTTTATCCATGCGTTATTACTATTGACACCAACCTGTTCCCACACACTCACCGAGAATTCTACGCCGCCCTTAGATAGTTCATTCAAGGAAAACTCCTGTTTATTGTTGGTCACCATGGCATCAATATCATCTCCAACGACATGTCCTATTATGAACGTTCTTTCAATATCATTTTCATGCGGCCAAATAATTGATAGATTGATTCGATTTGATGAATCAGTATCCTCTCTCCGGTAAAAACAAACAATGTCAGAATTGATCCCGGAATCATACTCCGAGCCTAAATCACAAGAATTACCGGCAGGGTTCATGACCACTATTTCCCTGACCATGAGAGTGTCAGATACTGTCAAATTGATTCTATGAACAAGTTTCCTACCCGAAGTAGAAGTTACTTCAATCGTCAATGAATTATACTCATCACCTTCTTCACTCAAAGAAATTACATAGTTCTGACCAGACTCATTAACCAAGAAACTCCAATCAGAATCATCTCCGAATCTGTAGCGAATTTCCTCTAGACTTTCTTCCTCGATGCTAAACACAATTTTACAATTCTCAACACAACGTACGAATTCATAATCAGAAACATATCCCTTTGAAGCATCTACTTCTATGTGAATAACTGGATCGTGGAAATCTAATTCCAGCACGAACATCTTCCTGACTGAACGCCCTAGTTCGTCATACTGCAATACTTCAATTCTCTTTATTCCATCCGACAATTGACTTCCAAAACCGTCCCAATCTGCAGTATCCAATGCGCTAAAGCCCATTTGCCATGGTTCCCATTCCATAGATGAGCAATGCTCCTTTTCACAGACGCGGAAATCGAACGTCGAATCCAAAGGCGTTTGATCTTGAGTATCAATGTTTTCAAATCCAATCACACCATGTTGAGTCATCAATAATCTAGAGTTGAAGTAATCACAAGTATTCGAGACAGAGTTACATGTGTCATCAGAAAATGAAACATCGAGAGTGTCTGAAATAATGATTGAGAATAATAATACTGCCACCTTCCCAGTTGCATCCTTTGCAGATACACGTACGTCGAAAACCCCTGCCCCTTCGTACTCAGCCAAGGGGATTGTCATGAGGTCTTCGTACTCGCCCACCGACACATTATTGATCCAGCCCTCAATATTTACTAATTGAGAGCGAGCGATTGAATCATCACTGGTGGTCAAAGACAACTGGCAAAGAGACGTCAAATAGTGTATCACTTCTTCATCTGACCATCTGCAAGTTCCAGCATTCAAGATTATCGATGGTATTTCATTATCAATGAATAGAACTTCATTAATTATTCTAGTATTCAAAGCCACATCGGTAGCAGATACAGTTATATTTACGTATTCAGAATTACAGTTTTGAACATATGTCATATTCAATTGATGCGTGATATTGTTTCCACTCAAACCAACATTTGACAGAGGATTGGAGCCTTCACATTCAAGAGTGACACTGGCATGATTGATTCCATTAATATCAGTGATAATAATCGCAAATGAGCCATCATGATCAATAATTCCGGTGTCGAGTGAGGACCCCAGAGCTCCCGAAACCGATGATGATACGATGGTTGGCACAAGTCTATCTATCAACACCTTAAACAGCCTTTCATTAGGGTTACCAAAAGCATCAGTGGATATTATAGAGACATTGAACACTGTTCCATCTACCATAGGATTTGGATTGTTGATGTTAATGACTGAATTGTTGAGGAATGCACGGATACATCCATTGCAGGGGCTAGAGGCTCCCTCCAACTCAATTGTCCAATTGGTATGGAATGATGACTCGTCACTAATGATGCAGTTGATATTGACGTTTTGAAGAACAATTAGAGAATGATTGAAGCCAATACCATTTGCAGAGCAATTGATTACTGGCTGTGAAATATCCATGAATATTGTCAGATTTTTCTGATAGGAATTTCCAAAACTATCGTTCGCAAAAAATGTCCAAACACTAGAGGTGCTAAGGTCAAAATCTGCGGCCTCAATACCATTTTCTTCAATGGGTTGGCCACTTGAAGGCACCATAACTAGGCTCTCAATATTGGACATAGTATCAGTGCAAGATACGTTAACAACAGTAGAATCGTCCAATATCCAAGTATTTCCAATCCCCTGTTCGCCCTCAATTGTACATACAGGTGCATCAACATCCCACAATACCGTTCTATTGACCCACCTGTGCAAGTTCACTCCATCAGTGAATTTCATACTGAAATTGGCAAAGGTCAAAGAAGATGAAAGATTGGTACTGACATTAATCGACCATTCATTCATCACTCCCGGAACCAAATCACAGGTTATCGTCGCACCGCTGGTAGTATAATTACAATCCAGAGAAATGGGCATCTGAGGGTCATTGATTGATACTGTCATCTCAACATAATCCTTACCAATATAGACTGTTGTTCCATAAACAATAGTGGGTGAAAATACCGCCACATTTGGAACAAAGACATCATACCTCTTTTCAACAGAATAATGAGTGGTATTGAAACTGCCCACACAATCCACCACAGTAACATTTACTGCAGTGATCGATGAAGATAGAACCCAAGTCCAATGCGTGATAGCCCGAGTCCCTAGGGCTCCATTGAAATAGACTTCAATATCGGTATTGTTGCAAGTTGGATCGAAGGCATTGACTTCCACAAGAGTTGTAGGAAGGGAACCCTGCACCATAATTGTCGCATCATCAATCTCGATTAATGAATGATCGATAATCGAATGTTGCGGTATGTCCGAATCGATTGTGATGTAGAAAGATAGATTTCTTGAATACCCCAAAATGGAATGGGCCCATACATCGATTGCGCGCGTGCCAGGAGATAAACCGGACAAGATGAATTCTCCTTCGAATGAAGAAACATTGGCACCTCCGTCTATGGAATAGTTGACATGAGATACTGACTGATTCGCAGTGACATTGAGCAATACATTTCCTTTCCCATAATTGGAGAAACTGTAATTCGCACCAAAGGAGTTATTCAAATATTCAAACTCAACTAACAAATCATCATGTACATGAACAATAACAAATGTGGAATCATCACTGTTGTTTAAAGAATCAACACCCGAGCAAATAATCACACCATGACTGCTAATGTTACTTATTTGGCCGCCATTTTCAATGGCATTGCCGATGTCACTCTCTACATCAACTGTCATAGAGGAATACAATGGATGTTGGCTGTAGTTACAAGAAATGATTGAGTGTATTGATACGTATACAACGTCATCTACCTGTACGGCAAACTGAAGATCAAGTAATGGGGGCACCATTTCTCCGACAAAACTCAGATTTCTCGTGAATAGAGTACTGCGACCTACAATATTTATTGCCAATATTGAGATTTGGAGAGATTGAATTGATTCATCTGCAATACTACATCCGGGAGTTCCAATAAGAGAGCCTATGGTGAAATTGTCGTTAAATGAGAAAGTTGAGAGATTATATAGTTGGGTGCAATTAACATTGCCATCGCTAATGGTGATACTATAGGAAGAAATTACTGTCAAATCTTCAGAGACCTGTAGAGTCAGATTCGTTTCAGAGCCTAGTGTCAATATTCCATTCCAAGAAAGATTGATTTGTGGTGAACTGAGATCAATTATCACAGTCACATTGACGTAAGTGCTTCTTTCCAATGCATCCGTAACAACCGTTTCAAAAATAATCAATCCGCTCCCTGAACCGATGTAGACACGCGAATTATTTGAAGTGAAATTGCCAACTGACATATTTTTCATAGAAACAGTGAAGGGTAAATTATGGGGACTATCTACTATGAGGTCTATGTATCCGTTTGATGATAAGTTGTGATGCAGATCAGTAGCACTTGATCTAGACTGCGACCATTGTGAAGAATAGAAGTATCGATAACTGTATATTGCTTGATTACCATGTAAATCAATCGCCTTTACATCAATATCGTGGTATCCAGTTAAGTTGTGCAGGGTGGCGTAATTGATCCAGTTTGAATTATTGTTGCAGGTGTGGTAATCACTTCCATTGTCAAGAGTCACACAAAGAATTGCAGCAGACTCACTTAGTCGGAAACTGATGATTGAGTTATTCGTCACATTGTCTAGATACATGTATCGTGAATCATCCCTATCTAGATGTAAACCCTCGACTAAATCATCAACATAAAAGGAAATGTTAGCCGTTAGTTTCTCACCGGAGTCACTTAGAGCGTCAATTATGATATCTCCTTGTGATCCATGTGTGAAATTACCCTTTGATGCAAGAGTGAAACCGCAGCTGGTAAGATTCTGACACAACAGAATTGTTGAATTTTGGTACAATATGCTGAAGTTGATATACTGAAACCCGGAATCATCAGTGAGATTCAGAAGTAACGAGTTGCTACTACTTGTACCACTTGAGACTAGGCCACTAATAACATACGATGGGGGAGATACATCCCTAACGATGCTCCTGTTCTGCGAGGCATCGTTGCCCAGACAGTCACGAATAGAAATGTGCAGAGTCTCATTGTTGACAATTCCAGGAGGCATGGAGAAAGTGAATGTATCATCTGAGAGATTGAGACTGCCATTCTGCGAGGCAATATTGAAATCAACTAATATCCAATTACATGGATTGCTATCTAATGTTACCAACGCACTTGAACCATTGGCAAGCATAGTGCGATTGATGTTATCAATACCTGGGGCATCAAACCATGGAGTGTAAGGTCCCACAGTAGTCTTGGATGTCAGATTTGTTTCAACTGAATAATGCAAAATAGTGAACAGCACAGATGATGGTGAACTGGAATGGGTGAAAATAGCCTCGAAATGAGTTACATTCAGATTCATGTGTGAAGAAGTCGGAACATCTAACCACCAAATCTCAGTTCCATTCCATGATGCACTGACATTGATACGGCCAATCTCCACTGATGGAGAAAAATCAATCACCGAGGAGTTACCAAGTATCGTGGAAGTTACACCATTGAAAACATTCTGGTGAGATATTTCGACACTGATGAACTCCTCAATATATACGAAAGATAGATTCTGTGAATTCATTCTATTGTCAGCCCGATCCTTGCACACGAACATCATGTACAACGTGTCTCCATTTGAGGCAGAAGAAGGAACAAGAGACGAGATATTGCCACTCCAATCATCATCAAGATCATTGAAAGCATATACAGTTGATGCAAGAGTCCAACGCAAATCAGTTACAGTCGCTCCACCGCTATCTGTGCAGTTGTATTGTACTGTAGTATCAGGATAGATGTATCCACTATCATCATTCACCGACAAAGAAATCGTTGGTGCTTGATGGTCAAAACTGAAATTCCATGTACTGGAAACACCTGGGTTGTTGAGATTGTCATAAGCAGTGCAATTGATTCGCGGGGTCGTGTTATTCAATGTGACATTCCACATTGAAGGCTGCCACCATACATCAGCACTCAGATTCATCGACAAGTAATTTCCAGACCAATTGCAATCAACTCTTGAAAGGCCGGAACGGTTGTCAAACAAAGACGTCATACGTAAACGTGTATCCATCCCGACAAGTATCAATGAAGTTCCATTAAAAACATCACCTCCAGCACTGATGAAGAGTGGAGTTCCAGTCGGTCCATCGGCATCAATCATAACTTGCATGTTGTTCATTGTACAAGTCAAAGGCGAACAAGTCTTGGCGGATATCTGATATCTGCCAGAACTCAGATTGCTGATATCGATACTGCCATTATTAGATACGTTGAAATCATGATACGTATGATTATGTTCTGAACTGAATAGGGTAAATTGTACAGTGATGTTCACATGCCCATTACTGTTTAGACTATATCTCACAGTGGTATTGCTTTCATGATATTGCCCATGGGCATCACCTACCAGAACTACTTCTGATGAAGGAGAAAAACTCGTGAAATACAATCCTGACAGGTTGTACTGGCCAATATTCCCAAGAACATCCCTGCATTGATAGATCAAATTCAATGTCCCAGAAGGTAACAGATTCAAACTACTGAGCATTGGATTCAAACCTGCCAAAGAAAGATTTCCTTGTGTAGTGTTGGTTGCATTGGATTGGACCCAGTACAGATGGTATCGTGAAGAAGCCAATGTATCACTGCAACTGAAACCGATGGTTGAATTGTGAGATATGACATCTCCACTTTGGTAAGAAACGGAGACATTTGGCTTCAATGCATCAATAGTTCCATTGAGAACACTATCGATACCATGATTTCCAAGGAGATCTACAATTCTGCATGTAATAGTGAAATTAGTTTCTGCATTGGGTTCAGAATACAATGACAAAGAACTAGAGGAAAGGCGAACATAATCACCACTACCATTCTTGCACTCAACGAAATCATAACCTACTCCAGAAGAATCATCCCTAAGATTGCTCACCGAGATGTAGGAACTGGAGGAGACAAATCTAGCACCATTTTGCATAACAGAATCACCGTTGATAAAAAGCGTTGGTATCGTCCCTACTGTTCCATCTACAGTATAGTTCCAACTACGATATACCGAACGCCCGAAAGCATCAGTGGTAGTGACATTTATCCACAGAGAACCATCAGTGAGATTGGTGAAAACTTGCGAAACAGTGCTATTGTTCAAGCCATTGGCATATACTGTTCCATCATGCTGTACTATCGACCAATTCATGATTGCCGCAAGGTGCAGTCCACTGGGAGGAGTTAGGTGTATTGTAATGTTATTCGACGGTAGATACCCGTTCACATCAGAACCATTAATCGACAATATTGATTGCGGTAAAGTAGTATTAAGGTTCCATTGATATGTGGATGATGTCCTGTGATTGTTCAATGAATCATATCCCTTGACAACTAGAGTGATTACACCATCATCCTTCACACCAAATACAGAGGTGGAACTACCATTCCAACTTGCTTCAGAGAATGAGTCATTGACCCATACCGTACTGCTGCCATCACTCCATGTCCAAAACAACCTGCTGGTTCCAACGCCTTGATTATCAGTAAGGTTCACATAAATGATTGAGTCTTCTGCAAGAGTCGAAAGGCCATTTGAAGAAACCGTAATGTTTGGAGCAAGGGCATCAATTGTACCATTCTTCCACACTATTGGTCCTCGATTGCCGAATCTATCGATAATCCTGCAAGTAACACTGAATAATGTCTCTTGATTAGAAACGGAAAATATACTGAAATTACCTGAGGATATCGATGCCCAAGTGCTGCTACCGTTTCTACATTCAACCGAATGATATCCCACGCCCCAGGGATCATCACTGAGGTTACTCAACCTTATTTCTGCGTCGGCAGAGACAAACAGATTCGGACTTCCCCCAACCGTTTCGCCAAACACCGTCAACACAGGCAACACCCCAACACTCCCATCGATCGTGAATTGCCAAGATTGTACGACTGTTCTTCCATAGACATCTCTAACGGTGACATTGACCCATAACGGGCCATCTGACATGTTGGTAAGCGATTGTGAAACACTAACATTACTACTACCATTTCCGTATACAGAGCCATTGGAACGTTCAATTGACCAATTTAGCACTGCACCAAGATGTGATCCACTAGGCGGACTGAGATGTATCGTGACATTGTTTGGAGGAAGATATCCATTCCACTGGTCCCCTGAAATCGAGATGGAGGCCAAGGGCAAAGTCGTGTTCAATTCCCATTGATATCCTTGAGATTCGTTCAAATTATTCAGGGCATCGTATGCGTAGATTGCCAGTGACACTGTCCCATCACCCAAAGTTCCAAACACACTTGCAACAGTGCCATTCCAATAGGCACCTTGGAAGGTTACATTTCGGTAAGCTGTAGCAGAACCATTGTCCCAGATAAATCTGAGACTAGAGTTTGAAAGACCTTGATCGTCACTCAGGGAAACATTCAGTATTGTATCTGCTGCGACTTTGGGGTTACCTTGTGGAGATACAGATATTTCTGGTTTCAGCAAATCGATGGTCCCATTAATTCTTGTTGTATTTCCTCTATTACCCAATTCATCGACTATTCTACATGAAACATCAAAATCAGTCTCCTCATTAGCGACTCCGGATATTGCAAAGTATGTCGTAGTCACGCTGGTCCACGATGCATCATTCAATTCCATGCATTCAACATGTGAATATCCAACTCCCCACGCATCATCTCGTAAATTAGAAACCTTGATTGAAGTCCCTGCGGAAACAAACATAGTACCATTCAATGTCTCCTGAGAAGTCAAGGGTATCGATAGAGTAGGAGCGGTCCCCACGGAACCATCAATGGTGAGGTTCCAAGTCTGGTTGACCATTCTTCCAAATGCATCAGTAGTGGTGACATTAATCCATAGAGTGCCATCGCTCATATTACTCAATGATTGAGAAACCGTATTGTTGCTACTACCATTGGCGTATACTACGCCGCTGGAACGCACTATGGACCAACTGATGTTCGCAGCAAGATGAGAGCCACTCGGAGGATTAATGTGAATCGTGACATTATCTGAAGGAAGATAATCATTCCATACTGTGCCAGTGATTGACAACATAGCCAATGGCAGAGTGGTATTGAGAACCCATTGATGTCCCGAGGACTGCCTGACATTACCGAATTCATCGTAGGCCAGAACTGTCAATGAGATGTCTCCGTCGCTGAGTGTTGCCCCAAATACACTGGTTGCGTTTCCTTCCCACAAACTACCGCCGAAAGATTCGTTTTGCCATTTCGTTGATGAGCCATCACTCCAAGTGAATCTAAGGATTGAAGTTCCGAAGCCACGATCACCCGATAACTGAACTTGTATTGTGGAATTCACTGATATCTTGGGGTTCCCAGATGGAGAAACCGAAACTGCTGGTGCTGAAGCATCTATGGTTCCATTAATCCACACAGGGTCACCAATATTCCCTAATAGGTCAACAATTCTACAAGAAACCTTGAATCCTGTCTCTTCGCCATGTGTTGCAGACAAAGCGAATGAAGTAGATGACACCCGAGTCCAACCACTATCAGCAACTTCTTTGCATTCACTGTATGAGTATCCAACTCCTATTGCATCATCACTTAAATTACTTAGGCGCACGAATGCTGAAGCAGAAACATAGAGTGTGCCATTGCTCAAATTTGTTGCACCGCTGATAGTGAGAACTGGGATGTTGCTCACATTACCATCGATAGTGAATTGCATGCTCTGATTAACAGAACGACCGAATGAATCGGTAACCGTAACATTGACCCATAATCTACCGTCAGTCAATCCAGTCAAAGTTCTTGAAACAGTCGAGTTGACCGCGGTGCCATTATCATGAACCGATCCATCATCCCTCTCCATCGACCAAACCATGGTCACTGCACTATGCCAACCACTCGGTGGATTGATGTGGATAGTCGAACCTGAGGCAGGGAGGTATCCATTAACCTCCGTTCCAGACACCGAGATGGTTGCAACCGCAGCAGTAGTGTTCAACACCCATTGATGTCCGCTAGATTGCTTGAGGTTGCTCAAATTATCATATGCATACACAGTTAAGGAAATATCACCATCTCCAATGCTGCCAAAGAGGGAGTACGGCGTTCCGTTCCAACTGCTCCCTTGGAAAGTAAGATTCTTCCAAGATATGTCTGAGCCATTGTCCCAAGTAAATCTCAGAATTGAAGTTCCCATATCCTGTGTATCTGTGAGATTAACCCAGATGCTCGAATTCAAGGCAACCTTGGGAGTTCCCACTGGCTCCACAATGACACTAGGAGCCAATGCATCGATGGTGCCATTGATCGAGGAAGCATCTCCTCTATTACCGAGTAAATCCACTATTCTGCAAGAGATGTTGAACTCGGTCTCTTGTCCTGCCACAGGACTCAATGCAAATGCGGATGCTGTAGCCCGGGTCCAACTCGAGTCAGATTCCTCTTTACATTCTGTGAATGAATACCCTACACCTTCAGGATCATCAGACAAGCTGCTCAAACTGATGTATGCTGTTGCGGATACAAATATTTCACCACTGCTGTTGAAATGGCTTCCAGAAATGTTGATGATTGGAGTTGAAGAAACATTACCATCGATAGTGAATTGCATGCTCTGATTAACAGAACGACCGAATGAATCGGTAACCGTAACATTGACCCATAATCTACCGTCAGTCAATCCAGTCAAAGTTCTTGAAACAGTCGAGTTGACCGCGGTGCCATTATCATGAACCGATCCATCATCCCTCTCCATCGACCAAACCATGGTCACTGCACTATGCCAACCACTCGGTGGATTGATGTGGATAGTCGAACCTGAGGCAGGGAGGTATCCATTAACCTCCGTTCCAGACACCGAGATGGTTGCAACCGCAGCAGTAGTGTTCAACACCCATTGATGTCCGCTAGATTGCTTGAGGTTGCTCAAATTATCATATGCATACACAGTTAAGGAAATATCACCATCTCCAATGCTGCCAAAGAGGGAGTACGGCGTTCCGTTCCAACTGCTCCCTTGGAAAGTAAGATTCTTCCAAGATATGTCTGAGCCATTGTCCCAAGTAAATCTCAGAATTGAAGTTCCCATATCCTGTGTATCTGTGAGATTAACCCAGATGCTCGAATTCAAGGCAACCTTGGGAGTTCCCACTGGCTCCACAATGACACTAGGAGCCAATGCATCGATGGTGCCATTGATCGAGGAAGCATCTCCTCTATTACCGAGTAAATCCACTATTCTGCAAGAGATGTTGAACTCGGTCTCTTGTCCTGCCACAGGACTCAATGCAAATGCGGATGCTGTAGCCCGGGTCCAACTCGAGTCAGATTCCTCTTTACATTCTGTGAATGAATACCCTACACCTTCAGGATCATCAGACAAGCTGCTCAGTGAAACCACAGAACCGGCAGAAACGTATCTAGTGCCATTTTGATTAATGAATTCAGTACCAGATATCGAAAGCACTGGTTTCTTTGAAACTGAATTGTCGATAGTGAAATTCCAACTCTGGAATATGGTTCGCCCTTGTGAATCCGTAGTAGACACGTTGACCCAGAATGCTCCTTCGATGATATTTGCCAAAACTTGGGTTACCGTGCTAGAACTGGAGCCATTGTACACTACACTACCATTGTTCATCACCATGCTCCAGTTCAGAGTCGAAGTAGTTCCTGAGCCACTTGGGGGATTGATGTACATCGTAGCCCCACTTGAAAGAAGATAATTGTTCACTCTTGTTCCCGAAACAGACAAAGTAGAACCTGTTTGTGAGGTGTTCAACGTGAAACTATGACCTGAAGAGATATTTTCATTTCCAAGAACGTCGTTTGCATATACTATGAGGGTCAAATTTCCATCACTCAGCGAATTACTGAATATCGTATTGACACTTCCACTCCATGAAGAACCACTGAAATTCTTGTATCCCAAAATGGTTGAAGTTTCATTGGACCACTCCCAGACAAGTCTGGAGGAGCCCGCTCCTTGACTATCAGTGAGTGAGACCGAAATCGTGCTTGAAGGCGCAATTGTTGGATTTCCTGATGGAGAAACTGAAACTTCAGGTGCTATAGCATCAATCGTCCCATTCTTCCAAATAATTTCACCTACATTCCCCAATAAATCAACAATTCGACAAGAGACATTGAACCACACCTCTTGTCCCGAAACCCCTTGTAAGGAAAATGTACTACTGGAAAGGGCAGTCCAATCACTGCTCGCATTGTCCCTGCACTCGCAGTGTGAATCTCCTACTCCCCCTGGATCATCGTCCACATTGGTGATTAGCAGTGAAGCAGAAGCGTCGACAAACAATTTGCCATCCTTAATCACGCTATCTCCAGAAACACCAATTGTTGGTGTTGTACCTACCTCCGAGTCAATGGAATAATTCCAACTATGGCTACCTATTACGGAGCCATTTGTCCAGTTCAGGATTAACTCTACAGATTGACTGTGTGAAAGATTAATGCCCTCGCTTTTTGTTTGATTGAAATATATCGTCGAGTCCAGAGAACCATTGATATTGATATCCAATTCAGCAGAGAATCCTGTCGGGAGCCCAACCCACATCGACATTGAATCGTTTGAATATCCAGCGATTGAAGTAGAATTCAAGATGTAAGATATAGATTCTGAAATGCTTGAGGTAGCAGCGACCCATATCGAGGAATAGTTACTGGTTCGAGACGCCAAATCGACAGAATGGATATGTAAACGCGATGATGTCAAATTGAATGGAGATGGTATCGAAAATGATTGATTGGAAGGAATGAACCAAGATGAATAACTGCCATTACTCGATTCCCATCTCGCCAACAAAGAAGGAGAGGGATCACACTGGTCTGAAACAGATACGGTGAAGTATTTGCCAGTGGAATTCCATGATGCATTGATTACAGGAGGTAATGAGTCGACAGTGATTCCTGTGATGTTTGAATAATTGTCTAATCCAACTCCATCAATCGCACGATAAGAAATGTCTCCGGAGAAATTCAACGTTGGGCTGTAGGGGTTTTGATGAGTATTCCATACTGTTCCATTGTCGACTGAAACATACTCGGAAACGGGACCTGAAACATCGCTCATACTAGTCCACACGGACCAAGTAGGACTTACACATCCATGTGCTGGAACTGCAGAACTGAAAATATGACTGATTGACGGCAATACATCATCAACCGTGATATTGATGCTCCGAGAAATGATGTTTCCTGCAATATCCTCACACTCTATGTTTCTGCTTACAACAACCCCCGCTGTCAAACCGGAAACTCCAAACAACAGGCTAGATGTTGTTGTCGAATCTACTTCTGTGGCGCCATTCATCACTCGAATCTCACTTAGATTACTGTTGGCGTCTGCGCAGGTAATGCTGATGCTGCCATTGCTTGCTGCTCTGAAATCATAACCGGAACTCTCTCCGCTATCCACTGCATTGGCAAAAGGGGAGATAGACAATGTGGGTTTACTCTGGTCGAATAATATGGAAACTGTCCTATTATCCTCCATACCCCCAGTTCCATTTGCTCTATATGACACATTGATGTATCCAGTCTGCGTATTTGGAGGTTGAAGATTGAGTGTTGTGCCATTTTGATATGTACCGGAGCCAGTCTTCAAACCTGTGTACCAATAGGTCCCATTACCGCTCGTTCCAGAACTGAAACTGATATTGAAATACAAATTCACTGAATCTTTGGTAGTTACCTTGGTGTTGTTGTCTTCTACCGCTGCTGCGCCTGAGAAGGTCAATTCAGTTTCGGGTTTTACTGATCTTCCGCCCGCAGCCTGAACCGCTTCTGTTGGCGCAAGTAAAAGTATACAAAGAAATACTGTCTTCAAGAATCCATTCCGGTTCAATCATCTACCCCCTAGAATTTCTCCAAAATGATTCAAGTTGGGTAACAAAGCCATAAGCAATGATAACAACCCTGGCGCAAGAAATGTCAGATCAATATTGTTCCTCAAACAGAAATGGTCATAGAATACGAATCGCGCGTTGACAAGCGCAAGAACTAAAGCAATTTGAGAAAGAATGCTATCGACCACTGGTACCGAACCCATTGCAATCAGAATGATGACTGCATAACCCATACTTGCACTAATCGCATCACCAATGCTGTGTTCAAGAAACAAAGTTGAGACTGGGTCCACCAATAGCGCTACTGAAATAACTAGGAGAATTGAACCCGTCAACGAGAATTGGTGACTAAACAACGCCCAGATGCTGAACAATACCAACAATCCAAACAATGCTGGCCCAATGAGAATAAACGGTGTCAGTAACTTGTCGCCGACAGCGGCCCTTATCTTCTTGACTCCATTGGTAGATACCAAACGGCGTGAATATTCTGAATTTTCACTCCGAAAGAATACATACCTAACCAACAATTCCTGCATGATTAGACTTGATGCCAATAATAGAAGGATATTTTCTCCATTAAAGATATAATAGAATAGCCCTATGACAAAAACTGGTGAAATAATGCAAATCACCTTTCTCTGAATCATCGGACCCACTAATTCCAGCCATTAATCGCATATTATTTTATTGAGGCATTATTCATGCATCAAAAGTAGAATCCAGCATGAAGTCAGATTGAAATGTGATGCCTTGAAGCCAAGACCATGGGCCGGCTATGGTTGTTCGGAGGCAAAGGAGGAGTTGGTAAGACAACCTCGTCTGCAGCGACTGCTCTATGGTTAGCAAGGGCGGGTTTTCGCACATTGGTAGTATCCAGTGATCCGGCTCACAGCACTAGCGACTCATTGCGATACCCCTTGGGACCAGAACCAACTCCGGTTGCAGATGAAGAGAATCTATGGGGCATGGAACTAGACCCTGAGAGTACCATAGAACAGGTACTACCAAAATTCAGTGAAGCCATGTCAGGAAGTATGGGGAATTCATTGACTGGGATGTTCACCGGTATAGACACCGATTCCATTCAAGATGAGATGAGTCAAGTAGAGGCCTCACAATTGATGATTCCTGGACTCGATGAAGCCTTGGCATTTGACCAATTACTGAGGTATGTCGAAGACCCTCGTTTTGATGTCATCATCTTTGATACCGCACCCACGGGACATACCTTGAGATTCTTGTCTCTACCAGAAGTTCTAGATTCATGGATGGATAGGATTCTGCGATATTACAGAATGACTGGAGGATTGCGTATGATGTTGTTCGGTGGGAAGAAGCAGGATGCTATGCGCGAAGAGTTGGAGAAATTTCAACGCAGAGTCTCACATGTCAGGAGGGTGTTGACAGACCCCGAACTGGCAAATTTCACTCTGGTATGCATTCCTGAGCAGATGGCAGTAGCCGAGACAACAAGGGCTGCTGAAGCATTGGACGAATATGGCATTACAGTAAATGGGATAATCGCAAATAGAGTAACTCCCGACTTTGATCACCCCTTTATCCAATCGAGGAGAGAAACTGAGCAAGGTTATCTTGAAGATTTGAGGCAATTATTTGGCGGTCTTCCCGTAGCTGAGATCCCCCTTTCTGAATCCGACGTACACGGCCTAGATTCCTTACATTCACTTGCACTAGGCTTACATGGAGATGAACCCACACTTCCTGAGGACATGAATCCAATCTCAGTATCTAAAGGAATTCCAATCAACTTGCGAAGAGGTTTGAACATTAGAAAAGAGGCGGGAGAGTTGGTGGTTGAGATGTATCTGCCAGCAGCAAATAAAGAAGATTTGAATCTGCGTTCAGAGGGGAATGATCTCTATATTGGAGTAAATGGCAGAGAAGCAAGAATCGAGGTCGGACACAGGGTCAAAGTCAAGGATGCTGAAGCACGATTTGAGGATGATATTCTCAGATTAACTGTCAATGATGAGTCGTTGGATTGAAACGATACTAGGGGGTCGAAGGAACATGGCACTGGAGGGTCTGGCAAATGGTATCTTCAGAGCCATCGGTCGGCTAAAGGGTAGAAGGCGCCTCGATGAGGATGAACTCAAGGACATGTTACGCAGTCTCCGAAGGGCCCTGCAAGAGGCGGATTTTAACGTCAGGCAGACCAAGGAGATTACCGACCGATTGGAAGAGCGAATTCGCAATGAGGAGCCACGTCCAGGGATCACATTGCAGACTCACGCGATGAATATTCTCTATACCGAACTCGTCAGGATGCTCGGCCCAGCCCGAGAGATTAGGCCACATGGTGCAACCATCATGATGGTTGGCCTATACGGGCAAGGAAAAACTACAACCACCGCAAAACTAGCAGAGTGGTATAGACGTAGGCATTCTCTCAAGGTTGCAGTAATTGAGGCAGACGTACATAGACCAGGGGCATATGCCCAATTGAAACAACTCTTGGAAGATAGTTCTGTAGAGGTGTATGGAGAGCCTGATGAAAAAGATGCTAGTGCTATAGTTCGAAGAGGGCTAGCCAAGCATGCTGCGGCTGATGTCGTAATCGTGGATACAGCCGGCAGGCACAGCTTGGATGAGGAACTGGTAGAAGAACTCAAGCAGATGTCCGATTTGATGAATGCTAGCGAGAGATTTCTGGTAATAGATGCACAAGTCGGCCAAGCTGCTGGTCCTGTTGCGGCATCATTCAACGAATTGGTAGATGTAAATGGAGTCATTGTAAGCAAATTGGACGGAACTGCGAGGGGTGGTGGCGCACTCTCAGCAGTTGCTGCTACCGGCGCACCAATCGTTTACGTTGGAATCGGTGAGAAAGTCGCTGATATCGAGAAATTCGAATCTGACCGGTTCATCTCTAGGCTTCTCGGAATGGGAGACATCCAAGGTCTGATCGACCTCGCACCTGAAGACCTTGACGAAGAAGAGGCTATGCGCCTGACCGAGCGCATGATGAGTGGTCGCTTCACTTTGAACGATATGTACAAGCAAATGGAAATGATGTCTAAGGTTGGTACTGTTGATCGCTTGCTATCTTTCCTGCCCGCAAACATGTTTGGCGGCATGGGAGCAATGGGTAAGGCCCAGAAAGAAGGGATGCAGGAGAATCTTGAGAAATATCGAGTCATTATGGACAGCATGACCAATCACGAGAAGGACGACCCCCTTTGTATCAAGGCAGAGCGAATCAAACGCGTGGCGCACGGCGCTGGAGTGAAGGAAAAAGACGTCAGAGAATTGATTGCACAGTGGAATCGTTCAAAGAAGATGATGAAAGGTATGTCAGGCAATAGAAAATTGTCAAAGCAAATGCGACAGATGATGAAATCTGGAGATTTCGATGACATGCAGAATATGGGGATGTAGATGCAAAGACGCTTCGCCATAATCGGTCACAGAGCCACCTCAAATGGCAAGTTGAATCTCAACGACCTCGCAGGTTCTTGTGGACGAATGGATGTTCTTATCAGAGCGGTAAACAGCGCACTCTTCCTTTCTCACGGGCTCAGAGAAAATTGCCACATTACATTGCACTTGATGGGTGGACCCGGCCCATGTCGTAGAATTTGGTTTGACTCGAATAGGCTCAAGGGCTTACATGTTGAGGAACGCGCAATTGCGGGGAGAATTTCTTCTATTCTACAAGAGCCAGTTCCTGCAATCGGACAGATGATCGAATTCAGCCCAGGAATATGGCACTCAGGAGGAGACATATCCAATACACTATCAGAATGGTTGCGCGAAGAGTTAAGCATCATTCTACTCGACGCTGAAGGTCCCGAATTGGAGAACGGCCATGATGAAGAGCGAATTGGATTCATTTTGAGTGACGACCAACCATTCAGCCAAGATGAAGAGGAATTATTCGGCGAGTTCCAAAGAAGATCGGTAGGCAAGTTGTGGTTGCAGGGTCACTCTGCGATTACAGTAGTACACCACATTCTAGATCAATCTTGAAACCAAGTTGGCCAACCATTCCTGGCTTGCATATGTTCCTCAAATACTGTATCAGGTGGAAAATCTGGGTGCTGCGAAGGATGTGCAGATAGGAGACTTATCGAAGCCTCCCCTCGAACAATCGCATCTACATCTCCAGCCTCAGATTCCCCATTCACTATCTCGCTTGCACCGATTTCGATATGATTACCTATAAGGCTCAAAGCACCGAGATAATACCGCCGACCTAACGTAGTACAAGTGAAATCCCCCGTCCATTCTGGTGGTATGTTCACATTGAGGAATGACTGTCCACTAAGGAATGATTGCAAGGCATTATCTTCCAGACCCGCGTCTATGTCTCGTGGCCAATTAACCGGTTCTTCTGGAATTATTTCAAGCACCTTCTGCAGTTTCTTACTACTCGCATTCAATGCTCTCGGCATATGAGATTCATCAAATGTAGTTAGAGAAATTGCAACCCCTGGAATCCCATATAGAGAAGCCTCCCTTGCCGCTGCAATAGTTCCACTGTGCCAAACGTCAACAGATAGATTTGAGCCCACATTTACCCCACTTACCAACAACTTGGGTTTGCTATCGATACCCAATTTTTCTAGGATTCCATCACCTATTGCTATGGCACAATCAGAAGGTGTTCCTGCTAATGAAAACACTCTGAGCCCTTCCTTTTCCAGTGCAATATGGTTCTTCAGTTCCAAGGGCTTTCTCAGAGTCAGAGACATTCCACAAGCACTGCGGTTCTCACTTGGAGCAAAAATGACCACTTCCATTCCCATGTCAAGAAGAATTTGCGCTAGAGTATGAAGCGCCGGGGCAGCTATTCCATCATCATTACAAAGTACCACACATGAGCTCATTCCTCTTCATCCCCCTTAGCTAATTCCAAAGTCACCAACAACGTTCCAGCAATAATCAATGGGCCTCCCAACCAAGTCCAAATTCCCGGTATACTCTCAAGCCCCAATATCCAACCCATCAATGAACCGATTAATGGTTCCATAACAAGTGTCACCGAAACCACAAGCGGAGGTAGCCAATGCAAAACTGCATTGATTCCAGTATGGCCGAATAAACCGGGCCCAAGTGCAAGATATGCAACATATGGCAACCAAATCAACATCGACCAACCCAAGAGGCCAGTACTCACCATTCCTAGAGGTGCACCCTCAATGATCATCGCTGAAATCGAAAGACCGATGGCGGCGATCAATGTAACTGGAAAAGCATAGAGGAACAAAGGCATCCACTCCCTCAAGGTCCTACCTGCCGCTAGATAACCCACAATAGCAACTGCTCCTAAGAATGCTAACATGTCGCCAAGAACAGAAACACCTTCCTCACTCCCTGCTCCCATTATCGCCAATGCTGCACCAGTAAAACCGAGGAGTGCTCCAATGATTTCTTTGCTAGATGCAGGCCGGCCAAGAACCCACAATCCAACAATTATGACCAAGGGGTGAGCCGTGACGAATAGAAGACTATGAGTTAGTGTAGTCTCTTCTAAAGACCATAGCCATGAGCCAAAATGAATTGTGAGGCATACTCCTGAAGCCAGAATTATCAATGAAGAATTCTTGCTAATACAGCGCTGACGTATCTCCTGTCCACTAGAACGCCATTGTAAAACAAAACCCGGTAACAATACAACTGCTGTAGCCTGTAACCTCCAGCCTGCCTTGAGCAATGGACCTGGCCCTTCCATCATCTCAAAGACGGCGCCTGCACTACTGACAGCAAGTAACGCAGTTCCTAGAATCAACCATGCCCGTAAAGGCACTGAAGAGTTGGACATCCAGACACCTCAGGCAGACAACTTTGCGTCTTCCACATCATTACCGCCGATGATTCCAGCGCGCTTGAACAACACGTAAATTACCCAAGCCATCAAAACGTTGAGTAACAAGAATCCAACCAAACGAATGTATTGCCAAGAACTACCAATAATTGTCCCACACTCACCTGCACCTGTGTCCATGTACAAATTACATCCAGGCGCATCGTAATTTGAGAACCATCTGTCGACATAAGAGGGAGTTCCAGCATCGACCAACACTCCTAACTCATAAGTTGGCGGAGCATATCCAATTGTATCGATAAATGCGAATACTGAAGCTTCAGTTCCAAAGAAGGCTTCGCCAGTAAGCATACCAGCAGCAATCATGAAAGTACCTAGCAGGATAAGCGCCCGTCTTTTCTCGGCCATAACCGGACCTTCAGCCTCTCTGATCTTCTCCACTTTCGGATTTAGGCGCTTAGCCTCCCAATAATCCCTAGCTCCTCCACCGATTAGCATCGGGAAAGTATGTGGCACAGTAAGATACATTCCAAGCCCGAATGAAGTTCCCATTCCTGTAGACCATTCAACGAATACTCCAAGCAGGAATCCTAGACCGAGTAGAATCAAATCTCCTTGCCCCTCAGAAAGTAAGACCGAGAATGTGGCGAAAGCATTGGCTTGTGGGGCCGCAAGGTCAATGGTTCCATCTGCAAGCATCTTGGAAAGGAATATCGCAACTCCTGCTCCAAGAATACAACCTGGAACTACACCGATTATGTTTCCCTTGGAGATATGATAGGGTCGATTTCCAATATACAGGCTGTTCTTGTAATCAGCAACTACTGTTCCAGACATTGAGATTGCTGATCCGAAAACTGTAGTTCCAACCAAGCCCAATAGAATCGCCTCTTCTCCAGAAAGTCCCAACTGAGTATCAAACGTCAAGAACAATCCCATCAACATCAGCAGTACGATGAACGAAGTTCCACTGACTGGTTCAATACCGGTCTCACCCATCACTCTGACCGCGATTGCTCCAAGCAAGAAGGTTGTAGACAGTAGAATGATTGCGAAAATTATTGCAGGAAGAACTCCAAAACCTCCAGCAACGAAAATTACGACCATCGCTATTGCGGTAATCAACATGAGGATTGGAATATGTTTGAGAGGCCACTCATACCATCCTTTTCCAGGCATGTATTCCTGACCTGCATCGCCGCGGAACGCATCAGCGATGTCCTTACCGATGGTTGCAAAGGTCTTCCACATCTTAATCAAACCAAACAAACCTCCACCAACAATTGAACCAATGGCAATCATTCGGATAACGTTCTTCCATGCGATCAACGATAACGCGCTCTCACCAGATGCCGCAGCATAGTCTAGAATCGGAACGGTTTCCTGCAGACTAGCATCGTAAATTGGATAGTTGAAAATTATGACTAGCGGGACCAAATATAGCCAACCTACAATCGTACCTAGATTTACCAAAAGGGCTACTCTAAGTCGCATGAACCAACCTATGGCAAGCATAGAAGGAGTCAGGTAAACTCCTACCCAAGTATAGGCGAAAGGGTTCCAAACAGTATCAGGTTCACTACAGCCCTCTGGAAATCTTGCTGTCCATTCTGCATCTGTTGGAGAGATACCGTCGCAAGTATATGGGTAAGTAGTGACATGCTTTGACTGTCCCACTCGAGGACCGGTATCATGCAAACCTGCTGGCTGATGTAATACACTGCTTGAGTAAATATTCGCTAGACCATATCCATTGATTGTCATAGTTTCAGCCAACCAATCCATCAAAGCAACCCTTCGTCCTTCAATCCAAATGAGTGGATATTCAATGATGAAAAGAGCCCCCATGGTCAGAACTGTCCAAACTCCAACCTTTCGTAAGGCGTCTTGAGCCTGTTCCACAGCCCCTACATTGACATCGCTGGCAATATCCAACATCTTGAGATAGGCCTCGAATCCAGGAAGCGGCAGAGGATCTTCAACCAACCATACTCTTCGGAAGATGATGAAATACATTACACCAAGGAAACCTGCGAACATGCTTGCGATAATTCCAATGAATGCCAACTGCCAAACATCTGGAGAAGATATCAACGGTTGACCACCGACTAGATAATTCGCTGCCGGCCCAGTTTGTGCTAATAGAAAAATTGCGGGAAAAGTGAAGATAAAACCAGTCGATGCATGAGTTGCTCCCGTGGTTGCTGAAGTTGCAATATTAACTTCAGAAGGAGACCACCTAAGGGCCATCCCCAGTAGGTAGGCGATATACCAAGCGGCTGAAATCGCTAGTCCTAGTTTCAGACCGATATATGCAGTAACTCCAGAAAATACTGCACCGATAGCGACGCCAATCATGACTCGACTTGTGCTCCAATGGCTTATCTCAAACGTTTCTTCGAGGTTCTTCTCCTCAAGATATTGTTCTAGCACACCGGTGTTGATATTGTTGTACATGTTGTCGTCAAGCCAAGTCAACTCGCCCTTCTCGATAGCCTTCAGACCTTGAGAGGTAACCGGCTGTCGGTATGCGCTTCTCTTGACCCCCATCAACTCACTCCGCGCTGCCGGCGATCTTGTCGAAGAAGAACCACTTCAATACAATATCTATTCTTGCGCCCCTATGGGGCGCAACAAATAATGATCAATGATCTCGAATAATCTTGTATCTTCCCAAGGCTTCCATCCACATGATTTCGCCTCCGGGTTCGATGTTCAATCCATCGTCCAATGGCAAGACCATCATCTCGTATGTTTTGGCGTCCATAGCGTGAACTTCCTTACCCTCGATATGAGTGACCGTTGCGCTACCTTTCTCAATCATCGGGACGTTGATTGAATCGGTGACACTCCCAACGTGACTGATTTTCTGCCCGGTAAATAGATTGGTACATTCAATACGAGCCTTCGCACTACCGTGCTTTCCGGGCTTAGACTTGGAAATACTGAGAATCTTGTAAGCCTGGTCATCCACGCAAAGATATCTTCCAACCTTCAATGTTCGAATCTCTACTCTAGTTGTTCCGGGCATGACGCCTGCTGGGATATGTGGCTTATGAGAGTTGGCTAAACATCACTCCTTCCAAGGCCGCCATCTACCGTCACCTTGGTCGCGGTACCAATTCTCCCCACTATATTCCAACCATTCCCAACCGTCTTCATCGAGGATCCCTTGTATCTCCCTCGAAGGTCCCGTATAATCACTCAACGTATCTGGAGAAAGTCCCAATTCTGCTTCTTGCAAATCATTCTCAACATTGGAACGTACTCGCTCGAGCATCAGCCCTTGATGAGGGCCTAACAATCTGTATTTGAGAGCATTCTCGTAATCCTTACTGGCGTCTTCAAGGGCAATGAGGTTCTGGCAATTCCGCAAACGCTCAGCAAATCTTTCACCCCTACCCTTGCGAGTTAACAAACCAAAGGACAACCACGAGGCCATAGGTAGCCCGACTAAAATTCCTAACAAATCCCATGCTCCCAATCCAATCTGTGTACCTGGAACCACGACTTCGAATGATTCAATCGGCTTCTCTGCCGAACTGAATGCATCGGTACCCAAGCGTTCCTCTTCTGAATCTGACCAGCCATCATTATCATCATCGTTATCTTCGTTATCGCCAATGCCATCTCCATCAAAATCGCTGCATTCTTTAGATAGGGTTGGAAACAGGTCTACCTCGTCCATGCATCCATCAGCATCTAAATCTCCCGGGCTGGAGAACTTGGGGAGAATATCCATTGTGTCATTGTATCCATCATTATCGAAATCATTCAGGAATGGATCGGCATTTACGCCGCTCAGATTATCGCCGAGACCATCGCCGTCAGTATCATACCATTGACTAGCTTCATCTGGAAACAAATCCGGTTGATTACCATTGGGATTATCGCCATATCCATCTCCATCCCGATCCGTGCACTGTGTGAAATCATAAGGGAATGCATCTGGATTGACCCCTAGTGGGTTATCTCCACATCCATCTCCATCTAAGTCTGACCACTGAGTCGGCTCGGAAGCAAACCTATCTGCTTGCAAACCACTCTGGTTATCTCCCCATCCATCACCATCTGAATCCGACCATTGTGTCGGATTGTAGGTGAAAGCATCAGGCTCATTACCAGTGGGATCATCTCCATACCCATCGCCGTCCATGTCTGACCATTGTGTAGGGTCATCTGGGAAGTGGTCTCCTAAGGTGCCATATCGGTTATCTCCGTGGCCATCATAATCGGAGTCTGCCCATTGTGTTGCATCATTAGGCCAAAGGTCCAATTCCGGCGCCCCTGAATTGTCTGCATACCCATCACCATCCAAATCCGACCACTTCAGGGAGTTGTCAATGAAAGCATCTCCATCATCCGACCAATCATCAGAATCGGAATCTGGACAGCCAAATCTGTCTGCACTGGATGTGCCATGCGTTGAGGGGCACGCATCCCCTTCAAAACCCAGCAGATTATCCCCGAATCCATCTCCATCAGAATCTTTCCACTGCGAAGCATCATCGGCAAAGACATCTCCTTGATTTGACCAACCGTCCTCATCCGAATCTGGACAGCCAAACATATCAGCATGGCTTACTCCATACTCTTCTTCACAGGAATCCGGCATGTTTCCAGACTGATTGTCACCATAACCATCATCATCACTATCCTTCCATTGGGTCGAATCATCAGGCAACTTGTCAAACATATTGGAAACGCCATCGCCATCAGTATCAGGACAACCAAAACGATCCAAGGTCGAGTTTCCCCATTGTAAAGGACAATCGTCTGGATTATTTCCTTCTGAAGAATCTCCTAAACCATCTCCATCGCTATCGCGGAACTGCGTGTCATCGAGGGGAAAGGCATCGTTTCTGGCGGAATATCCGTCACCATCTTGATCGGATTCAAATATCATCAGCGAATAACCATCCAATGACAATAGATTACCAACTACCAATGCTCCTGTTTCATTGGCAGATAAAGCCCCAGGACTGCTTTCAAGACCATAAGCCGAAGCTTCAATTGACCAAACCTCCTTTCCTCTTTCCGATTCAACGGTCAGCAATGCTACACCCATTTCTGCCACTCCAGTAATCAGATTTGCTGCAAGAGTTATCGAACCCTCGTGACCGATACTGAATGTTGTAAGGTTCTCGGTCAATCTAGAAACTGCACCACCGTAGTCATCTCCTTGTCCACCATATGATCTAGCGTGTTGCCATGTTCCATTCTGAATATCCAATATCCCAATAAATGCATCATGACCACCCCTAGTGGATACTGGAATCATTCCTGCAGAAACTCGCTTTCCTTGAGTGCCATACACGGTACCAACAACGTACACATTGTCAGAATGAACAGAGACATCATTCAATTGTTCATCTCCAGCAGTTTCTCTAGAGCCAACACTTGCAGACCATATCAGATCAAAATTGGAATCTAACTTCAATACCACCCCTTCTGAATTTTCATCATTCACTCCTGAAATCAATGTCGTGCCATTGTATTGCACACCTTCATCAGCAGAACCTGAAATCAGCAAGTTTCCATCAGAATCTATTGAAATCGCATTGAAGGATGCATCCTGATACGAGTTAGGGTTGGTACAACAACTTGTACTAGCGAGGGTTTCCCATCCTCCCGCATTGGATACATGGCTAACAAAACCAACGCTACTTGAACCAAGATTAGATATTGAATGCGATCCAAAAGTTGCTTCCGAATTAGCCTGACCGACCACGTAGGCACCAGTTTCTGATATTTCTAGATCGAAAACACTGGCTTGTCCCGAGTTTCCATCAGAATGTTCATGATCAAGAAACCCTCCATTTACATCCAATCTGCCAACTATTGCCCTGACTTCGTTATTGCTTGCAGATGCTGCTAATGTCTGGGAACCTATTGAAATCGAACCCTGAAAAGCGCCTCCTATCCATATCGTTGAATTATTTCCACTTGCATCACCATCCTCTTTTTCTATATCAACACTATGCAATTTATCTTCACCACTGCAATTTGCTGTTAAGGACCATACTACTCCTTCTCCTAATGCAATCCGTGCGACCAACATATCGCTGACACCTTCAGTATCGACAACCAATGTTTGATTGCCGACAGATACGTTGGAAGAGTACCAACCAACAACGATAATTTCCTGTTCATTCAGCCAAGCAGTATCACTAATTGAAACACTCGAAGAAAGTGTTTCTTCCAATACATGAGGATAAGTGACCAATTTGCTACCTCCCGAGTGGCTACCTCCACCGATATCTCCAGAATATGCTTGATTTTCCATCTCAGACATAATCTCTGAAATCGGATCTGAGATTGGGATAAGAACTGCGCAGCAGGTCAAGACAATCATGACAGTGTAGGTTCGCATGTTTATTTGTAGAAGTCCATATTCTTCAATCATTTGCAAAGAACAGTCTTACCATTAGCGTCATTGATAATGTAATGGAAAGTGGTTTAGGCTGGTTCTATTTCAACGTAGCAGGGCCGTCATGTCAATTGAGAAGCATGCAACCATCTCGAGTGAATTTACTCCTGATGCATTCTATCCAGTTGTACTAGGTTTAGCCCTTGCTACAATCATCTGGCACTTTTGGGTGCCGCGCTCCCTCAGACGTATTCAGATCGCCTTCAATACCGGAGGTGATGATTACGAAGTGCATCGAATTTCGGAAACTGTTTCCGAAGCACGGGACCTACTAGGAATCAAGGGTGCAGGCTGGGGAGTTCTACTCTATTTGATGGCAATTACTGGTGTCATGATTCTCACCATGGAGATTCTGATTAAACCATTCAATCACAGCATCTACGTATTCCAGATCGTATTCGTCATGATTGGCATCCCAATCTTAATCTCACCAGTCTCATCAATAGCAGCACAAATATCACCAAAGGTTGGGCATAAACGTAAGGACATTGAAAAGGCCGAGAAGCGCAAGTTGCTGCGGTTTTTTGTAGGTGGAATAGCACTTTCTATATCTGTTTGGCTTGTTAATCTACTACTTCAAGAATCAAATGCTCCATTTGAGCAAATCGCTGCATTTACACTATTGATTATGCTCCTACCATCGATTGTAGCATATGGTAGAATATTGGGTTCGTGTTGGAATGTCCTGCTGCATTCCAAGTATCATCGTGCTGCGGGTCGTATATCTATCCTATACCCTGATGCACCAGGATTCTGGGCACGTGTAATGGCGATGATTATCTTCGTCAACGCATTACTAATGCCATTAACAGCCCTTAATGGAATGGTATCATGGGTCATTCAATTCAGCGATTTATCCGCACTATTCGTCCACACTGACAGAGTTCTAGAAATGGATGGATACCAAGCCAAATCACTATTGGGAGAAGGAGGAATCATCGGATACTACTTCGTCGAAGTATCTTGGTACATCAACGATTACACAATCAGAAATTTAGCCACTGCATTGGTAGTCATTTTCTTGTTATTGAACGTCACAATCGTTGGAATTGCCTTCGTCTATGAAGTTGCACGATTGATGTTCCTTGGAGCCTCTCATATCAGTGGCAGTGGTGGTATAGTTTTCGCTGACCCAAGAACTCTAAGGTCGGAAAAAAGTCAGCAAGCGCGGATTTTGCAGTTCTGTTTCATGGGATTCGCAGGATACACTGTCCTACTACTATTGGTCTCACTATTCCATCGATTCCCTCAATTCCTCCCAGATACTTCAGGTTGTGCGACTTGGATACAGAATGTGGATGCAATAGACGCAGGTTTCTGTCCGATATTTGAGCCAGATGTACTCGAGCAGTTATTATTCACTCTCGCTGTATCTGGTCAAGCAGTTTTCTTTGTTGTATGGTTGATGTCGATTAGACGTGCAGGTCGACTACGTAGAATTAGATTTGATTTGAATAGCAGTGATCTAAAGGAAGCCTC
>CAZGIY010000004.1:0-40538 GCA_964526445.1 uncultured Candidatus Poseidoniales archaeon
AATTCCAAGGAAATTAGAGATTATTGAGACATACTTCTTGAAGTCCCCAATCATTCCTTCTAGAGGTAGAATTAGGATATTCTCCTTGCTAAAATATTCAGCGTATTGGTCTAATTGTGTAGCATAGTCTGTTAGTGCAAAGAGGTGTTTGTTCGAAGCCCACTTTCCTGAAGTGACATTTTCTAAGGTCATTTCTCCGCGCGACACATGGTGTGCTAATTGCGATACAATTCTCTTATACGGATTTCTGACCATATAGATGATCTTTGCATTAGGAATCATCGCCTTCATCTGGGCTGGAACATTTTGCACTGCAGGGAATTTAGCATAATGTGTTGAAGACTCAAAAAAATATTTTTCATTATTGTTTGAATTACTCCAGTCCCAGAATTGCAAATACTCTTGAATTGACTGTTCTTCAAATTTCTGATTGCCGAAATAACTTGGCTCTTTCTTAACTGGAGATATAATTCCCGGCCATTTTTGGAACATCTTCCATAAGCTTGTTGTTCCACATTTCATTCCTCCAATGCAAATGAGTGGATTGATTTCATTATTGTAGACTTTATTGATTACATCAGATAAGGGCCCAGAATCCTTTTCGACTAATTTATTACCGATGCGCTGTTTCTTTTCCCGTAGGTTGATTGCGATATTATTTGCTCTTTTTCGCTGTTCCGGATCTTCAAACTTCATTATTTTCCATGGGAATCCGACTATTTTTTCTTCTCTAACCAAATTGAATGTTCTAGAAGATTTGACAACTACGCCATTAATTGCAATGTATGTATTTTCCGGATCTTCGCAAATGAATTGAATACCCCGCAGAGTCTCTATTTTCGGTATTTCGCTACCAAATATTGGATCATCAATACTGAGGATATTTATCAGAGTCACGCCATTATCATTAATCACTTCATAATTTAGAAAATCTCTAACTCTGTTAAACTCAAGTTGTCTCGAGGTCCTGGTTACGCATATTTCACCCCTTTTGAAATATCCAGAGAGGTTACTGAGGGCACCCTTTGCTTGATCTGTAAACTCATTATCGTCCCGATGAATATATCCTAAATGTTGAGTAATTATACAGTGCCCCTCCTCTTCCACTAATTTTCTCAAGTTTGAATCTTTGAGTTGTATGTGCAAGAATTGTGGGACCCACAATACTCCTTCAAGAGTCCCTTCTTCAACTCCATTCCAGATTTTCATCCCCATTTTTTCAAAGTCGTCCTTATCATCTACATTGATTCCAATTACGTGAAATCTCGGAAAAGACCAAATTTTTGTTCCATCTCTAAGTTCCCTTTCCTCGAGAAGACTTTGGTGCGAAAAGTTGTGTCTCTTTTTTGGATCCCAAATATATTTTACACCTAACTCCATCATTAGGTCTACATGATAGCTTTCACTTTCAGGAATGTCGCCTTCCATATAATGATAATACGCGAGATTCTGAGAATTCCTTTCATCCCCGTGATTGACCCAAATCGGGAACTTTATTCCTGATTTTGAGAAATATTTCAGGGCTTCTTCAGCAACCTTCCTCGTAAATGAAAAATCATCAGTTGAAAAATTTCCATATGTGTGTAGTGAATCAATTTCACCTCTTCGCGACATAACATTAAGTTCTTCTTCAAAAATTCCAGGAGAATCACTTGCTAAATCAATGAAAGCAATTTGCGTACCCTTTTTAGCACCAGTAGCTTTGAACCAAACAGAATTAGCAAATTCAAGACCAAAACCATTAGACATAGAGCCTATTTCCCTCTTTATTAAGTGAAAATTTTCCTTCGATGTTGAATCAATATCTGAAGAGATAGAGAGCATGGATCGATATGGGTATGGAAACCTTCTTAGAGAGACTGTCAGAATAATGCCCCCTCAGAGATTTCTTTGACAAAAACTGCAACGAAATATTCTCATTAACATAGAGTTCTTGTTCACAGTTACTCCGATTAGTTTCTTACACTTGAGGGTTTGGCCAAAACTCTGTCTTTGCCTCGCTTCAAAATGTACAGGAGTCACCTTAACATGGCTCTCACTAAATTGGTTCTGTATTGAAAAAGACAAGCAGTTGGATTTTTTCGAAATGTTGCTTGCTTCTATAGCAAGCATTCCAGTTACTATTGTATTCATCCAACCATCACCTTCATCATGTTCCAATAATCTATGGAACGTTTGTTACTGGAGAATTCTTCAATTAACTTGGAGTTTACTTGAATCAGAGCATCATTAGCTTCATGCATTCCTTTATCTGAATTCATCTGAATGATTAGTTTGGTTGCTTCATCTACATTTTGTAATTCATATAGCATGAAATGAGCCCCTGTCTCCGAGATTTCTGGCAAGGCTCCAACTCGTGAAGAAATAACTGGGCATCCTGAAAGCATTGATTCCAATGCAGACATACCAAATGATTCATTATGACTGGTAATCAGTTTGCATCCCCCGTTTTTTGCGACGTACGAATATATCCTTGACATGTTTTCATTCTCTATCCTATCAATCCAATGCAATTGAGACAATATTCCTAATTCAAGGGCTTTATCAAAAACTTCTTGAGCCAATTTAGGAGCACAAGTTTGTCCCCCTACTAGCCAAAATTCTCTATCTTTGGAATTAGAATTTAATGCCTGACAGATTTTGAAAAATGTCTTCCAATCTTTGTGGTCATCGATCTTACCAATCCACAGCAGCGGAACTTTACTTTTCCTTTCTCTACTTGTTTCGAGATTGAATAAGTCTGTATCCAGTACATTGGAAAATTTATTGATTGATAATTGTGAACATTCTTCAGACAATCTTTCTTGAATAATTTCAATCATATATTCTGATACAGTAATTATCCCATCAATATCAGCTCTTTCAATCTGCCTTAAGTATTCTAGATTCTTGAAAATACTCGTGTGTACTTCTAGGAAAACCTTTGATCCATGTTCAACTTCTTTTAACATCTTAAAATATTCAGGAGAATCGATAACTACAATTGCATCAAATTCTTGTTCAATCACAAATTCAGCCATATCTTCTCCTCTAATTCCAAAGTGAATTGTAGCAAATTCACCCAACATTTCTGCAACTCCATGGTCTTTATTGAATAGGCAATGAATCTCTAATTGCTCATCCACATGTCCTCTGAAGCGGTGGTATAGTTGTGTACATACACCCCCAAGAATCCCGTGTCTGTAACAGTATAGAATTTTCATTTCAGGCCTCCAGTAATCTGATTTCAGATGCGGGTGTGTCTTCAACTAACTGAATCATTGTCGCTACACGATTTTCCCAACAGTTTTCATTAAGCCAAGAGTTGACTTCATTCATGTTCGGCCTTACCGTAGACATTTCATCCAATGCTTCGATGAAGCCTTCCACATTTTCCACGGTTGTTGTATATGGATAGTCATCAATTTGTGGCATTCTAAATGAAACCGTCGGAAGACCTAATGCTAGATATTCGTAGATCTTTATGGGATCTACAGCATCTGCTAAGGTACTTATTTGGAATGGAATGATACCTACAGACCACCTTGCAGCAATTTTGTTTATTTGAGGGTGATTTTTTGGCCCTAATAACTCTACATTTGATGGTAAATCCAAATCATCTGGAGCAGAGTGCCCAATTAACTCAAACTTGTATTCTGGCCTTTTTTCTGCCATATAGAGCAAATTTTCCCAATCAAACCAACTGCTGGTAAGATGCCCAAAATATCCGATGATTTTTTGTTGATCTCCTATCCATCGATAATCTGATTGAAGGAATCCCCACCCTAGTGCATTAGGAACTACAGATACTGGTTTTTTCGGTGAATATGTATCAAGCTTATTTGCCAAGGGTCTAGAGACCGCAGTCACATTATCACAATGGCTAGTAATGTATCTCTCATTTGCCTCGTTGTACCATCTTGCTTGACCTACTTTGCTGAACTCTTCCCACTCATCTCTCGCATCGTAGATTGTATACCACCCATTAGCAACGAATCTATACAATACTTTAGGAATACTGGGGTGGGGATATGAAACCACGAAAATCTTCTTTTTATTCCCAAAATCTAAACTTGCTATTTTTCCAAGTATTGATTGGGTGATATCAGTGGGGATT
Organism: uncultured Candidatus Poseidoniales archaeon; assembly: GCA_964526445.1. Classification (GTDB taxonomy): domain Archaea; phylum Thermoplasmatota; class Poseidoniia; order Poseidoniales; family Poseidoniaceae; genus UBA226. The sequence goes on from CAZGIY010000004.1 coordinate 4,097, forward strand.
TGAATTAATTTCGTATCAACAAAGTCTGGACTTGGTTCATTCATTGATGAGCGGTGATAGTTGAATAACACGGGCATTCCCAAATCCAAGAGAACCTTTGTCAATCGAATCGGTCGATTTGCACGTACTAATTGGTAAAATGTTGTTCCAGAAAACATGAATACAACTTTATCCGATTCGCTAGAATTAGCGGTCTCTACCCATTCATTCAATTGTTCATATACCCCTTGCATTGAAGAAGGTAACAACTTCAATTCTTCTCCAAGATAAGCTTGAGTTTTCAGATTCCATAGTCGAAATCCTAGAACAAGGCGTTTAGTGCCGGGGGGGGTCTCAAACTCGATAGAGAAGCTATCGTTATCAGGATTATTGGGATTGAGATATGAATACCACCCGACCCTAGGAGAATGTATCAAACCTATAGGGGATGCGCCTTCAATTGATTGATCATTTTCATCTAGGAATTTAAAGCAAACTAAAGCAGAATTCGGCTCCAATTTTTGTTCTGAATAAATACTTCCATTCAACTCAATTCGTGAATTCCCAGATTCCGAGAAAAACTCATCTTTGTCGATAGGATAGTGAAGCAGATACAATTCTCTATTGAGAGAAACAATGTGTTTGTGGTTATACAACCACCTAAGTGGCGCACCATCTTCGTCATGCCCAGGTGAATCGCCGTAAACCTTGAATTTCAGGCTCGATTTCATATCGTCAACCCACTGTGTGTGCTTCATTTTCACCAATAATTCTAACGATTTAGCATGGTTATTCAACCTATTATTGTGAGTAATCATTGTCCTGTAAGCTCTTTGATCTTCAAATTCAGCAATATGCTTATCTCCAAATTCAAGACCTAGTGTGGGGTTACATTCACAGAATGCTCTAAGTGCAGCTAAATACAAGTTAGAAGCATCTTGCTTTCCTTTTCTTTTCACACTAAGATAATCTATACCTTGCGAAATGTGGTCGATTACTAAAGGGCCTCTTTTTAGGTATTCTCTCCTGACTAATGTAGATATCTTTTCGATTTCAATTGGTCTTTTCATGGATAAAATGATTACATTTCTTTGTGGCATTGTAGGGGGTACGTAAGGCTGAGCAAACGGTAATTTCGATAACATTCTCTTTACCCAAGAGTTTGAATCCGAAGCGGAACTCAATTAATCACCTATTCTTCTTCATCTTCACCGCGGTATAAGCGAATCGCATGTTCAGTATCCTTAACTGGAATTTGTTTACCATTCTCAAGATAGATTACACGATCGCAAACTAGCCTAAGTACACTTGCGCTATGTGTAGCAATTATTGCTGTTGCATCACTTTTCACCATTTCGAAAATTTTCTTCTTCGATTTTTTAGTAAATTCGTGATCACCAACAGCCATTGTTTCATCCAATAAAATAATCTCTGGATTTGCAAAACAAGTAATTGCAAAACCCAATCTGGTACGCATTCCAGATGAGTAGGTCTTTAGTGGTTGATTAATGAATTGCCCAATGTCTGCGAACTTGATTATATCATCAGAAAAATTCTCAATTTGTTCGCTAGTAAAACCCAAAATTGCCCCTCTTAATTTTATATTCTCTATGCCAGTCAATTGTTCATTCATTCCACCCTGAATATTACTCAAAAGTGTCGCTCTACCTGAAGTTAACACCCTCCCTTTATCTGGTCGATATATTCGAGCAATAGTTTTCAATAACGTAGTCTTTCCTGAACCATTTTTCCCCAGTATTCCTACAATTTCACCTTTTTCCACATTTAGATTAATGCAATTTAATGCGGCATAACTCGTCTTTTCACTAATCTTGCCCAATATATTTGCTATCGGATTATTGGAAGATGTTTTCATAGGAAAGAACAGAGAAACTTGTTCTAAAGAAACCGATAAAGATGTCATAAATACTTCACCGCCTTAAAGTGAGATCTGCTGAAAATGATTGTACCAATAATGAAGAAAATTATGGAAATTCCCGTACTGAATAGGATATGTTCTAGATTAAGCATTGAAGGCTTATTTCCAATGAATGCCGAACGCGTTAATGTCAAGAAAATCGCCATCGGATTTACATAGAGATAAATCGCCAGAACTTCTTCAGGAACTCTCTTCATGTATTCCAATGTATAGAACACAGGTGAGAGATAGAACATAATTCTTACAGTAAGTTTGGTCATATTTTGTATATCGGGTATTCTTGGGACCATTGAAGCCAAACACATACCGATTCCAGTTCCAAGTAGACAAACATTGAGCATGCTGAGTGGTAAATAAAGGAAGTAAATATTGGGCTTCAAACTGAACATAATCAACAATGGAATACAGATTAATAGACTCAATGAATAGGTAACCACACTAGTAAACATTTTTGAAAATATGAATACCTCGCGGGGGAAGTAAATTGTATGAATTAATCCTCTGCCCTTTTTCAAAGCCATTGTAGATTCCATTGTAACTGTTCTGAAAAGTCTCCAAGTTAGTATACCTAACATTATATTTAGTACACGATATTCATCCCTTGATTCCACCAGAATCATGAATAGAATATAGAATGTTGCAGTCAGTACCATGGGTTCAATTACACTCCATAACCATCCCAATATTGGGGAATTATATTTTTCAGCTAAATTCCGTTTCACTAGGTATTTCATTAACAGCCTTTCTTGGTATAAGTTGTTAATTAGAACAAATGGTGACTTCAGTAGACTGGGCGGCCCTACATCTCTCAATTCTGAGAATGAGGATGATTGTAATTGTTCAACTCTCCCATTCACGTATTCTGAGCCACGGCTACCATTTATCAGGATGATGCAACAATTGATTTCAGGCCAGTAATTTCCAATTTATTGACTATTTGCGAACAATTCCATCGAGAATGATATGGATGATTTAGTACAGCGCTCGGACAATTAACCCTCAATGAAAGAAATTTTCTGAGATAACAACCATGCTTGAGGTACCACCTTACTCTAGTCTATGGAGGAATGTACCTAAGAGATAGTGGCATGTGGGAAATAGCGGCCATGCTGCTAATCATCCACTTTTTGTGCTAATCCTTAGATGAAAATAGACTGGCTAATTATATCAAATCTGCCATTTTCAAACCATATGATCTGACTTCAGGTAATCTAGATTCAATTTGACTGATCTTTTCTTTCGTGAACTCTAGTGTTTCCTCGGAGAAGGACTCTAGCCATTGATTCTCTAAATGATAAGACGAATCAAATTTTTTGGATTGGATAAGGAGATCTTCTCCGTGTTGAAAATATGTTCCACGTCTGGCATAATTTTCAATCTTGTCAGTTAACTCTCCACCTTTTCGCGGTTGCAATGAGAACTTTTCTTGGACCGATTCTAGTAGATTCCTCGCATCCGTTAGTATCCCGTAATGTGTTACCATGACTGAATTTTCTCTATTTTCTTGATGGAACTTACTCCATGAAGTCATTAAATTCTCCCACTGAATGAGTCTTTTTTCTATCCATTCAAAGTCCAATTCTTTCACTACTTTAGGATTCTTTGCTTTTGCTTTTTTCAAATAATGTCGATGATAACTCTCAACCCAGGGGATTGGTTCTTTTATGTTAAAAATGAAGCCTAATTCTTTATTCTTAACTAGGGTGGAAAGTTGTTCTGCATCAGATTCGTCAATTCCATAGTCAAGTGATACGGTTTCCGACAAGTGTCGAAAAATCGTGTCCCAGTCTGTTGCCTCATGCTTGCCTCCGAGATATTTTGTTAGTACATGGGTATTGTTGAAGTTAATCTCAATCAGTGCCTTGAAAATATTTGTTCCACTTCTTTGGAGTCCGAATTGTTTCAAGAAAATAGTATCCATGCTTTTGGCGGAGCCAAACGGTATTTAGTTCCATTCCTAGGTTCATGATCGCTTTTCAGAGAGCGCGGGTTACAGGATTGAATTGTGGTACTCGCAGGTTAATGGCTAGTGCTCTTGCTTATCAAGAAGGCCAAACCTGTGGATTATGTGGACGAAGTCTCCGCCTTGAGAAATCGCATGGTCGACGAGCAATTAGCAGCCCGCGACATCAGTGATGAATCAGTACTCAACGCCATGCGTAAAGTGCCTAGACATCTATTCCTCCCCGATGCTTTGCAGACTTCGGCCTATTTGGACAGACCTTTGCCGATAGGCCACGACCAAACGATTTCGCAACCATACATGGTTGCCTTGATGACGCAGATATTGGCAGCCGGAATTCAGCCTGGTGGCAGAATATTAGAGATCGGTTCGGGTTGTGGATATCAAACTGCGATATTGGTTTCAATGGGCTATCAAGTACATTGTATAGAAATCATACCTGAACTGTTGGAATCATCCAGAGAGCGACTATCCTCGTTGAAATTGGAACCAACATCAATGCAGGTTGGTGATGGACATCTAGGCCTTGAATCCCATGCACCCTACGACGGTATCCTTGCTGCGGCATGTGCTCGTAAACTTCCGAAGGCATGGCGTACGCAATTGACAGAGGGAGGAGTGATTGTCGCACCGGTAAAGAGACCAAGTGGTCAACATCTATTCTCTTGGAAGAAAACAGGTAGAGCGTTGAAGAGAAAACATGTCTGTGCGGTCAGATTTGTTCCGCTGGTGAAGAAGTGACCGAATTCTCCCTTTGGAAGGCAGACGTCCTGTATTGCAACCAACAGTAGGCGGGTATCGAGGTGACAAGTACTGCGGATAGCCAACTGATGATACTCCCGAGAACCATTCCATGTTCTGGTAATGCCCAGATGGCGATTAGAGCGTATGCGCCCACAGAAGAGCCTCCCAACATCATTGGACCTGCAGCACCTGTAGGTACTTCTGGACCCTGAGAGATCCAAAGACCGACCATGGTGGTAAGGAATATCGCTGGGAATACCGAAGCAAGACCTGCGATTAGCGGCATGCCCAGTCCTGAAAGATAAACCGCAACTCCGATAGCAGTAGCAGCAGCAATTCCTCTTGAGAGTATGACGCCCCTACTTACTGACCTACTTCCTCTTGGAGCATCTGCGGGCCTCCAGGTCATCCACATTCCTAAGCAGACCAAGATGAACATGCCAATTATTCCAATCATGAATTGTGAGTTGTCTCCGATAACAAGGTCGAGAATAAGTGTGAGAATTACGGCTAGTATGGCCCACAAGGAGAGTGAAGCCACAGTCATCTCCAACACCGACACATTTTGCCTAAGCCGTGGGTAGAGGACCCATGCTCCGACAAATAAGGAGTTGAGGACCATTCCAAATGGGACTAGAGAAAGACTGGTCTCGAGGTCATCCTGTCCTCCTGCGAGGTACATTCCAATGGCTGCTGGAACGATTGTGGTTGGCAGTGTGCCGAGGATTCCTCCGACAACACCACCCCAACGTTCGATGGCTAAAGTGACGGCCATAGCGACCAGCGCGGCAAAGGCAGCGGACAACAGGATGGTCTGCACGAAACCCTGCGAGCGCGGATGAGCCTTGGTCCTTACACCTAGTCAATGCATTATATTACATTGTGACAATAATAATTTCAATGGATGCTCTCCTCAGGTTTCGTGGTCGATGTAATTTGCCCCCATTGTGAGGGGGAACTTGAATTGGAAGACGGTTCATCAGGAGATTTCGAGTGCCCACTATGTGAAGGCGAATTTGAATGGTTTGGTAACGAATTAGATACTGATAGTTCCGAACTGTTCAATTTGAAGCAATATTCAATCAAGCAAAAACTAGAGGTTAGACTAGGCCAACATTTTGTGTTCAATGATTCAAACGAACACGCAATTGCTTATGCATGGAAACGACCTTTCAAATTGAAAGAGGAATTGTTGATAACAACAGATCCCGAATACAAAAATCGTATTTTCGTCATTAACCAGATGAACATTTCAGATGCATGGGGCGAATTCATTTTCACCCTTTCAGGAGATAATTCAAGGATTGGTTCAACAAAAAGAAAAGTCTTGAAGTCTGCAATTCAGGAATTTTGGGAGATATTTGATGCATCAGAACAAAGCATCGGTGAGATGAGAGATGATTGGGCAGGCAAGGATATGGTGGATAAGATGAAAGCAAATTCGAAGAAACTGTTTTCCGGTTTACACTCACCGTCTTTCAGCATTCATATAGGGGGGAAAAAATCGGCTACATTCTATGAAAATCGTACCCGTACGCTATCGGTTGAAATCGAATCAAACTCAGCAGCAGATCACAAAATAATTGCCGCTATGGCGATGTGTAAGATGGCGTTGGCACCCAAGGATTAGTATTACTACCGATGAATCTATTCTTCTTCAGAATCGAAGGCTTGTTCGAGTTCTGTTGCTTTCTCTGCTGAGATATTCAGAGCACTGGCGGTAGCAGCCAAAACCCTTCGTTCGGCCTCGGTGATTACTCCATCTGCGCCTGCTGCAGAATAGGCTTGTATGTATGCGATTTCAGAATCACTGAATGCCGAGGGTAGAATCTTATTGCTGAATCGATCTATAGTAGAAACAATCGGTTTACGAATAATCAAGATACCTGCTCCTAACAAGACTCCCCCAATTGCCCCATATCCGAGGAAAGATTCCATAACTTCACTTCCAACTAGGAATAATACTGCACCTATGCCAGTGAAAATAGAGTTGCGAAATGTGCGCCTAAGTTTTGAATCAATACCAAGAACAGTATCTTTCAGCGATGCATGAGCGAACATCATACCCTCAAATGCAAAAGGTATCGGAATCATGAGGCCTGTAAGTATCCAAGCATACTTTGTCAAAACTACCTTTAATTCTCTGGGGTTTTCTAATTCATTGATGATGCTATCTCCGAGATTTGGTAGAGTTCCACCATTTAATGCCGGGATGATGACGAAGAGAGTGATGAAGAATATCATGGAGCCAATGACCTTACCGAGGAATCCGATATACAGAGATCGAGAAGTCAGACTATTGCTTGAAGCAGAATTTTCTTCATTCTTGTATTGCTTCATTGAAGTTCGCATGACAATCAGTGCTATGATTGATATGAATGGAGAGAGGGCTACCATAAAGAAGCCGAATACTGGTGTCTTTTCGATTGCCCATTCGCCAATGACTGGACAATTTCCGACTGAATCAACCGCCTCCTGCATTGATGGAGTTAAGGTTGCTCCCCATTGTGAAATAACCTCAGGTTGTGCGCCCACTTCTGAACAGACAATCCATGCATAATGTTCGTACACCCAGAGATCTGTTGCAATGATCATGAACATCATCGTCAATAGAGGTATGACATACCACGCATGCCTTTGGAAGACCGGTTTGTATAGAAATGAAAGTTGATTAACACGATAATAGATTGGAAAACAGATATACATCAATACCGAACAAACGTGTGCTGAAATGAAAAATGTGGTATTGAAATTCCAAAGGTATTGGTCAATAAACCACCAATCATGCCCACCAGGTGTAATAGCCTTCATGTGGAAAGCCGCCTTGAATCCTTCACAAGTGATCAGTAAAGCCATGAAACGATTTTCATTGGCTTTTGGATTAGCACGAATTATCAGAAATGCAAGACTGACCAACCACAAAAAAACAATCAGGCTGAGCCAATTTGACACCATGGCAATGCCAAATTGTTCTTGTGAAGTAAACGCCTCAGCATAATATTCCCCGACGGTCTTCACGTTTCGCCGATAGGGTATCGCCCTATTTTATTGTCTGAAAATACGTAATTAGTGCAGGGGGCAGGATTTGAACCTGCGAAACAGTATGTACTGGGACCTAAACCCAGCGCCTTTGACCAAGCTCGGCGACCCCTGCCTGACTAAGCCGTGATAGCAAGAGGTCATGAGTGCTACGCTTCAGCAGTTACTTGATGATGAGGCGAATCGCGCGCTTTCTCGATGCTGCTGCGTGGTTCTCAGGATGGATATGGGCATCTTTGTGGATGGCGGAATTGGGCTATTCTACTTCATTCATATTCGGCATGGCGATTTTCCATTCTCTTTGTCTTGCAATAGCCTCGGTGGCATCAGGGAGAATGGTCGATCTATACCAGCCGAAATGGATCGCCATTGGCGGTTTACTGTTGGCTGCATTCGCCATCGGTCTACAGGCCTATGTCACTTCTGTTGCGGGAATCGCCCTGACTCGTCTGATTGGGGGGTTGGGACATGGAGCAACTATGCCAGCATTGGTCGCTTGGCTACGGCGTGATGACGAACCAGTCAGTGGATTAGCAGCCTCGGGACAATTGGGTTGGGCAGTAGGTGCACTATCTGCAGGTGCAGTTATCGATGTCTTTTCGTTGAATCAGATGTTCATCTGCGCCGCTTCACTCAATGTTCTGGCGATGTTGTTGTTGATGTTGCAGCCACAGCCGCAGTTAGTTGCGCCAGGGCCCCTGGCGAGAAGTCCTTGGAAAGTGTTCAAGAGTCTGAAATGGTACTACATCCCATTCTTCTCACGTCAAGCGGGAGCCCATACTCTGTGGGCAGTCTGGGGCGTTTTGCTTGCGGGTCTTGCAGCAGGGTATGATTTCTGGGCCTTGAATACCATGATTGGATTGGTGCAGGCAGTCAACGGTCTAGTTCAATTCGCAGTTGGAATGACGATTGCAAAAACTTGGGATCCACAGCGTTCGATAAGTTGGGGGTATTGGGTAAGTGTAGTGACCTTCATCGGTTTCTTGACAACTAGGCCGATTGGAGAATGGTTGGATGTCTCACCCCTGTACATCATGTTGTTCTGGCAGGCTCCTTTGGGATTGGGCTTCGGATTATTGTATATCGGAACTCTAAGAGCCGTGGCTGAGACTGGGGATGAGCCGGGAACTGCTACTGGATTAATCGGCACTACTTTGTCCGGTTCTGCGATATTTGGTCCCGCCATCGGTCTTGGTTTCTATTCGCTTTCTGCAAGTAATAATTGGGACTGGTTGTTGGTTGACCACCGTACTTCGATGGTGTTGGCTGTTATCGGTTCATTAATCGGGGCACTATTGTTTTCAAAACACATTGTCGGAAAAGAAACGGAATCTGAGTAATCGCTATCATTGGCAGCAAAGATGTGGGAAACCACATATGTGTATGATGGTGCCAGTGTTTCGATATCATGGCGAATATTGCTATCCTTGGCTTGGGCAACTGGGGTTCTGCGCTAGCGCGTCTTTGGCTTGAAGATGGGCACAGCGTCTTTGGTTGGACGGTTGAACAAGAGGTGTATGAGTCGATAATGACTGAAGGAATCAATCGCAAGTATCTCGATGGGCAGTCCCTGTCAGGACTCGATGTTACCATGCGCGTCGAGGAGGCTTTGGAAGCCAGTGAAATCGTTGTTCTAGCCCTACCATCTAGCGTGATTCTTGATGTGGTCGGAGATATCCTTGATTATCTTCGTCCAGGGCATGTGTTGTTGGATTTGGCCAAGGGTTTGGCACCCGGAGAGAGGTTGATTTCCGAGGCAATAGAAGAGATGCTCAGAGCAGAGAGTATGGTCAATCCTGTTGCAGTTATGACTGGGCCAACCATCGCTCCAGAGGTTGCCAGTGGAGTATTGACTACTGCTTTGGTTGCTTCACATGAGCGTTCTATCGCTGAGCGCCTTGTCAATACATTGTCCACAGAGAATCTTGTTTTGCACCCGGCTAGTGATCCAATCGGCGCAGAATTGTGGGGTGCTTACAAGAATGTAGTCGCTCTTGCTTGTGGATTGGTGGATGGTATCGCTTCGGTTGGGTCTTTGGGTGGTGACAATCTCAAGGCTGCAATATTCACTGCCGGCTTTAGAGAAGGATGTCTATTGCTTCCACAATTAGGAGCCCGTGGTGAGACCGCCTTCGGGCCAGCAGGAATGGGAGACTTGTTTGTGACTTCGACATCTCCAGTTGGGCGCAACCGTAGAATGGGAGAGAAATTAGGTTCAGGTCTATCTTTGGAAGAAGCTTTGTCAGAGATGGTTATGGTCGCTGAAGGGGTTAGAGCAGCACGAATGTTTGCAGAGAGGGCTGAAAAGGATGGCATCGATGTTCCATTCATCAAAGCGGTCAACACTCTACTCAATGGAGACCTTACAGCTGAGGATTGTGCAAGGCGAATTGTCTCCTTGTCTTAGCGGTGATGTCTTCAACCACGACCCCCTCCCATCCTCATGGCGGATGATTTGACCGACCTCGAGGCGCGCCTATTCGAGTGGATACGTCAGTCCGATTTCGAGACAGTACCATGGTCTACTCCCAAGGCTGCAAAGGCGTTCAAGGTCAAGCAGGATGAGATTTACGATGCTTTGTCAGCATTGACTCGCAAGGTGCCCAAGCGTATCCAGATATCCTACAAGGATGGTTCATTGCGTGTCGCAGCAGAGTGATGTCCTCCTCTATGACGGGGATTGTACTCTTTGTTCTAAGTCGATGCGTTTTCTCAAGAAACGAATGAAGAAGCCGTTAGAAATAGTTGCAATATCCGAATCTGAGGAGTTGATTGCAACTTTACCGGACAATTTGCAGGCAATGGATTCCATGTATTTGATTCGTAATGGTAGACCCTATGCACAGTCCGCAGCAGCGATACGTTGCCTTCTCTATCTTGGCTGGCATTGGAGGATTCTCTTCCCCTTTGCTTGGCTTATTCCATCATTCATTCGCAACGGTGTGTACAGAATGATTTCCAAAAGGCGTCACTCTTCTTCATCTGCGCTTTGACGGTGGTGGAATCGAGCCGCCATTCCTGCAGGTAGGAATACGGTTCCCCAACTAGGCCTCTTGACGTCTCCTTCTTCGGTGACGAATGATCGCACATACATCGATAATAGGTCGATAGCCACTACCACTACGAATACCACTACCAGAAGGGCTGCTGCTTTGTCATATGCGAGAAACTTGAGTTGGTTGTTGATATGGTAGCCAATGCCTCCAGCTCCAACTATTCCAAGGACGGTGCCATGTCTTACATTGTATTCGAACATGAACATCAATTGACTAATCAGGTGATTAGCAGCTTCTGGAATCGCCACATGTATTGCAGTCTCAGAATGTCGGAGGCCCATTGCGCGTGCAGTTTCCAGTGGGGCATTTTGGACACCTTCTAAGGATTCATACTGCAATTTCCCTAGGTATCCAATAGTATACAGCGCCATGGCAAAGATTCCCGCAACCGGCCCCACTCCAATGAAGATGAGAAGGAAGATGGCCCAGATTATACTGGGTAGGCTGCGCATGGCAGAGAGAAAAATTCGGATTGGAATAGCGATCCAGTTCGGAGCCAAATTAGATGCGGCGATAGTCGAAAGAGGAAGTGCGATGATGAAACCGAGAATCGTTGCGACAAATGCCATTCTTAGAGTTTCCACGATTCCGGTATATGCTGGGGAGCAGAATATCCCCTCAGCACCATGACAAGGCGGGCTTGGGTCAAGTACGGACCAATCCAAAGGCCAGATGCTCTCACTGAAGAAGATGACCAGATTGTCCCAACTGCCTTCTAATCTGAACCAGTCATTTCCTACCACATCAAGAAATGTCATCCAAGCCAGCAGCATCAGTGCTAGAACTGTGATGACAAGGTGGTGTCTCCTCATGGCTCAACCTCCTTCAAACGCCCTTCTTCGATAATCCAGATTCGGTCAGCAATTTTGCGTGCGATTTCTTCGTGATGTTCTACCATGACCAATGCAGTATCTTCCTCTTCCACCAACTGTTTGACAACAGACAATACGATCTCTACGTTTTCGTCATCCAATTCACCGAGAAATTCATCGGCGAGAATTACTTTCGGTCTTTGAGCCAATGCTCTCGCGGTCGCTACGCGTCGTTGTTGACCCCCACTTAGAATCCTAACGGGATCGTTCAGATGTTCTGAGATTCCCAAGGCTTCTATGGCCATGATTACTTCATTCCGCAATTTCTTCGGTAATGGTGCCAATGCGGGATACCATCGAGAGGTTCTACAGCGCGCACCCAATTCCACATTTGCCTTCACAGACATATGTCGTACCAATCCGAGTCTTTGAGGGATGTAACCAGTTCCACCGCGGCGCGGGGTCCTGTTCTCTATTTTGCCATCCAAAGGGGCAACCAATCCGGCAATTGTTCTGATTAGAGTTGTCTTTCCTATTCCTGAAGGGCCTAGTACGGCGATGACTTCGCCGCTGTTGATACTGGTAGTGATTTCACTAACTAGAGGCTGGTCATATCCTACCGCGAGGTGCTCAAGTTTGACCAGTTCTTTGGGCATTGTTCTCAACCTATGTCTGAATGTCGAATTTGTCGTTGAAGTAAGTAGAAATTCCAGGAATATTCTGCACTAGATTTCCATAACTGCTCAGATGGCTTTCAGCATCGGTTTCTACAAGTCCAGGAGTATTGAGAATGTTCTCAAGGATGCCCTGTCCCTCGGTATCTTCGTTCAGAGACAACAGGGCAGCTCTTACATCAGCTACTTTGTCTGCACTCAACTTAGAAGGATTGTACATGATTGGGTGGCTTGGTGCATTGCCGAATTTGGCCAACTTGATGTAGCGTGACATCTCAAGGCACCACTCCTCATCATCGCTGGCATTATTATTATTACAATACGAATCAACCGTGCTGTCTTTTGCAAAAGCAACGTCTCCAGTGCCGTCCGATAGGCACTTTATTGCTCCACCATATCCATAATATGGAGTTCCAGATTCAGGAATACTTGCATTTTCGTTGAAGAAGTGGGTAATCGTGTCGCGCAATGAGGCGATGTCGTTGGCATTTCCTTGAATAGTCGTGTAGTTGTTACCGATTAGATATCCCATGGGCAACAACATACCTGCTGATTTCAACCAACCAGTGTGGCAAGAGGTCTTGCCTTGCAAGAGGGCGAACGGGTCGGTCGAGTCATCTCCGTCTAGGTATGCATTTGCCATCTCGCTATCGTTGAGAACCCAAGCATGGGCCTGGTAGTAAGTGCGCCCATCCGACTTTTGGTCTGCAGCCAGAACCTCGAGATCATACTGCTGCCAGCCCATCCATGCTGCTGCTCCATCCATGAACGCGATATCTGCGTGGCCGAAGCGAAGGGCTTCGATGATTGCCCCTTCAGATGAAATAGGGTAGAGGCTTACATCCATGTCGAGTTCTGCGGCTAGGTAATCGGCCAGTATCTGGGGATTCTCATCTGGATTCTCGTAATCGTCTTTTACTTCGTATGCGATGACCAACCTTTCTTTATTGTCGGAGTCATCTTTGCTAGGGGGCATCACAGAGTCGAGACATCCGGCAAGACAGGTAATCAAAACCAGAGTTGACAACGTCATGGCTTTGTGATACTTCTGTAACATTTCTCGGGACTCCTGCGGCGTGCGGAGGGACGATGGGATATAATGTTTAGGTCAACCTAAACCTTGACTAAATGGGGTACTGCAAGCCAGAATATATTATCTTGGCACGAAAAATAGCAGATTTTTAGGGCGCCCGAAAACTACTCTCTACTCTGCAACCATTCGAGGACTACATCCTCCGCCCAGATGTCATGAGTTTCAGCAAAACCCGGCCTGATGATTGTCAATACTGTGGTCTGTCCACCCCATTCGCTATCGACGATGCTGAGTACCTCAGCCTTGAGAGTAATCAATGGTAAGTCAATATCCATGACAATCTGTTGTCTCTTGACGCACATGCTTTGATCGATATCTCCACGTTTGTATCTGTGTGTACTTTCACTTTCAACATCGACCAGTTCAAACAGGTCAGGGCTGATGAAAGAACTGGAAGATTCTTCGTTCAATGCTTCGATACTTGCACGGAGCCTTTCCTTGTCAGCACCGGTAGAATCTACCAACCATAGTAATGCAGTTTCTCCACCTGTGGGATTCATCGCCCAAGGAGTTCTGATTGTAGTTACCGAAACCGCTGCTATTTCTGGACTTGTTAGAACCCAAACGTGTTGCTCAGAGTTAGGATAAAATGGAGAGTTGAGATTCTCAGTTAGCAATGGTTCCCCCCATGATTCGGGAGCGGTGGGTATTGAGGTTGGGACAAAACCTCCAATCATGATTCCAATCATCGCCACACTTGAAATGATTAGCCGATGCTTTTCTGACCCTTCATCGAATTCCACCCAATGCAATAGCAGCATCCCCGCTACTAGAGGGATTATCGCTCCCCACGGGATAATCCAAGTTCCAATCATCAACACAGATAGAAAAGCGATAATCCATCTCTTTCCAAGTAGGGCTGATAATTCATTGAATCCACCTTCTTTTTGGCGTACAATTAGCCATGCTGCAAGGGCTAGAACCGGAACCGGAGCCAGCCAAGTCGCAAGCGAATATAGTAGGTCCACGGAACCTGCTGACCCTCTTCATCTGAAAAGGAGAACCCTGTTCTTCAACCGTAAGTGGTGGTTTTCAACTGTTCAGGAAACCGGCATTAATCTCGTCAAGTGCTTCCTTTGATGGGCGCATCTGTTCATCAGTAAGGTCTGCAAGTGGTGTTGAGACTAGATTTTGGTCTTCTGCTGCAGTTGGTTTGTCTGCATTGAAATATAGTAATCCAGTAACGTGCTTCTTATCTACTTCTGCTTGATGTAATGCCGCTAATGCTGCAACAGCATCTCCTGGGTTATGGTCTTCGCTTATGGTTTCCAATCTAACTACTGATCCATCATGTAATTCGATATCTTTGTAGGCACCTGCGGGAACTTCTACTTCCTCTACTGGATTGAAGTGTGGGATGTAATCTACTGTGTGTAGTTCCATGTCGTTCTCTTTGACATATCCATAGGAGCGCATCGATTCATCGTTGTTGTTGAAGGTGACACAAGGTGAAATGATATCCAACAGGGCGAATCCTTTGTGGCTGATTGCAGCCTTCATCAAGGCGGTTAGTTGCTTCTTGGCACCTGAGAATGAACGAGCTACAAAGGTGCATCCAAGATTTATTGCCAAGGCACATAGATCGATGGGCTGGGTTTCGTTTACAGCGCCCTTTTTCTTCTTCGAACCTTTGTCTGCAGTCGCTGAATACTGTCCTTTGGTCAGTCCATAGACACCGTTGTTTTCGATGATATATACCATATTCAGATTTCTTCTGATGGCGTGAATCAATTGACCGATACCGATGCTGGCACTATCTCCATCACCGCTTACTGCGATGAAAGTTAGATCCTTGTTGTTCATCGCTGCACCTGTACTAACACTAGGCATTCTTCCATGAACTGTATTGAAACCATGCGATTGTCCAAGGAAATATGCTGGAGTTTTCGAGGAGCAACCGATACCACTCATCTTCGCGATTCTTTGAGGTTCGATTCCATTTTCCCACGCAGCGTTGATGATTACATTGGAAATTTGGTCGTGTCCACAGCCTGGACATAGTGAAGATGGTCCTCCCTTGTAGTCGTCTTTTGGTAGATTGATGACGTTCAGTTTAATGCTCATACCAACACCTCCTTGGTAGCTCCGACTTCGCGTAGGACTTCCATCACCTTTTCAGCGTACAATCTCGCTCTTGGAGGCAATCCATCGGAGTATGCGACACTATGTACTCGCGGAACCAATTCAATTGGTAACTCCTTGCGCAGGATTCCGTACATCTGTCCGTCGCGATTTATCTCCAACACAATGGTGGTTTCATGGTCTCTAACGAATTTCTCCGCTATTGGAGACAAAGGTAGTGAACGAATTCTGCATTGTGACACTTTCATGCCGGTGGATTCGAGGATATCATCAATCTCTTGGATTGTGTTTTCCATACTCCCGTAGTAGATGATTCCGACTTCTTTCTCGACTTCTTCTCGTAGTATTGGTTGGGGTAGCCAAGTACGTGCGTTGTCGATCTTACGCTTCAGACGTGCCATGTTCTTTTCATACACGTCTGGCTTCTCAGAGTATACTCCATCTTCGTCATGCCCAGTACCGCGGTATAGGATTGGGTCGAGTCCGGAACCCGGCAGGGTTCGATAGCAGATCCCGTCTCCATCAACATCGCGATACCGCCCGTAGTTCTCGATAGCATCGAGTTGTTCTTGAGTGCGTACTACCTTGCCACGGTCTATCGCTTCATCAGGATATTCGAAACCTTTGCACTTCCATTTGTTCATCCCTAGATCTAGGTCTGAGAATCCAAAGACCAAGGTCTGTAGGCGCTCTGCAACATCAAAGGCACGCCAGCCGAATTCGAAACATTCCTCCATGTTTCCTGGAATCAATATTGGGAATTGAGTATCGCCATGACTGGCTTCGTAGAGCATTGTCAAGTCGCCTTGCTGGGTTCTAGTGGGTAGACCGGTTGATGGCCCTGTGCGATTAACATCCCAGATGACACATGGTATCTCGGCGAAGTAGGCAAGGCCGATGAACTCGTACATCAACGAGATTCCGGGCCCGCTAGTGCAGGTCATACCTCGCCCTCCTGCAAACCCAGTACCGACGATCATTCCAACTGCTGCTAACTCATCCTCTGCTTGGATGACTGCACAGGTCGATTCTCCGTTCTCATCATTTCGTAGTTTTGGCAGCCATGCTATGACACTCTCGGCCAAGGAGGAAGAGGGAGTGATAGGATACCATGACAAGGTGGTTATTCCACCAAAGATTGATCCTAGGGCAACCGCTTCATTACCTTCAATCATGAAAGTATTATCTTCAATTTCTCTCGCTTCAATTCTATATGGCCCTCTCTCCTCTCCGAAGTGCTCTGCTGCATATTCCCGTCCCAACAATACAGCTTGACTGTTGAGATCAATAGCGGTTGCTTTACCCCTGAATTGTTTGCTTAGGGCAGAAAGGATGGCCGCATCATCAAGATCTATGATATGGGCTATAACTCCAACATAAACGATGTTGGCAATCATTCGAGCGAGTTTTGGGTGTAGGCTACGGGCCATCTTTGTCATTGGAACAGGGAATAACATACAATCATCCCTTTCCACGGGCATCTTGACATCGGAATTGTAGATGATCAATGTCCCTGGCTTGCATTCTTCGATATCTTTGTCCCACGTTGCTTTATTCATCAATACCTGAATGTGGGTGCGGTCTCCTGGTGCTTGATATCCAGCATCAGAGACTCTGATGATATACCAAGTTGGTAATCCTGAGATGTTTGAAGGAAACAGGTTCTTTCCGCTCACATTGACCCCCATGTCGGCCATGGTTTGGAGCAGAATCAAATTGGCACTTTGTGAACCAGTTCCGTTTGCAGTTGCTATGTTAAGGCTGAAATCATTGACGACGGTATCCATTTCCTTTCCTTCCTTTGAGGCCAGTAGGCCTTGTTCTTGCCGCATGGGGGCTGTAATACGCCTATTCAACGTATGGGTATACCGCCCTGTAAGGGCGGAGGAATGATTGTATTTCCAATTCTCGGATTCGACGAGTTGAAAATAGGAAGGCGGGTCGGAAGAATGATGCCGAGCAAGGAAATGGAGGAAGGCTGGAAGGCAATAGAGGAAAAAATCTCTTCGAGTAACTTCGATGAAGCGTTGGAAGAATTGCGTGGTTTGGATGAGAAAGGCGAGCACGCAATGACCTGGAAATTAGCGGGTGACTGCAAGAAGGGGATAGCGCAAGAAACAGGCCTGAAAAAGATGTACAGAGAGTCTACCAAGCACTATCGACAAGCATTGAAGATCGATCCGAAATTCAAAGATGCCCGAGTAGGACTTGAGGGCCTGCAGGGAGAAATGTCATCAGAAGGAGTTAGGGAGAGATTGATTCCCAAGATGATCGATGATGGAACTCCAACTTTCTTCGGGATAATCGCCATTCCGGTTTTGTTGATGTTCACACTTGCCGTAATCAAGGTCATTTCTGATGGTACTTTGACTGAAGCAAGTATGGAGTACAATGCGCGAATACATGTCAAATGGACCGATGATGATGGATTAGCTCATCGAGAAGTCATCGAAATTGAACTGTATCACGATGCGGCTCCAATCGCCGTTCAAAATTGGATTGATCATGCGGAAGCCGGGAATTATGATGGGGTTAGATTCCACAGAGTAATCGATGAATTCATGTTGCAAACTGGAGATGTCCAAGGGATGGATGGTTCAGGAGGATATGCTTACGAATTCCACAATCTCTGCAACGGGGAACCTTCAACCGATTCTGATTGTAATGGCGCTGGTAGATCCGCGTGGACAATCCCCGATGAATTGGATTGCACTCAAACAAATCCAAATGATCCATCATCCCCATGGGTTGGAACATGCCATGTTTCAGGTGCCTTGGCGATGGCCAAGACCACGCCTCCAGATACAGGCGGCAGTCAATTCTACATCGTAGATCAGGATTCTACTCCGTCTCATCTGAATGGGGTGCACGCTGTGTTTGGGCAGGTTACCTCTGGAATGGAGCACGTTCAGGCGATGAGCCAGGTCGAAACTGGCAGCAGTGATAAGCCAGTACGAGAGATGACCATAACCAGCATTGAAGTTGATTCCACCGAGTCTACAGGACTTCTGGATTACCTGATGTTCTGGAATTTGTTCTGAGTATTCTAATGCGTCACCTTGATGCGGGCGATGTTGCTCGGCTCTTCCATGCAGGATGCGAAGCAAGAGTTCACACTAAGCGATGGTTCAAAATCGAGTTTAGTCCCATTGACCGCTGCAATCTCGGAAGAGGTAATCAGAACCTTACCCAGAAGTATCAGAGTACTGCTTGAGGGGGCCTTGCGAAATTGTGATGGCTTTCTAGTACGCGAAGAAGATGTCAAGGCCATTGCAGACTGGACGCCAGATGGCGAACGTGGAGAGATTCCATTCATGCCTTCAAGGGTCATTCTACAGGATTTTACCGGAGTTCCAGCGGTAGTCGATATGGCTGCACTTCGTCAGGCCATGGTGGAATTAGGTGGAGACCCATCTAAGGTCAATCCTCAGGTTCCGGTTGATTTAGTGATTGACCATTCTGTTCAGGTCGATTATTCTGGAATTTTCAAAGATGCTGAAGAGAAGAATTTGGAGATAGAATATCAGCGAAACATGGAGAGGTACAAGTTCCTCAAATGGGGTCAACAGAGCCTTTCCGATTTCAGAGCAGTCCCTCCTGGTAGAGGAATTGTGCATCAGATTAATCTCGAATGGATCGCTAGTGTTGCTAGGGAAGAGAATGGAGTTTGGCTTCCAGATACGCTAGTTGGAACTGACAGCCATACCACGATGATCAATGGATTGGGAGTTCTTGGATGGGGAGTTGGAGGAATTGAGGCAGAAGCGGTCATGTTGGGCCAACCAATCTACATGTTGGCACCTGATGTGGTCGGTTTCCGACTTACTGGAAGTTTGAACCCGGGAGTGACTGCGACCGATATGACTCTTCTGATTGTAGAGATACTTCGTCAGCACAACGTAGTTGGAAAATTCGTCGAGTTCTTCGGAGAGGGGATGCAAGCCTTATCCTTGCCTGACCGCGCTACCATCGCCAATATGGCCCCGGAGTATGGTGCAACCTGTGGTTTCTTCCCCGTCGATGAGACAACTCTGGAATACATGCTTCTTTCCGGTCGTGATTCAGAACATGTTTCTAATGTGGAAGCATATTGTAAGGCCAATCACCTTTGGTATTCAGCCGATGATGACGAGCCATTCTATACCTCGGTTCTTGAGTTGGATCTTTCTACCGTTGTTCCTGCACTTGCAGGTCCAAAGAGGCCTCAAGACAGGATTCGCCTCGATCATATGTACGACCATTTCCATGACAGTCTCTACGCTGATGTGGGACATAGTGGTCATGGAGTGCCAGACGCATCACTCAATACTCAGACTCAAGTTTCTGAAACTGACTATTCTCTCAAGCATGGCGATATTGTAATCGCCGCCATAACTTCGTGTACTAATACGAGCAATCCAGGAGTCATGTTAGCAGCAGGTCTGCTGGCCCGCAAGGCTAGAGAGAAGGGACTTGGAGTCAAGCCATGGGTGAAGACCTCATTAGCGCCCGGTTCAAGAGTGGTGACCGAATATTATGAAGCATCAGGTTTGAACGAAGACCTCTCTGCTTTAGGATTCAACACGGTAGGTTATGGATGTACGACCTGCATCGGTAACTCCGGTCCTTTGGATGAAAACATCGAGGCGGCCATCGATACAGGGGAATTGATTGTCGGTAGCGTATTATCTGGAAATCGTAATTTCGAAGGAAGAGTACACCAGAAGGTCAAGGCGAACTATCTCGCAAGTCCACCCTTGGTCGTCGCTTATGCCATTGCTGGAACCTTGGATATCGATTTGGTAAACAGCCCACTGGCCAATGATTATGATGGCAATCCAGTAATGCTTTCAGAGATTTGGCCCAGCGAAGAGGAATTGCGTAAGGTGATGGCCGCCTCGATCACTCCTGAAATGTTCAGAGAACGTTATGGCGATGTCATGGAAGAGGAACGCTGGGATTCGATACCAGCAGAAGCCAGCGACCTTTATTCATGGGAAAATGACTCTACCTACATCCGATTGCCGACTTTTTTTGAGGGAATTTCTTCTGAAGTTGATGCTATTGAGGCGATTTCTGGCGCTCGTTGTTTGTTGAAACTTGGTGATTCGGTGACCACTGATCACATCTCTCCTGCCGGCGCCTTTCCGGCTTCAGGCCCTGCCGGCAAGTATCTTCTCGATAATGGAGTAGAAAGGGTTGATTTCAATTCATTTGGTAGCCGTAGGGGCAATCACGAAGTCATGATGCGAGGAACTTTTGCTAATGTGCGAATACGCAATCAACTTGCTCCGGGAACGGAAGGAGGATTCACAACCCATTTCCCTAGTGGGGAGATTTTGCCAATCTATGATGCGGCGATGCGATTCAAGGATGAGGAAACGCCATTGGTAGTTCTAGCAGGTTCGCAATACGGTACTGGAAGCAGTAGAGATTGGGCTGCCAAAGGGACATTGTTACTTGGAGTAAAGGCAGTCATTTGTACCTCTTACGAAAGGATTCATCGATCCAATCTAGTTGGAATGGGGGTACTACCTTTGTGTTTCCTCGAAGGACAAGATGCTGACAGTCTTGGACTGGATGGAAGCGAGACTTTCGATATTCCATTGAGCGATGATGTAAAACCACTACAGGAACTTCAAGTTGTAGCCACAAAGCCCGATGGGGGCAGCATTACTTTCTCTACTATAGTCAGATTGGATACTCCGATAGAAGTGGATTACTTCCGCAATGGTGGAATCTTGCATACAGTACTTCGCAATTTGTCTAAGTAGACTGGGACTGCTAACACTTATTTCACTAGTTGTAAGGCATGATTTCATGAGGGTCATGGAACCGAAGTCGAAGGTGCGAGTTCTATTGGTTCTGGCAATGTTGGTTTCAGCATCTCAAACCATGCTGTTTTTGACCCCCCCATCCTCGTCGTTGGATGATGAACAATCTTCGATCAGGAAGGTTTCTTGGAATTTCAACAGCGGTTCAAATAGTAGCGTATTGTTACCAGTCGGTGGAGATTTTGATGGTTTTGCTCATCAGCCAGGATATAGGGTGGACAATGCTTCGATGAATGTGCGATACAGCCCAGATAGAATTTGGGTCAACAACTCCATGCAACTCAATCACGGCGGTTTAGGGACGCACAACAACACTTCGACCACTAGTTCGGGAATTGGATTATTCAACAATGGGACATATTCCAGTGTCTATGCAGGAAGCAACAATTTGACGCTGTTCAATATGACCAATCTCAGTGGTAACCTGAGTTACGATGTAGTCCATTTGATGTGTGGCATCCTCTCCTGTGGCCAGATTCTAGCAAGCGGGCCTTTGACGATTCATGCCAATCAAATCATTCTGGAGGCAGGCACTTCGATTCTTGGCGAGGCTATGTATTGGGGAGGAAGTGGTTCGGGAACCAGTGTACAACAGTCAAGTAACGGAGCCTCTGATGGCGCTGGTGGTGCAGGCCATCATAGTTCAGGTGGAGATGGTGGAGACTACCAGGGTAGTAGCAGTAATGGCGGTTCTTCGTATGGTAACGGAACTGAGAACGGTTCTTCGGGAGGCAATGTTTCTTCGAGCAGCTCGACACTATTGTCCACAGGAGGACGAGGGGGCGGAGTCATTGAGTTGTATGCATATTCAATCACAATCAACGGCACGGTATCTGTAGATGGTGAAGATGGTGATGCAGGAGTGATCCCTCCGGGTGGAAATGGCCCAGGATCAAGTGGTGCAGGAGGCGGTAGCGGAGGCTCCTTGCTGTTGCAGGCCAATACCATCAATATTGCAAATACGGGCAGCGTAACTTCCTCTGGAGGCGATGGAGGAGATGGTTCAAACGGCCAGTGCGCCACCGGTCCTTGTTTATTCATGTACAATGGTGGTAATGGCGGGGGGGGAGGTAGTGGTGGCACTATCAAGATAATCAACTCAACCAATGGATTGTCGAATAGTGGAGGCATTCGAGCATTAGGTGGCTCGGGTGGTTTAGGAGGTCAAGCATACGGAACTGGAAGCCCTGGGGGCCCAGGTGGCTCGGGTGGGTCAGGTCAGGTAGTATACTCCAGTATTGGCAGCGCCACAGGCCCCGAATTCCTAGAAGCAGGAAATTGGATGAGCGACCGCATCTTCATGGGCGGCCATCTAGTGGAAGAGATTCAAGCCAATTTCACCTACAACATCCCCTCACAAACAAATCTCAGTGTCGAATATCGAGCGACCATCGACAATATTTCGTGGTCTGAATGGCAATCCGCCAATCTATCTCACATGAGTTGGGACAGATTGCAGGGTATTCAGTTCAAGGCTTGGTTTTCTACTTCTAACGAGTCGTTTTCGCCGAGAATCTCCGCTTTGAATCTCCAGTACCAACGTTGGGATTCTCTTGATGATTTGAACCTCTCAATCTTTTCTCATCAATTGTTTGGGCCTGCAGATATTGGAGTGAGTGTGCAATCTTCCTACTCGTCTAATACGATTAGCCTCCTAAATCTTCCAGTAGATGCAAATGCAATAGATGATGCATATTTGTTGTTGACCGGATTCAACAGTAGTGGAGAGAATCTAGAACTGGAACTAGGGGGCCTAACTTTACTGGATGTAACCACATCTGAGATTCCAGAAAATGGCTTTGATCTGCGTATCAATCGCAGTATCTTGAACTCGGCTTGGCCCACTACAGGGATTATTGGAACTGATGGAATTGAGCGAGGGAGTATTGACATTTCCATCGTTAGTCCAGTAGGGCAATACACACTGAACCAATCCAACTCCATGTTGGCTTATGGATTTGAGAGAGTATTGGATTTGAAGCCAGCCATGGACGCTCATGTGGATGCTACTGTAGGGGGTTGGTACAATGCAACCGCCAATAGGGTACCTTCCTTTGAATTGATTATTGAGGCAGATGCAGATGTAGCAGGTACGCAGTTCTTCTGTGAGAATTTGAGTGTTGATTGGTTGGATGATATGGCCCCTGAATTAAATGAGGCCTGGTTTGAAGAGAATGGAGATAAGAAGAACACATTCAGATTGGGTTCTACAGTTGAGATACATGTCAAGGATTGGGTATTGGAAAACGACCTTGTTGTGGACTCTTGGTTACAAGAGAATCCTGTTGCCGCTGGTTTGACCACGGTTGTCACTTTGGGTTCCTCGACCACCGCTGGTTCTGGTGCAAGCGACATCCAAAATACCGCATACGTGCCTTTGTTAGAAGATTGGCTACAGCAGAACAACTCGCAATTGAATATCATCAATCATGGTCAAGGTGGGGCGAGAATCAGTGATTATCAGAACAAGTTGCCGCAGATAATTGCAGCCCAGCCACAGGTGGTTACTTTCCTTCCATTCGGTGACTATGCTAGTACTCCAGTGAACCAATGGTGGAGTGCCTATACCCCATTGTTGGAGGAGATTGAAGATACAGGTGCCTACGTACTATTCTTTGACCAGAGAATAGATCCTGCATATGTATGTGGAAATGGTAGTGGGCCTGGTGGCTGCTATTCTGCTTCAGAAGCGCACAAGGTCAATCAGAAGAACGATGCAATCGCAGCAATAGGGGCAAATCTTAGCAATTTCATCCTGATTCCTTACTATGATACCAATGCTGCTCATCCGGAGTGGAATGCTCCTGATGGACACCCAAATGATACAGGACATGCTGAGATTGCTCAGCGGTTCAAGGATGCATTCACAGATTTGCTGCATTATCATTACATCCCTACCAGCCCCTCTCAATTACTGTATCATGACTTAACAAACAAGAAATATCGAATTACATTTGATACCTCTGTATTGGACCCTAATATCGATCATCAGCGTTGGCTCTCAATCAGGTTGACCGATGCTCAAGGAAATTCAGAATTCCACGGTTCAGAAAAGTTACTCGAGATGATACCAGAACGTCCGTGGATTCTCGATATGCAAATCAATAGTAGCAATGGGCCATTGGATGCCGATTCGTTGAATTCGCGCTGGTGGCATAATCAGAGTTTGGAGTTTGCAGTGCAAGTAGCCTCAGATCGTCCAGACCTGAATCTTAGCATCACCATGACTCATAGCGATTCAGGAACTGAAATCATACAGTTGTCATGGGACTCTTTGAACAGCGAATACACGGGGGAATGGCAAGCGAGCAGGGAGAGCTTGGGAACCTGGGATGTAGAAGTATCATGTGTTGACGAAGCAAGATCGGAATCTGACCCTAATGGCCTGAGGTCCGGATTAGATGCGCGTATTGAGTTCATCGACATTCAAGCGCCGGTCATTCTTTCGGTACAGGGAGAATGGAGGGATGCAAGCAAGGAAGTGTGGAGAACATATGTCAATTGGCAATCCGAAGATGGCGAGGATGTTAACGGGTCAGTTACTGTAAGCAAGCCTGATGGTTCCCACTACCGCACCCTTCTATTGGTGGAGGATTTAGTTGGTTCTGGACACGCAGACCTTTCAGTAGGAATGATGGAACCGGGCGTCTATGGAATCGATGTAGCGCTGGCAGATGAATTGGGTAATGTTGCTCTTGAATTAGTCGTTGGCTCTCCAGATTCATACTTGACGATAGATCCTCCGATTCCAGATCCTTGGAGCGAAATTGGAAACCCTGTTTGGAATGGATGGAATCTCACTCTAAATGGAACGATTTACAACGAGAGCGAGCAGGAAGTAAACTTGCAATTGTTGGTTGACGATTCTGAAGTAGGAGATTTGCAAATCGTCATCGAGAATCAAGAGTGGTCGATAGAATTGGATATGCGGATTTGGTTGGCAGGTGAACGCCACATCGATGTGGTGACCTGCGATTCTGAAAATAGATGCTCCGTCAATTCGACCATCATTGATTCCACAGAAGCATTGTCGACCAGAATAGCAGCAAACTGTAGTGATGTTGAGGCAGGTTCGGATGGAGTGATTAATGCGAGCATGTGTCAAGTTTCCAATGATGGCGATTGGGGCAGTCAGATTCGCATCCGCCTTATGGCTCCCGCTACCAAAGGAATCTGTACTGAACAATTCCTTCTAGAGAGTGGGTCGCAATCAACTTTCGAGGCCTGTCGTTTACTGGAAGACAGCAAAGGAAACATGACGCTCGGTTTCTACGTTGAAGCTCTTGATGTTAGGGGAGAATGGGTCATCGTTGGGCAACATGATACCATATTGAGGGGTCCTTCAGAGGAGCCGGAAGTCCCGTCTGAGGAAGAAGAGAAGGAAGAAGAGACAAACAGTGAATCTGATTCCAAGGAAGCAGTTACCAACGAAGATAACACTGCTCTATGGGTCAGTATCGTTTCCGCTATCTCAGCAGTTGCTATCGCCTTCATGTTTATCTCCAGAAGAAATGCTGGAAAGGAAGGTGAAAAGGTAGACCTTTGGGGTGCCGAAGACCCTTCTAATCTACCGATACCTATGGATCAGGATTTGGCTGAAGCATTGGTATCAACACCAGATCCTTCTTTGCCACAGAGTACTGTCAGCAATAAGCCAATGTGGGTAGATAACTGGCAGAAATTACCACCTGGAGGATCTTACAGCAATAATGAGGCTGGGCAGTGGTATCAAGATGGAGAAGGCGATTGGTGGTTCTCTGCAAATGATGGTTCATGGTCTAGAAATTCATGATTTGTTAGCGTGAGGTTCTTGACCCCCCGCCTTCAGGAGTCGACGATGGCAGTCCGATTGAAGGGTCCAGTAAGGTACCGTTTCAAGTCAGATTCTGAGGACGTGAGTGTCCTCATTGAGGGCGATGCTGAATGGGTTGCTCAGCAGTTGATATTGATTGGTCTTGAGGGCGTGGGTTGGACTATGCCGATGACTGCCACCTCAAGTCAGGTCCAGAGGGGGCGTGAATCTACTTCTGATTCCGAACAAGAAGTTGAGGTCAAGCCACCCAAGGACATGGGACCTCCACCGGACCCCTCCCGCATTCCAACCGTTCGTAGACAAATCGGTAGCCTTGATTTGGCAGCAGGTTTGGCATCCTTGGGTGTTGAACAGCCAGTTCGTCCTGACTCTTTGGAAATCGCTGAGGCTCTTGAGGACCTCGAGGAACAACCTCAACCGGTACAGGACCCCTTGTCGAGCGATCCTATGGCTGAAGCATGGTTACGTGAGATAATGCGAGTAGCTGTGAAGGATTTTGGAGTGACGGGTCTTTCTGTTGAGGCCATTGAAAAGGCTGCTCAAGGAAGATTAGGTGGTAGAGAAGATCTCGAATTGGAGGTTTGGCTGGATGTTCTATTCAGGCATGGAAAATTGGTCAAGATACACGGTGGGCAGAAGTTGGGGTATGGCCCCAGTCCAACGTGGTTGTCGGGCAAGGTAAAGAGCCATTTGTGAAGCAATCCTCAAGTTCCTTTAGTCGGCCATGCTCATTTGTCGTAAATCGACATACTGCGCCCCAGTTTATGACATATTCAATAGTCGTGATGACAAAGGGATTTAATAGAAAGTGAAACTCGCGAGAGCAAGTGATGATGATGCTTCGTAACAATGACCTCCTTCGTGTGCGCGCAAGAAGCGTTTGCCTTGTGGCGCTGATGCTGACTTCGTTGATGGCTAGTGCAACTTTTGCAACCGCCTCAGTATCAAGAGCATATGCTACCAACCGTGACCCACTAGATGTCGCTCTCGGCGATTTCGATTGTGATGGCGATCAAGATGTAGCAGTTGCAACCTCTGGTACTCACACCATCAGCGTACACTGGAATGATGGAACTGGAGATATCAGCGAACGCACCGACATCTGGGTTTCAGGAGAAACTGACCGCGTCGATGCAGAGTGGGACGACTTCGCCAACGTATTCGAGATAGAGGTCGGAGAATTCGATGGCAATGCTGGAGATGATATTGTGATTTATCAGAGGAACAACCCGTTCAAGCAGGATGAGAATGGTAATCCAGCGGGAGAGCCGGGTAACATCACTTTCCTCAACAATAACGGTTGCAGTGATAATGGATTCACCATCGGTCAGAGATTTTCGCACTTCTATGTCTGGGATATTGCTGCTGCAGATCTTGATGGCGACGGTAATGATGAGGTCGTAGTTGTCGACCTATTGGCAGATATCTCTTCACAGCGAATGGTCATGTATCAAGGTCCAATTTCCAGCGCAACTCAGGCTAAGGTCACTAGCCTTGGACCTTCTACTACAGCAAGATATCTTGAGGTAAGACTTGGTGACTGGGGAGAATCCCAAGTTGGAACAGGTGGGACCTGTATGGATAAAGATGCGTGGTTGTTAAGAGAAAGAGGTGCAGATTACACCACTGGACAGTACACTACGCAAGGAAATGATGACAATTTTACCGTATTGGAGTTCAATTGTTTGACCGATACGTTCCCTACAGATATCGCAACAGCCACTCCACATACCATACAGATGGGAACTACTTGGGGTGACCATTCGATTGCAGATGTGGATAATGATGGAGTCATCGATGTTGTGGCTATGACCGATGGAAATATCGAGAACATGACTTACAAGACCAGCAGTTCTGTTGGAACTTGGAGTAATTCCAAACTCGCTTATTTTGGACCATACATTGCTTGGTACGGTTTCATTGCCGACCTCAATGGGGACCAAGAGCCAGATTTCATCAACCCGACCTTAGCTGAGCAGATTAATTCCACAACCAGTACTGGAACTACTAGTGAAGGATATTACCTGACCCCTCCAACTACCTGTCAAGTCACTCTCTCGGATGGAAATGGTGGACACTTGAACCCTCTTTCCTATCCGATGGGCCGTAGGCCAACCGCAGTCGCAGTTGGCCAGATTGCAGGAGGATCATCTAGCCCTCTAGACATAGTCGTCGGTGAGGATGGAAAGGACTTCGGAAGTTGGATCGACAACATGGGTTGGCAAGGCCAGTATGACAGATTGACAGTAATTGAGATGGATAACAAGGATCTGGAAGTATCAAGAATTCAGGTTGAACCAACCGATCGATATTATGGAATAATTGGAGAAGGAACTCGCAACGTCAACGTTACAGTGACCAACACTGGAATGAACATTCTAAACGGCGCTGCTGACATAGAGGTGACTCTGGAACAGGTGGATGAATCATCCAGTTCAAACGATAGTGTATATTCACAGGATTTCGATGGCAATGAGGACACTACTGGATGTTCCGGTGGTTGCACATGGACGTATGAAGAGTATCGTGGCGAAACCAACTTCTGGCATCTTGAGACCAACCATTCCACAGGTGCTTCCGCTGGAAACAATGCGCCTGAGAATTCAGCCAACTACCTCAAGCAGGATGATTTCATGTGGGCAGGAACCATGCGCACCAATAGTAGTGGCGGAGAATGGAGCGGATACCACAGGAACTGGGATATGGCGATGGTTCTCAATGATGTGGATTTGACTGGAGCAGACCGAGCTTGGATGTCTGCCGAGATTTTCAATCACCTTTCTTTTGATGCCCTGGGATTCAACCAAGGAAATGGATTCCAAGTTTCTGACATCTGGGATGATCTTGCAATTATCGATGTTCGTGGCGAGCGTGGATGGAGTACCATTGCCTGTCCAACCACAGCAATATTGGATGGAGCATGCGCTTCAGGAATGAGTATGTGGGGTGGATATGACAATGAAAGAACGTTCAAGATTTACGGATACAATGCCTATGCAGAGAGTAATCTGTACTATGGTTTGGCGACTTCTGGAACCTACTATGGTTGGGACAATTACACTGAAGATGAAGGCGATTTAGGTGCTTTCGAGTTGTCTCGATGGGCTGGTGAGACAGTAGATATTAGATTCCGCTTCCGAACAGGATTTGATGGAAGTATTTCGGATTCCAACGAAAGTCGTTGGTCCGGTCGCGATGGATTCGCTTTTGATAACATCAGTATCTGGAAACAAAACACCGTATTCCAGCCAAACCCTCAGGTTGTTAGCAAGACCATCACCCTGAGTAACCTAGCACCGGGAGAGACTCACATCGAGACCATGCAGGCAACCTTCCTCAACGATACTGTTTACAGAATCAGTGCTTCGGTAGATTATTCACAAGATGAGCAGGATATCAATGATGAATTAGTATTCTATCTCCAAACACTCAATGTCTACGATCCTGCAGTGGTGAATTTTGATGGATTTGAGCCAGGTGCTCTTTATCCTGAAGCAACAATGCCTATCGATGTCACAGTTGCGCATTATGGAAATACAGTTGTCGACTTCGATGTAAAGGCGACTATCAAGAGCGCCAATCCTGATGACATCAATTGTGGTACTCCTGCAGCTGCTTGTGTGGAGGGCTTTGAGGGTGGTTCCTCGGGCTCTCGATATACTGACGATGGAAATGGACAAGGAGCGGTTATTTCTGATACCGGAGCCCAAGAGGTACTATTCGGTACCAATGCTTACTGGTTCGGTCACCCCACCGATACTGCAACAGATGGATACGATGAAGTATGGAATGAATCGTTCACTATCCCAGATATTGATTTGACCAGTATGACTGGGGATTTCGTATCACTGTCTTTCGACTATTTCGCTGAGACCTTCTTCTACATCGACAATGATGGAAACTACTACAGCGTCAATGATTATGCTGCAATCCAGATGGAATGGGAGAAGGACGGCAATACCTACGATGGATTGATTGTTGGAATGTGGAATGATTACAATCAAGATGGAACTTGTAACGAGGATGAGAATGGAGATGGATTCATCGATGATAATGAGTCTGCTGTATTCGATTTCTCTGAAATCACATATGTCGGGGATGCCAGCAGCGTTGATGGAACGGACGGTAATTACAATGTATTCTTCAATACTGATGGATTGGTCATGTCGCGTTCAATCGATTTGACCCACATATATGTCCAGAACACCACAGGTGCTCCTTCAGAGTGGGGTCCAGAGTGTGTATCGATGGCTGGCTCCATGCTCGACCTGAAGTTCTCTTTCCAGAGTGATGACGATAGCCACAATGGAATGAATGATGGCTTGCGAGGCGTCGCATTCGATAACATATCAATTACTGAGTTCACATTCGCTGAGGAGGCCAGTTATTCAACCACTGTTAGTGGACTGGATGCTCAAGAGACTCAGGTGGTTTCCGTTGCTAATCACGCTTTCCAACAAGGCGTTTACATGATTGAGGTCGAGACCATATTCGATAATACCTCAACCGGCACAGATTGGCACAATGCAGAGGAGTTGTCTATTGCAAACAACATAGACCGCGTAATCTTCAATGTTGAGAGCGTAGATATCACACTTGGCAAACCGAATTCACTGGCTTGTCTACAAGATGCTACCTATGCATGTGTCATGCCTATCGACAACGCAACAAACCATGACTTCACCCTTTCATCTACCAATGGAGTATTGGCTGGAAAGTACCTGTTTTATCAGGACATAGTCGATATTACCTCTACGCCTGAGTTGAAGACATCTATTGTCGCTAACAGTGGCCAAGCACAAGAATTGCAACCTCATGAGAAGGCGGATGTGACTTACACTCCGTGGGACGGCTGGGAAGATGGACACACCTACAACATCAGTTTCTATGCACAGTTAGAAGATGGCACACCTTCAGGAAATGTACGATACTTCCACGCAACCTTCCATTACGATATCGATGTTGCAATCCTCTCTGATGCTACAAGTCTTGGAAGGCTTGAGAAAGTGAAGGAAGATCTACAGGGAATGGGTATGACGTATACCCAATACAGTATGAATGACTGGAATGATTACCTAACTAGCAGTTGGTTGACGCATTATGACAAGGTTCTGCTACCATGGCAGTCTGAGTTGTCTGCTAAGGATACCAGTCAAGGTGGAAAAGGATACTATGAGGCTCTTGGTACCACTATGAACAAGTTAACACTGGAAATGTTCATGGCTGCTGGAGGAACAGTACAGATGCACTTAGGACCTTACCGTGACTACTATGTTTCTCAGAACGGGCGCTTGCCATTTGCTGTGGACGTATTGAACAAGAATACTGCTGGAAGTCAAGTGACTTACAGTCAAATGGATATCGCTGATCCGTACCATCCATTGCTAGAAAATGTAGTGACTTCGAATTTCCAGGCTTTCGGCGGACAGTCTCAGACCGTTGCTAACGCTGTGATTAACACCAATACAGTAGCTGCGACTTCAATTCCGCAGGTATGTGGTGGGCGCATGGAGACTGGAGGTCAGTTCCAGAGTATCATTCAACACTCTGACGACCCGACTGCTGGATTGCTGTCTGTATGTTCCTACCAGAACGGTGGATTGATTGTTTCGACCATCGACATTGAACTTTACAGCGACCCATTCAATAGCACAAACATGCCAATTCGAGGAAATATGCTGGCTTACCAAGTAACTCCTTATCCTTCGAATTTCGGCGCTGTTGGAAATGGAATTGATTTGACAATCAATGGCGAAGTTCCGAGTATCGATCCTTCAACAGGGTTGTATTCTACACGCTACATGAAGAGCAGTGCAGAATTGACCTTCTCCTTCAATGCTGATGGCGTATCTGAGCCATTGTATGCGGATTGGGAGTTGGATGGACCAACTACTGCATGGGAGAACCCAGAGAACTCTGCTGGCTCAGTTTCCCACACCTCTGAGCAGGAGCCAGTAGGATTCTTCTGTAAGGTGGATCACACAGGTTGCAAACAGGGAGAAACATGGGATTTGACTCTCTATCTACACGATGCTCAAGGACATGCAAGAATTGTTTCAGTTACTCTGATGACTGATGACAATGCTGCTGACGAGTTCCGTCCAGTCGCCAATGCCACCATCAAGGAGGAAACCGATAACAAAGATCAGATTACTAGTAGAGGTACTAAGACTGTGCAAGAGAAAGACTGGGAGATTTACGAGTTGACTCTTGGTGAGAGTGGTGACTTGACGGTATCATTCGACGCAGGTGACTCATTTGATCAGGACGCAACGTCAGGAAATGGTATTGCTACTTACGAGTGGTCAGTATACTTCGATTACCCCTACGAAGGAGGTAGTGTGAGTTTGGATGGACATGTATTCACCGTTCCTGCTGCTGCAACAAGTGAGTGGACATACAAGTTCCAGAATGTCACAGTTGATTCAACAGGGGCTCAGGAGAATCAGATTAGGATAGAGTTGGTCGTGTACGATAACTCTGGAAAGAATTCTGAGAAATTCAGAATGTATTTCGTCGTGGTTCCTGATGGCTTTGGAGATGAGCCACCTGAGGTAGACCTTGATTCTAGTTTGAACAATTCCCGAGTGGTAGATGATTGGGTATTCATTAGTGGTGAGGTGACCGCTGGTGCAGAGAAGGGAGATGTTTCTGTAGAGATGGCATTCGATTCAAACACCTTCAATCAGTCATCTTGGACTCGTCGAACAATGAAGGATGACTTTACTTGGAACGAGACTGAAGATTTGTGTGATTCTGAATCGCTGGAAGATTTTGGTCCTGACAGTAGCACCCCTGCGCCGCAACAATGTGAAGGTACTGAATTCACACTCGGTCTAAAGATTCAAGATTATTATACAAACAAGAGCGAGCAAGTCACTCTTTACATCAAGATAAGTGAAGGAGATGATAGATTCACCATCTACAATTACATTACAATCAACCTTGCAGCATGTAATGGTGCATCGTTACCTGATGAAGCAGTCAATGAAGGAGTGGATTGGATTTGGAACGCTGCAACAAAGGAATGTGAGTTGCCAGAAGGTTGGGATGTTGAAAGAGATGAAAATGGAAGTATTACCGGTGTTTCCAAGCAAGAACAGGCTGAAGAGAAGTCGTCTGGAGGAGGGTTCCTTGAGGACAACATGATGTTGGTAATCGGTGGTGGCCTTGGTCTTGTAATTATCATACTACTTTCTATCCTAGTTCTAGGAAGAGGTGGAGATGATGAGGATCAATTCAACGTCGCAGGAGCTGGCGCTATGCCTGCCCAGATGGACCCAATGGAAGCATATGTGCAGCAGTTGATTGCTCAGGGCTATCCCGAAGAAACTGCGCGGGCTTATGCCGCGCAATATGCATCGCATTTCCAACAACAGCAACAACAAGGGTATTGACGAGCAGTGTTCTTGGCAATAGCCGAGTTTGACTAGCTAGTCATTGTTGAGAGTTGCAGTTATTGCTGTGACAATTGTGCGTGTGATTTTCGACTAAATTGTTATTTACATAGGGCGGATATCAATGAATATGGGCACCTTGGAAACCTACCATCAAGCATTTTTATCCGGAGATATTGAATCCCTCAGCGAAGTATTACACGATGATTGTCAATTCATAGCGCATGTTGGAGGTACAATCTTTGGCAAACAGGAGATGATTGGTATTGCCGGTTCTGGCGCCGTTAGTATCGAGTCTATCAGAATTCTATACGAGAATGATGAAGTTGGTGTGGATCATTGTATTGCACACTTTGCCAACGGTTCTACATCTGAAGCTGTACTCACATTTTATCAATTTTCAGAGGGTAAAATCATTCGTGTAGAGACAGGAGCAACACCTCTAAGCGATGATTATCAGGTCGTAGGCAGTTAAGCATCTTTGCAGTCATTTGAACGCAACACATATCCACTTGTAGCAGAACCCGATATACATGACAAGGCCCTGTAACTACGGAATCTCAATTTTGTTGGCGTCATTGATGTTGGTATCAGTATTGATTTCAGCAGCGCCAGTAAAGAATTTGCAAGAGAGTGAAGTGAATTCAGCAGAAGGCAGACAATTGGGAGATGTTGACTGTTCAAACTACACTTTTGAAGATCTCTTTGCCTACAATCATGCACTCTTTGAGATGGATGTACATGATGATTGGTCATCAACAACAACTCTTGCTACTGCTTGGGTAAATGATAGCCTTGCTGCCGATGTAAGAGATGCCATGGACGGCCTATTCGAGGGATTCTCAGGAGGGAATAACGACTGGTTGTCCACCGATGAGAGAGAAGGAGTACGAAGTGTAGGGCCGAAGTGCGTATCTGACATGACTACTCGAATCGGACTCAGAGAGGGCCAGCCACATCGAGGTGGAGTAGATTGGAATGAGTTGACTTGGGTAGAAGAGGGCATTGCTCTAGACGAGAAGGACCTAGTTCCAGATGACCACGCTGAAGCACAAGATTGCCAAAATCTATTTTCAACAGAAGACTGTCGTGAGATTCCAGTTCACGTGACTGATAATCTTGAGATTTATCTCTTGCAGGATTCTGAAGAGGACCACAACATGGTGTACAATCAATTGCCCAATCTCGGCGCTCAACCTTTCACTATGGCGATGAATGTGACCAATATGACCGATGCTACACTTCGTATGACATTGCCAGCTGTAGATGGATTGAGAATTGCTTCATTTGAGGTGCAGGAGGATGGTGTAGAAGTGAATGCACCTGAACCAATTGCAACACCCTTGGAGGGGGGGGGCCTAGAAGTAACCATCGAAATCGATTATGATTTGGAGAGATGGCCAGTTGGTAAGAACCTGTATATTGATTTCTCTACATCAGTGCCTCCGCCAGACTATCCTCCAACTTGGAACTCCTCTGCTCCTGCTGATTCATCATCGATACCAATATTGTTGTCTGCGGGTGAAACCAAGTTGTTTGCTCAAGATGATATGCAATCATGGATAGTAGAAGAAGCAGCGGTTGACTATTCCTGTACCATCAGTAATAATTGGCAGTTGGACTACGGTCTTAATGGACTATTCGTTACTCCTGGAACCGGGCAAAGTGCAGACTTGACTTGCACACCTACATGGAAAGAAAAGGTTGGAGATAATCATACGGGCACTCCGCGAACCTGGGTTATTGAACAGCCAATCACATTCAGTGCAGTTGCTGGAGAATACATGGATGCAGTCAATATCACGATGACCGCAGTTAATGGAGATCGTAGCAGCCTCTCTGTTTCACTAACTCCAGTTCAAGGTGATTCAAACGCGCAGACTAGCACTGCTGCGGGACCTGCAACTGAGAGTGTCATATCGGCCGATATTTCGGTCATGTCACCTGGGCCAGTTCTATTCGATGCGATTGTTTCTGGAGAAGAATTCCAAGATTGGACATTCACATTGGACCTCGGAATAAGTAAACAGAGCAGAGCGCCACAAATCAGTATTTCCAAGACTCGAAGTGGAGATAACGGAACATGGGACGATGAAGGATATCAGTATTCGATGACTGGTACGATATTCGATGCTGACGGCGATGAAACGAGCATATCGATCGAAGTTTGTGGTTACAAGACAAATATCAACCCTGAAGGGACAACTTGGTCGAGTGATGTCAGCGTTGTGGGATGTACTTCCCATGATGAGTATGTGGTAACTCTGACCGCTACTGATGAGTGGGACAAGAGTTCAGTCATTGTAGTGAATGTTCCAGCACCGGATGAGGATAACTCTCCTGCAACTCCTTCGGCTCCAACTAGTAGTAGTTCAGACGAGGGTGGTTTACCAGCGCCCGGATTATTAGCCACATTGGGGATGCTTGCAATTGCAGGAATCTGGATGAGGCGTAAGGGTTCCAACCTCTGAGGAATCCATTATTGTCAAGCGGAGGGTTCATCCCCAAGAGGCCAGCCGCTGCGTTTGAGGAACATGTTCCGTGGTGTTGTAGACAGGCCCAGTCATGAGAATGGCTTGTTAGTCACTTTCACTGGTGCCTCACCTGCTTTAGGTAGCAGATTGATTGATGGAGGAGGTAGAGTGGTTGGTATTGTTGATACGGTACTCGGCCATGTTGATAATCCACTTCTGCACATGAAATTGAGAATCGATGCAGACCCTGTTCAGTTGATTGGTTTGCATCTAGAGGTTCAGAGCCGGCAACGCACTTGGGATGATCGTAAGCGAGACCAAAGAAAAGGACGAGGTGACCACAGAGGTCGTGACCGTCGCGATAACAGGGGAGGGCAGCGTAGAGACCAACGCGGCGGTGGTGACTGGGATTGTCCCAAATGTCGAAATTCTAATTTTTCCTTCCGCACTGAATGCAATCGCTGCAATGCTCCCAAGCCAAGAGGTGGAGATCGCCGTGGCGGAGACCGAAGAGGTGGAGATCGCCGTGGCGGAGACCGAAGAGGTGGAGATCGCCGTGGCGGA
>CAZGIY010000005.1:0-8817 GCA_964526445.1 uncultured Candidatus Poseidoniales archaeon
AAGAACCGGACTAACATAGGTTCGTTTACGCCAATCATACCAGGCGATATGACCCGATTCAGAGCAGACCAGCAACTTCTCTCCGTCAGATTGGTCCAACAATCTGTCTTTGATGACCATCGAAACTCCATGAGCGATTAGACAATCTCTTTCCATCTCTCCAAATCTCAATCCACCTTGACGCGCCCTTCCTTCTGTTGGCTGGCGAGTCAAAATCTGCACTCTTCCTCTGGAACGTGCGTGAATCTTTCCAGAAACCATGTGGTGTAGTTTCTGATAGTAAATTACTCCTAGGAAGATATCTGCAGGATACTCTTCTCCGGTCTCACCATTATACATTGTTTCTCGACCTGTGTGAGCATATCCATGGCGGACTAGTCCTTCTCTAAGACTCTCTTCCTTCTCCCCACGGAACGCAGTTCCGTTGACGTAGCGCCCTTCTAGAGAGCCAACCTTTCCACCAATCATCTCCAAGACGTGGGCAACAGTCATTCTGCTTGGAATAGCGTGAGGGTTGATAATCAGATCAGGAACCACTCCATCTCTAGTGAAGGGTAAATCCTCAGGATCAACCAATCTTCCGATAACACCCTTCTGTCCGTGTCGGGAAGCAAATTTGTCTCCTACCTCAGGAACCTTGTGGCTCCTTAGGGTAATTCGGCACAATCTACCACTATCCAAAGATTCAGTGACGTAGACATTGTCGACCCATCCCTTCTCTCCAGCGCGCACCAGCATAGAGGACTCTCGGCGTTCTTGCGCTTGCAGGAATGCTCCTGCTCCGGTCTCCTCAAGGAACCGTGGTGGGCTGGTCTTTCCAACCAGAACCTCTCCTCCTTCAAGTTCCACTTCAGGAGTAGGTAGGCCATCATCTTCCAAGTGTGCATATGCCTCAACAGGCTTGAGGCCCTTGACCTCTTCTAGACCTGAACCTGGAATCTCAATCTCTTCGACTTGACCTCCTGGATATCGGCGTCTCTCAGCATTATAAGTTCGTATGAATGTCGAACGAGCCAGCGCCCTCTCGACACTTGCGCGGTTCATGATGACTGCGTCTTGCATGTTGTAACCATGTAGTGACATTACTGCTACGACGTAGTTCTGACCGCCAGGCCTCTGTAGGAAGTTTGTTGCTTCCATGGCATCGGTTCCAACAATACTTCGCTGCGGATAGTGCAACACGTGAAGTCTAGTATCTGGACGTAGACGGTAGTTTGAACTCGGTAATCCAAGACTCTGCTTGACCATCGCAGTACCACCGGTTACTCTCGGAGTTGAATTGTGTTCTGGGTATGGAATCAGGCTTGCACAAACACCCATAATCAACTGCGGATCAATCTCTACGTGTGTATTATTGCTGTCGTACTCCAATGGAACCTTGAATGTCTCTTCAACTTCAGTTCCATTAGGCATCTTTACCTTGGCCTTGAGTTTAGCGTGGTCAATTCCTTCCTCCCCCATGTTCACCCATTCTATATTCTCATAGGACAGTGGACGACCGGCAATCTTCTTGCAGGAATCAGGAGCAGTGGCCGGTAGAATGAATGGTCGAGGAGCGACCAATAGATCTTCTTCCTCCTCTGCATCTACCCATTCTACAACTCCTCGGTTCAACAAATCCCTGAATAACATCTCACCTCTATCTAGAGCCTTGAGGTCATCACTGGTCAAGCGAGGAGTGCCATCGTGCAGAATCAATAATGGGCGCAGAATTCTTCCTTTATCGGTGTTGATGAAGATATCCTTGTTGACGATATCATGCCTGATGCTAACTTCAGGCCTTATGGAACCTCTGCGTCGCGCATTCTTGAACTGCTTGACTAGATTCTTACCTCTCTTGTGAATACCGTAGATATCTCCGTTCACGTGAATCCTATCTCCATCGGTCCAATCCTCAGGCTGGAATACATCCATCTCATCTAGGCGTGCCTTGATTTCCATCTCGTCGACTTGCTCTGAAATATCAATCATCTGCGCGGCATTCTTTACCAGTCCGCAATTCTGTCCTTCAGGGGTCTCGTTTGGACAAAGTCGTCCCCACTGAGTAGGGTGCAAATCTCTAGCTTCGAAATGTGGCTGACTGCGAACCAATGGACTGGTCACTCTTCGCAAGTGGGAGAGTGCAGCCAGATAGGTTGTTCTGTCCAACAACTGACTAACTCCGCTGCGGCCACCTACCCAATTACCTGTGGCAAGAGCGTGTAGTATCTTCGAGGTCAGTACATCTGGTCTCAAACAAGAAGTGATCTTCAAGTCTCGCTTGCGGTTGTGGTGGCGCTCAAGTTGGTACTTCAGGTCTCGAGCCAACTGGTTCATCGAAACGCGGAACAAATCCTCAAACAAGTCGCCGGCTAGCCTTACGCGCTTGTTGGCGTAATGGTCCTTATCATTCGGGGGCTTATCATCCAAAGCCATCTCCAATACTTGGCGTACAATCCTACCGATGAATATGGCCTTCTTCTTCCTGTCTTCAGGTGCGTCACCCAGGTGAGGTAGAACTTCGCGGTCCAACAACTGTTGAACTCTCGCTTCTCTGTATTCCTTCTGCTGGCCCGCAGCGAACTTCTTCTCCAACCACTGATGAGATTCTTCGACATTTTCCACATCGTACTCTTCATTGTCTTTGACTTCGTTGATATTTGCAACAATGTACTTGAAAGTCTTAGTTGGACCGGCAATGGCTTGGAACACATCTTGATCCTTCTCAATTCCAAGTGCACGCATCAATAGTACCACAGGGATGGGGGTGGTTCCTGCGGTGCTAATCTTAACCATCAACATTCCATCACGTCGCTTCTCGACTGTCAGTGGTTTGCGCACACCTTCTTTCTGAGAGAAAATCTTTGCAACTTCTGTCTTCTTTGCATAGCGCTTATTGATTTCTATAGTAACCCTGTTTGGAGCAAGGTCCTCCATAGAGATGAGAACTCTTTCTGTTCCATTGATGATGAAATAGCCTCCTGGGTCAAGCGGGTCTTCTCCCTTCTTGCGCCAAAGGTCATGGGCAATCTTTCGATCCTCCTCCGAGTGAGATGGATTGAGAACACCATCCTTAACCAAATGGTTGGGGTGTAGATTACAACGAGCTGAGCGTGTCAT
The DNA here is from genome assembly GCA_964526445.1 of uncultured Candidatus Poseidoniales archaeon. Lineage (GTDB taxonomy): Archaea > Thermoplasmatota > Poseidoniia > Poseidoniales > Poseidoniaceae > UBA226. Next base: position 3,100 of record CAZGIY010000005.1, read on the forward strand.
TATCGGTAGGCTACCTACTTGCACACCCTTCTCTGGATTCTGTGGTATTCCGTTCCTATAGATGGTGAAATCAATCATTACTGGAGACATGTATGTCAACTTTCGTAGCCGACACTCCATTGGAATAGCATCGTGCTCACTACCATTGGCTTCGCGAATGGTGGGGGTTCCCAACTGAATCTTCTTGAGACGGACTACGATGTCCTGATCGATTACGTCGAGTTTGATTATACCGCCCTGATCATCTTCAATTTCCTCATCGGTACCTACACGAATGGATTGAACAATCTTCTCCATCCTTGAAAAGCTTGAATCAGAAGAGGGGATACAGTCGTCATATGATGCCAACTGATGGTTTACAAGACTGCGTTCTCGAAAAAATGACTTAATTATCTCCTTCATGAAAATCCCTCCTCAGTTGCCCTCCACAATGAGCCTAAATGCGATCGAAGTTCCTGCTGATAAGCTGTGCCTATTGACTTTGATGACACGATCTGCCAACCATCCTGCTGGCAGTGGAACATGTTCGGGGTCTGCTGCAGAAAGAAGCATGTCCTCTTTCTCCGCCATCTCCTTGATGACCTGAACAACAGGGTCAGTGATGAGAATCTTTGGTAGGAGTTCCTTGGCTAGGCGTTGCCCTCCTGTATCTTCATCCTCAACCATTAATCTCCACGGAGCAAGTGCTTCTTCCTCATCTTCCTCAGAAACCAATTCCTGATGAGGAACCAACTCGTGGTTTAGGACGTTGAACTTGGTCAAGCCAAGTGGGAAATCGTCTTCATCTACAGCCTTGGCATTGATTGTGATTTTCTTGGATTTACGCTTGCGGCGCGTTGCACCAACTTCTCTGATGACATCCATCAATGCTGAGAACTTCTCATCATCCTTTGAAAGTGAAACAACATTGGCAACTTCATCAATCGAAAGTTGCTTGATGTCAGCCATGTTTCGATCGGTTGCTAGTTTGTGAGCATATTCCTCATCTACGCCAAGTTCCATGAGACGTTTTTTCGTTGCGCTTTTGACTACCATTTTCCGACCCCACACGCCCTCTTCAAACACCGGACCTATAGGTTGTCAGGAGTGGGCCCGACGGGGTTCGAACCCGCGCGCACCGGGTTAAAAGCCCGGCGCTCTACCTGACTGAGCTACAGGCCCGACGCGTGGTCAGGGCTTTCGGCGGACCGTGGGGGGGTATGTAAATCCATCGACGAAGGAGCCATAGGCTCCGCTCAGGCCCCCAGAGGTCAGTTGGGTTCCGGCCCGCATAGTGAGTTTTGTACTAGCGATATCAAACCTTCGTGGAAAAACCTGATTTTTTGGCTATTTGGAGTGATTTTTCATGCGTGATTCTTTCGATAGCGAAAACATCCAACGTGAATTACAACATATCGAAGGCCCTATTCAGGAAGTTGAGTGGTGCGCACCTGATGGTTTGAGTATAGATCTTACCATCGCGCCGACAGTCTATCCGCCCGGCGAAGACACCGGAATTCTATGCGATTCTTTGAGCATGTTTGGAGAAGGAGATTCAAGGCGATTGCTTGAGATTGGTTGCGGTTCTGGGGCAGTCAGCATATGGGCTGCAATGAGAGGTTTCATTGTCCACACCTGCGACATCAATCCGATTGCTGTAGCAGCACTGAGAGGGCGCATTTCTGAACTGGAAATGGAAGGCGCCATCAGCGTTTCTGAAGGAGGGCCTGGAGAGGGCGATGGCGCTTGGGCTGGGCAGGGACAATACGACCTGATAATCTGGAACCCTCCTTATCTCGACCCTCCCAAATCAGGTGAGCCGATGCTTGGACCCTTGGAAGAAGCGGGCATGGTCGATCTGGATTGGGTGCAAGGTTCTGGGGATTTGTTGCTCGATGAAATCGATCGTTTCAGTCTTCTGAAGGATGAAGGAACAGTATTGATTATTCGTTCTTCAACTACTATAGGAAGGCATCTTGGTAGACAATCAACTGCCAGAGGGTGGGCTTACAGAACTGTTGAAGCAATTACATTTGGAGACGGTGAACACCTAGAAGTTCTTGCATTCTGGAAACCTTGGTCAGGTCGAACTATCGAGCATTTGACAGAGGGTGAATCAAGCAACACCCTACTGCTTGATCAAGGTGGTAATGAGGGTAGGTGCTTGCAGTTAAACATGCAAACCAAGGGAAAGGGACAGAGAGGAAGAACTTGGGATTCTCAAGAAGGAGATATGTTAGCTTCATGGCTGGTTCCAATGCGCAGCCCAGGAATTCTTCAATTAGTAGCAGGAATGGCCGTATGGAGAGCCATAGACAGTCTTAGTGAAGAGGCGCTGATGAAGCAAAATCATTGGTTGAAATGGCCAAATGATATACTGACTGAAAAAGGAAAACTGTCTGGAACTCTTGTTGAGGCGAGAAGCGGAACTGGGCATGGAATGGCTGTTGTTGGCATCGGGGTCAATCTCAAACCCAGGAATGAATCTGATGTGACTCATATCGATGTGAAATCGCAGATTTTAATCAAGAGAATTGATGCAGAATTATCAGGTTTTTTAGAACAAAGAATAGGTTGCCAAGTACCGAATGATGAGGGATTGTTGAACATGGCTTGGAAAATTCTTTCCTTGAAATTATGCGAGGGCGCAATCATCTCCAATTCTAGTCTCAAAGGACGCCCAGTAGGGCTTGACGATTCGGGTAGATTACTGGTCGAAAACGAACGCGGTGAAACTATAATTTGTGACACAACATTCGATAGTAATTGGAGTTTTGATTTTGAGTCTCAAGATTCGCCCTGAGACTGCCATATTCCCCAACAAAGCAAAGCTGCTCCAACAAACATTAGCAGCCAAGGTAACAGCCACCTATGGTTCACATCTATATCCATCATTGCCTCCGAGTCTGAGACAATTTGCAAAGTCCATTCTCCACCTTTATCTGCCTTGAATTTCTCTTCCAGTGAATCCCCTTCATTCATACTCTGATACTGCCAATCTTGTGCTTCCAATACTTGTCCTTCTAGAGCCCAAGCATATCCGATAAGGCCACAGTCTCCTGCATCATCAATACCAGGGCATTCCAACAACTCAAGCGATAAGATGACCTCATCTCCAGAACTCATATCGAATGTATGTGAGACCTCTGTAGTAGGGTTTGTTCCTGGCGGAAGTTCCTCATCATCTAGAGGCATCTCAAGATGAGTGGCAGAATCCCAAAGCAACAACACGAATGATGCCAAAACAATGGCTCCACCAATTAGTATGACTACATCATTCAATTTGACTGGAGGAGCTGCTCCACCGCCACCCATGGATGCTCGAAGAGCGATGATGATTCAATCCTTTGGTCGTGGCATGGTCGACAACAACACACAGGATGAAGCGATTAGCACCGCCCACCCCAATGGGTCAGAAAACGAGGGGGCCAATTCACTATCCATACCTGATCCAAAGAAAAAATTCCACCAATTCAGGCTGTTCTCGCGTACTCCAGAAGCAGAAGTTGCGATTCCGAACAACATGTTCCACAACTGGAGGATAATTGTGGAGAGAGATAATACCAACAAGCCCCTATTCACTTCGACATTAGCCAAAAATCGAAACTCTGGTAGAGTAGAAGATAAGTTGGTGTGTTCAGCATTCCACCAGCGTTTGAAAAGTGGCTCTTTATCAAGTGCGGTTTCAACTTGTTCTAAGTCCCCTCCGGACTCTACTTCATCCTCTTCATGCTCTTCTCCATCCATCGCCTCTTCAACAACAGCAGCAAGGTCATCGTCTTCATCAACAATTTCTATAGAGGGCTGACTGCTTTCATCGGGCTCTTCAGAAGACTCAATATCCAATTCATCTGATTCTTCTTTGACGGGCTCGGATTCAACCTCGTCTTCACCACTCATAGAAGCATCTGCAATTGATCTGAGCAAAAGCCCTTCGCAGGAAAAACACTCCAAAGATATGTTTCAACGCTTCCTCTTGCGAGTGCGAGGGGGCAAACCTAACCTTTGTCGTACCAAGCGTATCTTACCAGAACTAGTCAAGCTAGTCAATCGCCCAGAATTCATATTCTCCAACGCTGCTTGATAATCCTCCAATCGAACTCTCAATATCCCCTTGACACCTTCTTCATCACTCTCCAAATCAAACAATCTCCAAGAGCGCGTCGTTTGCATGTGTTCCTTGAGGTACTCTTCGAGCGCGCTTCTTTGGGCTAGATCTTCAGGAGCGGAGAAGCCTATCCACCGGCGTTTGCCGCGCTTCGCCTTGGATACGCGAGTCCCGCCCATGAGCCCGCCACTGCCACTAGACTTGAAAGCCTTCGATGTGCAGGTATACTCAGGGGGGCGAAATGGCGGAAGAAACTCCGGAGCATGTTGAAGTCGAAATTCAACGACTTGGCTTTGCTAGACTCATCGCTGTTCTTCTTTCGCCGAGAACCTTTCCTCATCTATTGTTACTAACGGTTGCCACCTCTTATCTGTACTATTATGTCAAAAGTTCCGAAGATGCGGGATTATTCGGTGCAATTGCATATATTGCATTCGCCACTGCTTACGTAATAATCGCTCTCGCAGCACGCTCAGAAAGATGGCGCGATTTAATTCACACAACCGCTTTCAAGGAAACTGAAACGCAGGGATTCACGGCATGGACTATTCATCAACTACAGCAATTGATCAAGGTCTGGATTCCGCCGCTACTTCTCAGTGCAATCATTCTAGGGATACTTCACTCAATATTCAGTGAAGGAGGTGGATTGGAATCATGGGCTAACGGCATCCCATTACTATTGGCAGGACTGTTTATTGCTTGGTCCATGGGTCAAGCAATTTCATTTCGCATGACCATCAAAGGATTCATGTTTGCTAGGCCAATGTTCATGGATGATTCTAGTCGCAAACCACACCTCCTATCTTCCTCCATTGTGCAAATCATAATTGTTCAATCATGTGCAATTTTGCTGCTTTGGGTATTTCTAAGCGCAGCGTGGGGTAAAACGGTCTCCGCTCAACTTATCCTCAAGGAACATTTTCCATATCTCTTGGTTTTACTTGCTGGCCAAATCGCAGTTCTCGTTTGGGCCAGACCATTTCGCCAAAAAGCGGGTCTCTCCAAGGGTTCAGGTAGGGCTAGCATGGGTCTTGGTTTGTTAATCCAGTTATTTGCTGCTTGGCACCTACTCTCCATATGGAGGCGATTCAACGACTTTGGAGAGCCAGAAATCATCTCGACAGTTGAAGAATTGACCCTGATGATCTTGACGGTGATCCTTGCCATCTATGGGCTTTCAAGTCGTTCTCTTCAAGTTGACAGCAAGTACTTCACTGAACAGAATGCTCTATTCTGGGGATTGACATTTGGTTTCGGATATGCAGGTTCAATCGCCATGATTGCAATCCTGCTCAAGGACGTTGCAACCGTTCTGATGCTTGGACACGCGATAACCTATCTGACTCTAATGTACCTGCACAGTAGCAGTATTCGACAATTACCATGGACTGATGACCAGGGCCCTGAGTCAGCAGATACTGACACTGTGACTGAGGATGATGAAAATACAGATAATGTTGTCGTTGAAGAAGATAATCCTACTGAAACGATAGAAGAAATCGAAGATGTGGAAGGGGTTGAAACCGAAGAGGGGTTTGAAGAATCAACAGAAGATATCGAAGATGGTCTCGACGAAGATTCTGAAATACTCGAAGGTGATGACGACGAAGTTGCTGAAATACTCGAAG
>CAZGIY010000005.1:8917-39972 GCA_964526445.1 uncultured Candidatus Poseidoniales archaeon
CTGAAATACTCGAAGGTGATGACGACGAAGTTGCTGAAATACTCGAAGATATTTCTGAAAATGTTGAAGAAGATTGGGAAGAAGAAGAAATCGAAGTCCTCGATTAATCAGGAATCACGGCTATCCCCGAGACTACGGCTACCGCCCTTAATCGCCCTTCCAATTCAGGAGACATACGCGCCCCGAGAATGACCAATGCCTCAGGATGTAGACCTTGTGTGAATGCGTTCGATACCGCTTCCACTTGAGAAACAGTCATCCCCCTTCCACCTTCGACCTGTAATAGACAACTACGGGCGCCAATTATTGCCAAATCATCCAATGGGGCGCGCAATGCCTTCTCAAATACTTCCAAAGGGTCGCTGGAAGAACCTTCAGCAACCAACATTGTAGCCTTACCTTTGCGCTCCACAACTGCGCGCAAATCCATGAGATCTAGATTGATTAAGCCCATTCTGCAAATAGTCTGAACAATACCATCTACCAATTCCTCAATCCATGATGCACCTTTTCGCCAATCCGAACCTCTCTCCCTTGCTTGCCAAGCTAGACGGTCCAACGAGAGGCGCACACAGACATCACTACTCTTTTCCAATTCAACAAGCGCTTGATCAGCCAGAGATACGCGGGTAGATTGGCTTTCAAAAGGCAGGGCTGCAATACTCAGCACTAGAGCTCCCGAAGCGCGTGCTTGACGCGCCAGTTCTGGTGCCGCTCCACTTCCTGCACCTCCTCCAAGGCCAACCATCAGAATGACCAATTCTATGGGTTCCAATACCAATGCCGTATTGCGCCCATGTGCCTTCATCCTCTGACGTGCCAGTTGGGGTATCATCGCACAGCCAGCAGGGTGACTTTCCACTCCAAGATCCAAGCGGTGTGCTTCAGCTTCAGGCATCTCTTCATGCGGATGGTCAACAAGAAGAAGGTCGGCATTATCCTTGACCCTCTCGTGCGCCTTGGCAGCCCAAGCACAACCCAAACCCCCGACGCCGGCGACAAGAATGTCGCTGTCTCTGCTGGCCCGCATCACCAGTCCTGCAACGATGGAGGCCCTTCAATGATGACCCTTCAATCATAAGAACAATAGCGCTGATATCGGCGCCTTTGATCTCTTGCCCAAGCATTGTCAGGCTCAAGTTCCAAAACCTTCTCGTAATACTCTACCGCCTTCTCGAATTCCGACAATAACTTGCCATACAGATGTCCGAGATTATTCAATACTGGGACGCAAATAGGATCTTCTTCCAACATCTTCAGCAAGGCTTCTTCTGCGGCGGTCAAATCGTGCTTCTCCATCATCTCCTCAGCTTCATCTAGATTCTGGAGTTGCTCTGGAGTCAGGCGATAAGTATTCTTGAATGGTAAATCAGACATCTCACTCAAAACCATCTGGGCGAGCATCAGGCATGAGACTTTCCCATCCGAAGGTTTCTTTGGGGGATTTTGGCTACTTGAGAAAAGGGCTTGCTGAGCCCCCTCCCTACGGGAGGGCTGCAAATACTTATGAGCCACTTACCAGTCGAGAATATTGCTTGGTGGGGTCATGAACAGATACCGTATAGTTCTGACCTCAATGCTGGCGATTGTGCTTTTCGCACCTGTACTCGGCAGCGCCTTTCACGGAGGCATTGGAGGACAACACACCAACATCGCCGATAGTTCCGAAATTTCCGATGTGGCGGAGATGGGGTGCCTATGTCACAACCCCGATGGCGCTGATGATTCGGTGACCGTTCTGATGGCCTCAGTACCATATCATTACATCCCTGGTCAAGAATACCCAATGCTGCTTCAGATTATTGGAGGTCCTGATTCCAGCGGACCATATTATGCTGGATTCTCAATGCGCGTCAATATCGGAACTCTCTCTGCTGGAAGCGGTAGTGAAGGCCTCGTTCAGACTGCAGTTGAAGGAGATGAGACCACCTTAACGCATACCGCATCTGGTTCTGAAGTTGGTGCACGTTCATGGAATATTGTTTGGACAGCACCCGTGGCTGGTGCCGCAGAAGTGGTGTTCAGAGTATCAGGTAACTCGGTCAACGGAGATCAAGGGGCAACAGATAGCGACCGTTGGAACCACCTGTTGTTCAGCATCCCTGAAGGAGATGCTGAAACTGATGCTAGCCGCGTGCGCACAGTATTCATCGGCGATGGTGAACTAGAACCTCCTGCAGAAGATCATCACGGCCTATCCCTGCATGAGATGGGGGCTAAACTGAGAGCGCATTGGCTAGGACTGCTTGGATTCTTGTCTGTGATTCTAGTCATCATCTTCTGCGGACTGATGTTGAGGTATGGATTCTCAACTTCCTATAAGGGAAGAAGCAATCTGCTTCGATTGCGATACCATACCGACCGGCGAGGTGACCAATGATGAGCGAAGACATGGTTTCCAGACTTTTAGAAGAAGTCGCCAGCGGCAAAGTTAGCGTTGAGGATGCACGCAAGGCTTTGGAGGAAGTTTCTCTTAGTGAAGAAGAGTATCTTTCCGCGGTTGACCATGGAGTGTTCAACAAGGCTGAGCCGGGCACCATTGTGAATGCCAGCCTTGCCCCCTCAGGTGGAAGTGCCTTGGTAGTGTTCTTCTTTGCATGGGGTCTTTTCTGGTCTCTTTACTGGATAAGTGGCATGCTCTACGGACTATTTGTGGGATGGGAGGCGGAACAATTGTCATTCCATTTTGCAATAACCCTATTGACTTTGATTCTCATGGGAGTAGTATACATGAAGTGGGTACTTCCTGACAAGGTTATTGTCAAGCATCGCAGGAATAAACACATTCCAGAACACCCCAAGGATTGGGTAGAATACAAGATATGAGGTGATTTGATGGCAAGAGAACGTGATCTACGCCCCGCACCAAAATCAGGGGATGATTCGGATGTCGCTTCAAGCGTTACTTCAATGAACAGACGCCAATTCATGCGTTATGGTTTCAATGCTGCAGCTGGAGTCCTTGCTGCTAGTTTGGGTGCCCTTGGTTATGCATCTATACTGATGCCTGGCGGAGGAGGTTCAGAAGGTGATTCCGCTGTGAAATACTGGGCCAAGGGTCGCGAAGATTCGGCATGGTATGGTTCGAAGCATCTTCAAGAAATGAAGAAAGAGGATTTCATCGCAGAAGCAAGCAACTCAAAGACTGGAGTTTCTGGTGCCGCAGGAGTTTGGCAAGGGCTACCAGTGACTGTGAATTATATCCCCCATTCCCAAAACAGTGGAACTCCAGCCGTCGACAACAAACCGAGATTCCAGACGGCAGAAGGCTACGATGCCACAGGCAAGTATGTTGGCCATTTCGAGGATCTTGTCGAAAAGCAACCCTTGCTATTCCCCGATTCTGACATCGTCATGATATTCTCCCGCTGCACCCACCTTTGCTGTATCCCGGGCTGGCAATTAGTCGATAACACCTTCACTGAAGACCATTGGTCGGCAGGTGGAACTGACAGTGGAGGAACCAAGTTGTTCTGTATCTGCCATTCAAGCAGATTCGACCCCACCATGCTCGAGATGAATATGAATAGAAACAGGGCTAATGGACTAGAGTTCAATTACGCGGGTATCCGTCGTTCTGGAGGGCCTGCTCCGGTGGGGCTACCAATAATCCCAGTAACAATAAGTGATTCAGGTAGTATTGAGGGAGCCATTTTGGATGTTGATGGTGTTTCAACTCTTGATTGGTTGACATTTTGTGATTGAGGTGAAAATATGAGTGCGATTTTCTGGATTTTGTGGTTCTTCATCGCCTTCATCACCGTGCTGGTGGCATTCACTCTGCGAAAAGAGAACGAAGATATGCCTCGCAGAGACATCCTGAGAGCAGTTGAGTCCAGTGGCAAGATGGGCATTGCAGAACGCTCTTTCTTGTGGGTATTCTCATGGCTTGATACAAGATTCAGAGTTCAGGACTACTGGGCAATGTCCAAGGATGCTTACTACAACATGCATCGACAGATGCCTTTGTCGCATGCTGAAAAATACAAATTGCGAATAATTTGGTATTGGTATCCACTGTATTGTCTTGGAGGAATTTCGTTCATCGCCTTCATCATCCTCGTACTGACTGGAACTGTTCTTGGAATCTATTACGTCCCTGGGGGAGATGGTGACCCGAGTCCTGCTTACGCAAGTATGCAATTCATCATGCTTGAATTACCATTTGGATACATCATCAGATCGATACATCACTGGGCCACTCACTTCATGGTCGCTGCGGTATTCTTACACATGTGCCGAGTATACTTTACTGGGGCCTATCGCAATCCCCGCGAACTCAACTGGCTAATCGGTGTAGCGTTGATGTTCCTAGTCATCTTTTTCGGCTATTCCGGTTATCTGTTACCATGGGATGCATTAGCATTTGGTGCGGCGACGATTGGAATCAACATGAGCCTATCATCGCCGCTGGTTGGTAAACAGATTGCGACTTTGCTGTTCGGAGGAACAAGCCTTAGCGGAGGCACAGTCACTAGAATGTACTTCATCCACGTTTTCATCTTGCCAGTCATCGTCACCGCGTTGATCATCGTTCACATGTTCATCGTATGGGTCCAAGGTATTGCGGAGCCGCATTGAGGAGGTTGAAAAATGGGACTAATCGATAATCTTGGAAGGGTAGCCGATACCTACATGTCTGAAAAGGCCAAACTCAAGGACGTTGGAGAAAAGCGAGTAAGGACCATGCTTGGACATGGATTCTGGCCTCATGAAGTACTAAGGGACAGCATCATCTTTGCCGCAGTCTTGGCAGTTCTAGCATTCTATTCATGGATTATTCCTCCACCTTTGCACGATGCTGCAGACCCGTTTGCACAGGCTGGTTTCGTATTCCCTGATTGGTACGTGCTATTCTCTTATGGATACCTTCGATGGGGAGAATATCTTCCGCAATTCGATGTACCACTCGGACCTATTGGTGATTTCTTTGGCCAGCCAGTTTTCCCATGGAATGCAGCATGGTGGGGTTCAGCACTAACCGGCATACCAGTTGGAATATTGGTTCTTCCACCATTCCTTGGAGGCCGTGAGAAGCGTGGAGTCGAAGACCCTGTATTCGCAACCGCTGGAGCGATTTACTTAGCACATGTATGGTTTATTTCGGTATTTTCAATCAATATCTTCCTTGAACTCTATGGAAAGAACCGGGCAGACTTTTGTCGATTGGATAGCCATGGAGATTTGGTGTGTGGGGTTAGAGAGCCTTGGATTGCGGATGTGTTCAACGCGATACCCTGGGTGATGACGGGTATTCTCATAGGCATAGTGATTTATTTTGGAACTAGATGGTTCCTCGTCAATAGTATTGGCTTGAGAACCACTCCTAAACTAGGCAAGCAGGTTGCCGTTGGTGGAATGATAATCGCTGTAATTATCAGCGCTTGGACTTGGCCTGTTTACAACAACGGATTCTGGGATGCTGGCGGATTAGGAGCGATGGAAGACGAGAGTGAATTGTACAAGATGCGTAGCCAACCACTGGATACTTCAATACATGAAGCCAATTCGTTCACTGAAGGAAAGTACGATGACTTGATAGTACCAGCCATAGATTGGTTGGATTGGACTCTATACCAACCAACTCAAGCGACAATTATCGATTTCGCTGATGTCAATAATCATCAAGATTCGACAGCAGGCGTTAATGCCGTAAGTGGAGAAGATGAACGAAGTGGCGTCTTCTCATTCACTCAAACTCAAGAATTCACTATCGAAGATACTTGGCTGGACAATGTCATCACTGATATCTCATGTGAATATCGTAATACTGATCCAAATCAACGCAAGGTCGACGGAGTATTGGTCACCGATATGGTTACAGCCGACCTCAAGATTTCCGACAACTCGGGCAACATTGCTGCCAGAGTCAAGGGGTGTCAGTCTCTAACTACTGAGTTAGCACCAGGAACCTATACTGCTGAATTCTCCTTATCTAACAGCCAATTGCCATCGAATGTTAGTATTACCAGCGGATGGCACATCTCCTCCTTCCAACCATTGTTGATCTACAAGGAGACCGGACGCGCAGTGAACCTCTCTGACGTTGGCGGTATTATCGCAATGGGTGGAGAAGATTCATACGAAATCATAGAGAATCCTGGTTACCACGTTAATCCCAAGTCTTTGGATGCTAAGTTGACTTACAGTTTGTTCATACCTCCACTAGCTGTTGGTGCAGTAGTATGGGCCATTTTGCGGAAGATGGGACGAGGCTATGAATACGAGATGAACAAGTGCTATGATTGCGATTTGTGCGACGATGCTTGTCCAGTAAGGTTGTTCAATGCAGGTGACAAGTTGAACATCATATACAATACTTGGAACAATGAAGATGACGGAGTGCCCATGTATTCTTGTCTAACTTGCAGTGCATGTACCAATGCTTGTCCACAGTTGGTTGATTATGACTCATATGTGGATATCAGGCGCAACCTAATCGTTGGCGGTCCTCCAGCAGCAGAGATCCCCCACACCGTGTTACAAGCAGTTCTTGCAGCAGAAGCGGAAGAGGAGGCTGATTCTGACTTCATCAGCGTCGAGGACTACCCTATCGATAGCAACATCGGTTATTACCCGGGCTGTGTTGACTATATCGATCAGGAAATGATATTCTCACATGTCAACCAAGGAGATATGAATCTTGGAGATGCTACCAACTCTGCTTTCACTCTGTTCGAAAGTATGGATATCGATGTTGCCTATCTAGGAAGAGATTTCCTCAAGTGCTGTGGACACGACCAGAAATGGCAGGGTATGAGTGAGGTCTTTGAGAAACTAAAGGCTTACAATCAAAGTAAGTTAAAAGCCAGCGGAATTGATACCTTGGTATCATCCTGCGCAGAGTGTTTCCGCACCTTCGCCCGAGATTATGAACTCGAGGATATCAAGGTCATGCATACCACTGAATTCCTACAGGTCAACGACTTCAAGATGGACTTGTCTGTTGATGAAGAGATGAAGGTCACCTACCATGACCCATGTAGATTAGGTCGTCAAATGGGAATTTATGACGAACCTCGTGAACTCATTACCGATGTTGAAGGAGTAGAACTTGTCGAGATGGAACATCACGGCGAGGATGCGATGTGCTGTGGAGTATCCAGCATGATGGCTTGCAATGAAAACAGTCGCGCTCTCAGAGTATCTCGATTTGAAGAGGTTAGGTCAACAGGAGCCGAGGTAATGCTGACATCCTGCCCGAAGTGTGTATCACACTTCGAGTGTTTGAAGTTCGAAGGTGATCCACGCAATGACATAGAGATTCTCGACGTAGTTTCATTCTTGGCTCGAAGAGTCGAAGAGAAGAAAGCACAGGCAGAAGAATCAGTTCTAAGCGAATCAAGAGACAGCGTAGTAGCTTGAATCAAATCGCTGTTGGTGCAACATGGCCATCTGACTTATCGTCAGGCTTGCGAACTCTCGACCATACATTGGCCATTAACTCATCATGGTGTTCCTGACAATAATGGAAGCGGCGATAGGCCTCTCTGAATGAATATGCCTTCTTTCCTGTTGCAACAAGGTATCCCTCTGGTGACAACCTGCTGATGACAACACCATCGGTTTGGCAACCGGGATAATCGCAACTTGCTTGGTCGGACACATCTTTCCCTCCCAATGCTTACCTTTCAATCCTCGGATTCCTCATCGGGCTTGATAACAACCAATGGCACATTGGCTTCAATTGACTCTCCTTCAGAGCAATGAATCGACTCAACCACTCCAGAAACAGGCGCAGTTATCTCATTCTGCATCTTCATTGCTTCAAGAATTAGAACCACCTGACCTTCTTCTACTCGGTCTGAAACCGAGACATCAATGGTCACTACCTTTCCAGGAATATTTGCAGAGATAGTACCGCTCTTCTTTCCGCGAGAGGTATCACGACTACGCTTCGGTGGGGCGGAACTTGCCCCTGGTATCTTTATTTCAAACACTTGATCTTCAATGCTTACGCGGTATACATCACCATCTGATTCAATCGATACATCGAATTCCTCACCATCAACAATGACCTTGCGTTCGTCCATTCATTCACCTCCAAGTAGACCTCGACGAACGTTTCCACATCAATGAGGATTGGCCGCTATTCATTCGGCGGTGGTCCTCTGCCCATGGGCGGCCAGAATCTCTTCCAATGGCTTGATTCTGCGAAGACTCTTCCACCATGTTGAGGACCGCCATTATGGCGGCAGTTCTCAGAACGTTGATTCTATCATTAGACATTTAATCAACTCACAATGGTATATTTCCATGCTTCCTTGCAGGACGCAATTCTTCCTTATCCAGTAGCATGGCAAGAGTTGATGCCAATCTGCGACGAGTATCTTGAGGTTCGATGACATCATCCAAGTAACCAAGTGAAGCAGCCTTCCATGGGTTCAACAAGGCCTCATTGAATTCATCCACCAAACGTTCTCTTTCTTGCTCCGGGTTTCGGGCATTGTTGATTCTATTTCGATGAATTATCTCTACTGCACCCTGAGCACCCATAACCGAAATCTGGGCACTGGGCCAAGCGATGTTCAAATCAGCGCGCACATGTTTAGAGCCCATTACGTCATATGCGCCACCGTATGCCTTTCGAAGAATCACCGTCATCTTCGGCACAGTCGCCTCAGAATATGCATAGAGTAACTTGGCACCATGCCGAATGATACCACCCCATTCCTGATTAGTTCCGGGCAAGAACCCAGGGACGTCGACCAAAGTGATCAATGGGATGTTGAAAGAATCACAGAACCTTACAAAGCGCGCAGCCTTGTCGCTAGCATCGATGTCTAAGCATCCAGCCAAAATACTCGGTTGATTGGCGACAACACCAACAGTATTTCCGGTAAGATGGCCAAAACCGACGACAATATTAGCCGCCCAACCTGACTGCACTTCAAGGAATGCTCCTTCATCCAGAATCCCTTCTATCGCCTTTCGTACTTCGTACGGTTTATCCATCTCATCAGGAATTAGTTCATTCAAAGATTCGCATAACCTATCGGCAGAATCGCTTGAAGACTTGTAAGGTGGCTTCTCCATATTGTTTGAGGGGAGCATTCCTACTAATTCCCTAGCTAATTCTAGAGCCTCCTCATCGTTCTCAGCAGTGAAGTGAGAAACCCCTGACTTGCTACCATGAGTCTCTGCACCACCAAGATCTTCGAAAGATACAACTTCGTTAGTGACCGTCTTGATGACCTCAGGTCCAGTGATGAACATGTGTGCAGTCTTGTCAACCATGATGACGAAATCAGTAATCGCTGGAGAATATACTGCACCACCCGCACAAGGGCCCATAATGACACTAATCTGTGGAACTACTCCGCTGGCTCTTACATTGCGGAAGAATATCTCAGCGTACGAACCAAGGCTTGCTACGCCTTCCTGAATTCTAGCGCCACCGCTATCGTTCAGCCCTATGACTGGAACTCCAGTCTTCAGAGCAAGGTCGAGAACCTTGCAAATCTTCAGCCCATGCATCTCTCCAAGACTGCCTCCATAAACAGTAAAATCCTGGGCGAAACAGTAGATTGGGCGACCTCCTACGGTTCCATAACCACAGATTACGCCATCACCTGGAATTACGTTCTTATCCATCTCGAAATCTTTGCAACGGTGCTCAACCAAAGCGTCGATTTCCTGAAAACTACCCTCATCGAGTAAAAACTCCAGTCTTTCCCGTGCCGTCATCTTTCCTTTCTTGTGCTGGGCATCCACTCTTTGCTGCCCTCCACCAGCCTCAGAACGCGCCTTGCGACGGCGCAATTCATCGAGCCTCTCCTTGGTGGTATCCATGCTGCTCAACTCCACCACAGGCAGCCACCTCATATTGCTTACTAAGCAGCCTGAAGGGGCGGATGAAGTATTCAAGGGTCGCAATCCACATCAATGAGAGACTGCGCGTATGGGTCATGCCGAAGCCCCTGCGCATCGTCATCGCCAAGCCCGGGCTCGATGGCCACGATCGCGGAGCCAAGGTAGTTGCACGTTGTTTGAGAGATGCTGGGCATGAAGTGATCTATACTGGATTACGCCGAACTCCCGAACAGATTGTCCGCACTGTGATGGATGAAGATGCTGATCTGCTTGGCCTTTCTTCACTATCCGGAGCACATGGCCACCTATTTCCACGCACATGTCAATTACTGGTTGAAGCCGAATTAACTCATGTGGTAGTTTTCGGTGGAGGCATCATCCCTGATGAAGATAGGCAATCTCTTTTCGATGCTGGGATGAGAGCAATTTTTGGCCCAGGTACAACTACTGAGGAAATCAATTCCTTTGTCGACGAAGTATCTTCTCGTCTGCAGCAGAAAGAATCCATCGGCAGTGGTGAAGAAAAAGATTGGCGATGGGGTGCCTGAATGGAACTCAATGAAGCAAGAGAGGGCAGTCGCTTGGCTTTGTCCAGAGCCCTGACATTGGTGGAGAATGGTTTGTCTTTCAACACCGAAGAAGATGGTCTGGTGATTGGAGTAACTGGTGCTCCAGGAGTAGGTAAATCCTGCCTTGTAGACCGTATAGCAACCTCTCTTGCCAAAGATGGAGTAAAGGTTGCCATCCTTGCAGTTGACCCATCTTCGCCAGTTTCGGGTGGAGCATTACTCGGAGATAGAATCCGAATGCAATCTGCTGATGTAGATGACTTGATCTACATGCGTAGCCTTGCAACGAGAGGAGAATCTGGGGCGGTTCCTAGCGTCATTGGAAACATGACCAACCTTCTCAAGGATTGTGGATGGAAGCACATCATAGTCGAAACAGTAGGTTCTGGACAAGCCGAATTCAGAATCGCTGCAGTCGCTGATACCATCTTACTGGTAGAGGCTCCAGGTAGAGGTGACTCCATTCAGGCAGAAAAGGCTGGAATCATTGAATTGGTAGATTTAATCGCTGTCAACAAATCTGACTTACCACAGGCAGAAGCAGCAGCATCTGATATTGAACAAGCACTATCAGCAGGTTCCAAAGATCTCCCGGTCATGTTGGTCTCGGCACAAACTGGAGACGGAGTCTCTGAACTGGTTCAGAAAATTCTAGAGACAGAAGGCCAGTCCATGACTAGGCCAAAATGGAGAGAGAAATTGAACTCTGAATGGATGAGACAGTTGAACAGCCATCCTGATTTAGAAAGTATAATCGATGGGCTAGAGGAAGGTTCATTGAATCTAGATGAAGCGATTAGCAACCTAAGGAGATGAGTAAATGGATGATGGAAGCGTGGAATTAACCGACCCATTGGAACACTCGGTTGGAGGAAGAGGAGGGCATCTGCTACGACGCGGATTCCATATCAGCATGATTATCCTCCCATGGATGTATTATTGGAAAGGAGAACAGATTACAGATTGGTGGAACGATTTAGCCGGACTTTCGATGACTAGAGAGATGATAGCCAGTAGCATGGTCTTTGCATTAATTTTTGCAGAGATGATCAGACTCAAGGCAGGAGTAACAGTTTACGGGCAACGTGATTACGAGGCTGGACAAGTCAGCGCTTTGGCATGGGGTGCGTTCTCCATTGGGATGGCTTGTCTAATGGCCCCAAAGGTAGGGCATTTAGGTGCCGCCATTGGCGCACCATTGATCACTTCATTGGCACTGGGTGATCCATTACTTGGTGAAATGCGCAGAAAGAGCATCGACGAGCGCAATGTCCTGATTATTGGGACCTTAGCTGTTGCAGCGATATGGTTTGCTGGATTCTTGTGGTTGGAAACTCCATGGTGGTTAATTCCAATATTCGCTCCGCTCTGTGTCATTGCAGAGAAACCTCGCTTGCGATGGATAGATGACAATGCAACCATGATTCTCATTCCTCTAGGACTTGCGGTCCTCCTCGGACCATGGCTTTAGAAGGCTGTTGATTCGTCATATTTACAAGTCGCCGACCCTTGCACTCACAATATGAGTCAGAGCGGTGATGATGCTGAAGAAGTACCACAGGGTGCATATGTCTTTGTCTTCTTGCTTTCATTCATCGCACTTTGTGTGACCATGTTCGTCTTCCCTCTATGGAGCGCTTGATTCAAACTTACAAGAATGGTTTGAAAGGTATCGGTGTCGGCGAAGGTTCGCATGTGTGGGATTGCAGCCATGCTCGGCCGGCCGTCGGCATCAGTCACGAGACGTATGACAGACATGCTGCAGCATCGTGGACCAGATGGCTCAGGAATCTGGAAAGACGACGATTGTGGTTTGGGCCATTCTCGTTTAGCAATAGTCGATGTTGCAGGATCAAATCAGCCTCTGCATTCAGATCATGGTTGCGTCACAGTGGTTAATGGAGAAATCTACAATCATGAAAAAATCAGGAAAAATCTGCCCTCATACCCTTGGAAAACACGCGGTGATTCAGAATCGGTGCTAGCCTTACACCATTCATTCAAGGATTGGGTATCGCGTTTAGATGGGATTTTCGCCATATGCCTATGGGATCCAGAGAACAAAGAATTGACGCTGGCCAGAGACCCTCTCGGTGTTAAACCTCTAATTCGAACCTTGGTAGATGGTTCACTACTTGTCGCTTCTGAAGCCAAAGCCTTCAGATCTCATGAAGAGTACTTTCCAAAAATAAACATGGAGGCGATGAAAACTCGAATTGCATTTGAGTATAGACTAGGAGATACCACCTTGTTTGAAGATGTAGAACAAGTTTCTCCAGGCACCTATGAGGTATGGGGATTG
The DNA here is from genome assembly GCA_964526445.1 of uncultured Candidatus Poseidoniales archaeon. Taxonomy (GTDB): domain Archaea; phylum Thermoplasmatota; class Poseidoniia; order Poseidoniales; family Poseidoniaceae; genus UBA226. Next base: position 21,602 of record CAZGIY010000005.1, read on the forward strand.
GAAGGAGAGAAAGCTGTCTTGCGCAAGAGAGTCAAATACGCGGAATACTCAATTGAGCAAAATGAAACATGGGACGCAGGCAAACTTCTAGCTTCACTTACCGAATCTTTAGCGGATCGTTTGATGTCTGATGTTCCGGTAGGAGTTGTCCTCTCAGGAGGGCTGGATTCAGCATTGGTTGCAGGATTGGCGGAGCGCGCTGCTCAAATTGCTGGACAACCGATACCAGAGTGTTGGACTGTAGCCGAAGACGAAGAAAACCCTGATTGGAAGGCTGCTGAGCTGGTAGCTGAAAGTTTAGGATTAGTTCATCATCAGAGAATCCTCGATGAGAATTCTCTCGATAAAGCCGTTCCTCGCTTGTCTTGGCACGGTGAGGACCTAGATGTCACTGAGATGTTCTTCCAGCCATTGTTTGAGACTATGTCCAAGGATGTCACCGTTGGCCTATGTGGACAAGGTGCAGATGAATTGCACGCAGGATATCCTCGCTACAGAGAACTGGAGGCACATCGGGAATTGATTCGAAGCAGATTGGCTGCAATGAATATGCAACGCGACCTCTCAATGTTCGATAATTTACAGAAAACGCTGCAATTTGAACTGGATGAAGGACAATTGAGCAATTTCCAACTGCGCTTAGTCGACCGTCATAGCATGGCACATGGTCTTGAAATCAGGGTTCCTTTCCTCGGTTCAGCACATCTGAAGACGGCATTGGCACTACCGATGGATGAAAGATTACCAAAAAGTGCAAGATGGGGTGATGAAAAGAAGGCTTTGCGTTCTGCTGCTGCATTGACGGCTCTGCCCAAAGAAGTTGTCAAGCGTCCCAAGATGCCCGCGGGAAGAGCGACTGCTCCGAAGATGTTGGATAGATTCCTTGCTGAGATGAAACCCCGCATTTTGGAATTATCAGCGCGCTATGAAAATCTAGAACGGGGGCTCAAAGGTCAAGCACATACTACGCTAGGACTAGGTCTGTTTGAATCAATGCACATCATCGATAGGGGCATTGGTAGACAGAACATGTCGGTAGAAGGTCTTCTCGACGACTTGCTATGAGGTGAACAAATGAATTTTCTCGACGATAATCAGTATCTTCTTGAAGCCAAGCGAGCAGAATTGAAGAAGTGGTTTGAAGAAAAGAGAAAACAGATTCCAGTTCCAATCTATGGTAGTGTAGATATCAGAGATTCTGGATGGAAGGCAAGCGTCATCGATGCCAACCATTTCCCCGCGGGATTCAACAATATTGCAACCGAAGATGAAACAAGGGTGTCTGAACTTCTACATGATCACATCATGAGGTTGCATGATGAATGTAAGTGGGTACACCTCTATCCCGAGTCGCACACACGTAACCCTGCATACGTTGAGAACCTCAAAGTCATCAAGAAACTGATTGAGTTCTCCGGCCTAGAAGTCACCGTCGGGTCACCCGAACTGGAAGGTCATGGCTCATTAGATGGATTGAGTGGGCCGTTGAAACTAGATCAAGTAGAAGTTGCCGATTCCGATTCCTTGTTGGTCCATGGCCGAAGCCCTTGCTTAGTGCTGTTGAACAATGACCTGTCAGATGGATTACTTCCAGGGCTACAGAAACTCAAAGTCAGCCCTCCTCCAGAAATGGGTTGGAATAGAAGAAGAAAATCTGAACACTATGCTATTCTAGAGAAATACATCGAAGAAGTGAGCGAATTAATCGGAATTGATCCTTGGCACTTGAGTACTGCGTGGTTCGTAAGTAAAGACAAGTGTTTAGACAAAGAAAACTGCCGTATTGAACTGGCTGCTGAAGTCGATCACTTTATTCAAGGAATCAAGAGGAAATACGAAGAATTTGGAATAGAACAGGAACCGGTAGTTTTCGTCAAGAATGATAGAGGAACATACGGATTAGGGATACTTAGCATAAAATCAGGAGAGGAATTACTGAATCTTTCAAACCGTAAGATGAACAAACTCAGTTATTCCAAAGGTGGTGCCGATGTTGAAAATTTCTTGATTCAAGAAGGGGTTCCTACCAGATTCTCTCAAAACGGTCCAATTGAACCAGTAGTATACCTCATCGATGGTGAGGCTGCATCTTGGTTCTACAGACATAATTCCAAGAAAGGAGATATCGAAAATCTGAATACTCCAAGTGCTCAATTCCTTGGACGCTCAGAGATGCCTGATGAAATCACTTGCCACGCTGAAGGTTGGCATGCACTCGTAGCCGAACTATCCATGTTAGCGATGGGTGACGAGATGATGTCGTTATCACAAAAGGATTGAAACCGACCTTGCTTTAGCAGGCCTGATGACCTCTGTCGACGACCTACAAAAACGGCGTCTGGCGGAGCAGAAGCGTATCAGAAAAGCTCTCGATGAGTTACATGAAGAACGTAAGGAATCACTCAAAGGTGGAGAGGATGCTGTCGCTTTCGTACATGAGAACCTGTGCATCGGCTGCGATCACTGCATCATTGTTTGTGATGATGATGCCATCGAACTCTATGACAAACCCTTGGCCAGTCCGATAATGGATGTTGAAGTCAACAAAAAGGCCAAGATCATCAGAGATGCATGTACTGGTTGCAGACTTTGCGTACTAGCCTGCCCTACTGATGCAATAGTAATGCTAGACAGGTGATGAAATGCCAGAAGACAAAGAAGCATTGAGGTTCGGTGGAGAATTTGGGCCGAAAAGAGGGCCTAACACCAAAGGTGTTGGTCTTTCTACATTCAAATCAATGGTATGGATTTCAAACATCGGTGGACTTACCCTTTGTGCGATTGCCTTGGAATTATTCATCGTACAGCAATCCTTCGGCTGGGGCCTGTTTTGCTTGATTGCCGGAATAATCGTCGCCATATTCCCATCAAATTACGAAATCGTTGGAATGGAGGAAATCCCCGAAGAAGGCGGTGGTGACAAGGATGGTGACTGAGGCCCACGCCTTGATTGAAATTCCATGTGGAACTCTACTTGCTCGAGTATCGGAAAAGGGATTGACGCGTTTGACCTTCCTAAGCAAAGAGGAAATGGGTAGATGGAGAAGACTGCAATCGATGCAGAGCCCTTCGATGTTGCAGAGAATGAATCTGGATGCGACCAAGAAGTGGATACAATCTTACCTAGAACGTTCAGAACTCCCAGCGGTCAAACTGGATTTGGAAGGGAGTAAATTCCAGAAGGATGTATGGATGGCACTTCGTTCTACTATTCCTGGAGAAACTCTGAGTTACTCACAACTAGCCGAACTGGCTGGACATCCGGGATCGGCAAGATCAGTTGGTACAAGTATGGCAAACAACCCAATTAGTCTAATCGTTCCCTGCCACAGGGTGTTGAAAAACGATGGCAAAATCGGAGAATACTCCGGACATGGTGGTCAAGAAACAAAGAACTGGCTGATTCAACACGAATCAGAATGGATCAGATGACACCCTGAGCTAACATCGAGTCGGCTATCTTGAGGAAACCTGCGATGTTTGCACCAAGCATGTAATTCCCTGGCTGGCCATATTCTGCTGCGGTCTTTGCACAAACCGCGTGAATTTCGCACATGATAGCATCCAATTTTGCATCCACTTCCTCACGAGTCCAAGATAAACGCATACTGTTCTGCGACATCTCAAGACCGCTGGTAGCAACACCGCCAGCATTACTAGCCTTCCCAGGCGCATAGAGGATTCCAGCGTGAAGGAACTTATCGACCGCTGCAGGCATACTAGGCATGTTACTTCCTTCACTGACCACAAACACACCATTGGCGAGTAGATTCTCAGCATCCTTTCCATTGATTTCATTCTGAGTAGCAGCAGGTAGAGCAACATCCGCATCTACTGCCCAAAGTGGGTTGTAATCTAAACTACGGTCGGAAGGAGTATAGGTAACTCCTTCAAAATGTTCGGCATATTCCTTGATTCGGCCTCTACGATTATTTTTCAAATCCATAATCCAAGCCAACTTCTCAGCATCGATTCCAGCAGGGTCATGAATGAATCCACTACTATCCGACATGGTCACAACAATACCACCTAGTTGAGTTGCCTTCTCGGTTGCAAATTGCGCGACATTACCGCTTCCGCTGACCAAGCAAATCTTTCCGGCAAGTTCGTCATCTCTGGTCTTGAGCATCTCTCTCGCGAAATAAACCTGACCATATCCGGTAGCTTCAGGCCTGATTAGAGAACCTCCCCACGTCCGGCCCTTTCCTGTAAACACACCTGTGAACTCATTTGCGTTCTTGCGGTACATCCCGTACAGAAATCCAATCTCTCTACCACCAACACCAATATCTCCAGCAGGGACATCCGTATCAGCACCTACATGCCTCCATAACTCTCCCATGAATGCTTGACAAAATCGCATCACTTCAGCGTCAGATTTGCCTTTGGGGTCGAAATCCGAGCCTCCTTTGCCACCACCCATTGGAAGAGTAGTAAGACTGTTTTTGAATACCTGTTCAAAAGCCAAGAACTTGAGAATGGACAAATTCACACTAGGATGGAATCTTAGTCCACCCTTGTATGGACCAATAGCACTATTCATCTGAATACGGAAGCCGCGGTTAACACGTACATTACCTTCGTCATCAACCCAAGGAACTCTGAACTGAATTACTCTCTCAGGTTCTACCATACGTGCCAAAATATTGGCATCCGCAAATTCAGGATGGCGCTCCAAAACCGGATCTAAACTGTCAAGGACCTCCTTTACAGCTTGGTGGAACTCGGGTTGGTCTGGGTCTCTAGCAATCACACTCTCGTAGACTTCATCAATCAGGCTCATGAGGCAAACCTTCTATTCGACATTGTCGAGTGAAACGGCGACCGCAATGCCCCTTTTGAACATGCCTCAATCATCCTTCTCAACAAGCAGAATTCAATGGTCTGCGAACCTGCTCAATCACTACGCAGTACTTTTGTCAAAGACCTAAGTGCATCATTCAACAAATGAGATGTTGCGTTCAATTCATTGACCAATGTTTGGATGATTTCATCTCTACTCAAGGATAGAGACCAAAGATGTGGAGATCTACCAGGTCTAGCACTTTCCGATTCAGATGAGGAGACCCAACCTCTCCATCTCAATGTTCGTAATCCCGAAGCCACCTGGCTCTTCGACAATCTAGTTACTCGTACCAATTCTTCAGTAGTCATTGTCTTATTGGCCATCAAGGACTTCAGGACCTCATTGGCACTGGCTGGTTTGATTAAGCCGTCAAGGCAATTCCAGCCACCCTCCTCCGGCAGCGGCTCAACCATGCTTCTCGCTAGGCTCGATAGCGAAAGAATAATCGCAAAAGGACTACTGCGTTGTATAACATATGTTTACAGTTCGTTTTACAATTGTGCAACAGTTTATATGCCGGATGCTTTCTGCTCATTTTACAGGCAAGGAGATGAGTGGATGAGCGGGCCGAGTAATCTAGTGGGAGTCAGGCTCCCAGACGATGACCTTGCCCTCCTAGACCAACACGTTGGAACAGGGGGAATGCGTAACAGAAGCGATGTCATTCGTAGATCGCTAAGACTCCTGTTCGATAATCAACCAAGCCTTCCTTCTATGAAGAAGGTAGTTGTAGAGCTCGGGACGGCTCAGCAATTCCAACTCGCACACCTACAGGAAATGATGGGAGTAACTCCTGAAGCGGCAATCACTACTGCTCTAAACAATCACCTTGAGCAGATGATTGCCAAGTTGACCGCTCAAAATGAGCAATACGAATCCACTGCAGCAGAACTTCGAGAACGAATCACTCGAAAGAAGGAGTTTGAGCAGTGAGAGATTTGGTGAGAGCCATGAGAGGGGATGGGATGCAAACGCCGCCAGGGGGAAAGAGGCCAGAAAGTCACAATTCCCCTGGTGGCACCCCGACCATGCCTCGTATTGCCAGTGGCTGGATTGCACTACGCGCTCGCGCTGCAGCAGCCAATAATGACAGATTCGACCCACACACCCCCTCGGCCCCACACCGAGGGGGCTCAGATTCCCCCGGTCCAGCAAGTTGAATATTCAGCGCTGGCCGTCATTGGCCTTCGGCCTGTCAAATGTTATGTTGAGCCAACCCTCTTGCCAAGAACTGGAAATTCCAACAACACCAACTGGCAATCTGGCACTTCTTTGAATGTGATCTCCTAATTCCATCTTCAGAGTAAACAATCCATTATCGCTGGAAACGCTCAGCCCTACGTCCTCCTCGCCAAGACCCAACAAAGGCAGACTGAAACCCGATTCAGTCACTTTGCCATTGAATGATTCAGCCAACCATTGGACCTGTCTTTCAGGATCTATATCCGCCAAATGTGCCTCTGGAACTAGACCTGCACCAACCAGAAGCTTTTGGTGATTGAAACGGACCTCTTCAAGATGATTAGCGGTTTCTGCAAAGGCCTGATGAGCTGCATCAGGAAGTTGACGCAAATGTCCTTCTTGCTCGGAGGGCACACCTTCCTCATCAGGCTGCATGGCACATCCTCAACGGCGGCCATACATCAACACTCTCATCGGGAGCGGAAGAAACGGGCAGCATAGAAATCGGTCATTTCGGCATCAGCACAGGATATCGGCTCCATATCATCGGGAAGACAGCGTTTGTAATTTGGAATCTTCAACCTTTTATCAAGCAATAACACGAATGCCTTGTCTCCATATGCTCTGATCGGCCTCCCCATGGCTTGCATGACTGCATTAACCGCTGGTTGGAAAGATGCGTAATGCCAGCCTTTTCCTTTTCCGAATCTATCAGATATGTACTCCCTTAGTGCATCCGAAACGATACTTGGAGGAGCCATTGGAATACCAATGCAAACCACCGCTGACAAAAGATTGTCATGATAATCGATACCTTCTGATAATCGGCCACCATATACTCCAGCCAACAAAACCTTCCTTCCTCTAGAACGTTCATCCTCTAATTCTTGCAACAATTTGTCTGCCTTTGACTTGTTCCAGTTCGAATCTTCCTGAATCACCCGACTAGTGCGCCATCTATGTTCTCCGACATACTCTCGCAATTGAATATACGAAGGTGCAAAGACCGCCACGTGCCCATTAGATTGGGCGATTACGGCCTCTATGTGTTTTCTGATTCTCTCTGTATTCTCCTTGCCCCTACCATCCCATTTCGTAGTCACATCCTCCGCGATTGCTACCGGTCTGTTCTGAGCAAGAAAAGGCGAAGGGTAGGAATGTGATGTCATTGCATTCTTAGGAACCGAAAGCAAATCTGCATACATCGAGGGAGGGTGTAAAGTTCCAGACATCAATACCGAACCACGTACCTTAGATAGAACTGGCCCTGATACAAGTCCTGCGTCTAGTAGGTGAGTCGAGATTGCGGTATTCTGGGTCTTGGCATCGAATCTTACTACGAGAGCAGCATCTTCTGCCCATTGGTTAAGAATCTCCAGAATTGCAGCTAGGCGACTACAGGCCAATTCTCGCTCCTCTTCATCATCTGTCTTGTCGACCTCTATGGTAACCTTGGACAATGTGCTGATCAATTGAGTAATATCTCGTTCAATAACTGAATTCCTTCGCACCTTGGAGTCCAGTTTGGTCTGTACTCCGGAACGATTCACCTTTTCGATTGAATCAGACACCACCTGCATGATTTCCTGTGCCTCAATTCTTATCTCATCCACCTGTTTATCATTCTTCGATTTTCGGGGCTCAGCCCTCTTTTCAGACAAACGCTTACTCAACGATTTGAACAGAGATACAACTTCCTGCCTGAGGACCTTCAACACTTCCAAGACCCAAGATGGTGAGTCATCGAGATTCTCAAAGGCACCCTCCAAAGAATCCGAAGCATATTCCTCCATCTCAAATGTCGCATTCCGGACCATTTCGCTAGTCATCCTTCGCTCCATTCCTCTTCTGATGCGATCAGGTAGATTGTGTGCCTCATCGATTACTAAAATCAGATTCTCTAAGTTCAAACCCATTGCAGAAAGTGTAGCATCCCTTACATTATCATCGAAAAGATGGTTGTAATCGCATACTACGATATCTGCTCTTGCAGCGGAATCGCGAGCCGCCCTCCAAGGGCATACCTGACAGGAACGTCCATTCTCTCGGTGATGGCGAGCTACTTCGACCAACTCATCGACATGCAAAGGGTTCGATAGTATTCGGTCACTCAGCGAAGGGGCCTTCTCCAACCATGGACGACAACTCCTCTTCGACCTCATATCATTGCAAAGACGGCTGAATAGAGCAGGGTGCTCCTTGGCGAATGATTGAACACACATGTGAGATTGCCCAATCATGTCGACCAAGGTTATTCGGCGCTTTCCCTCCGGAAGTCGAGCATTGATTGATTTAGCAGTCTCGACAACGATTCTGTGCTGTGACTGCCTTCCAGTAAGGAACATAATCGTGGGAGTTTCAATTGCAGAACCATTTCCACGAATCTCCGCAATACAACCGGCCAATGCTGCAGCAGTCTTGCCAATTCCAGTTGGTGCGGCAGCGAGATGATGCCCTCCATTAGCCAAGGCCCGAACAATATGTTCGATCATCTCGCTCTGACCTGGCCTTGCCTCATCATGTGCCAACCAGATCTCGGCGCCTTCTGCAGATGAGGATTCTACTGGCACCATGCACTATACGGTTCTGCGACCCTCTATGAGGGTTAGCAATGGAAACTGGGAAACTCAGGCCGGAATCGATACCTTGTCCATGGTGTCGATATCGTGCATAACACCGCGCAACGACTCCTGTGCGAAGTTCTTGTGCTGCTCAGTCATCTCATGGGCAGAATATCTCGCCTCCTCGAATACCTGATCTAGATTCATCAGCGAGGTCTCCTTGATTGGCAAGGCCTTGCGGATACCCATTTCGAACTCACGAACAGTTTCGAAATCCCTTCGTAGGAATCCATGCTTCATCAGAACTTGACATAGGTTCTCATAGCACATGTAAATGGCTTCGCGCATCTCGTCTCCAGCAGCCAACAACTCGGCAGTATAGGAGAAGATGTCACTCAATTCCTTGATGTGGTCTTCCCTTCTCTTCCAAAGCATGTATCCACCAATTCCAGCGGCAATAACCAAAGCCGCAACGACATAGAACCAAACAGGTGTTTTGGATTCTGGTGCGGCTTCCTTGACCTCAATCTGACCCTGATTGGAATATTCTGAACGGAATAGCGACAAAGAATCATCGGAAACGCGGTCATCCTCTATCTCGAGTTCCAAAGACACCAAGCCCCAATAGTCGCTATCACTGTATGGTGGGTCTGCAGAGAATTCAAAGTAAGCAGTTCCCGCAGAATCGGTCACCTGAATCTGAACGCTGTTAGCAGTGTTATTGGTGCCTTCGGAAGTAATCCTTGCAGTTATCGGAATACCCTCAACTCTGATGTTAATGCCCTGTTCTCTAGCATTCTTATCGAAGATAATCACCGTTCCTTCTACCGAATCCTGCTTTCCAGGAACTAGATCCTCGAAACTAACCTCGTAATCAAGATCAACTTGAAGTTCCACTGAACGATTAACACTAACTGGGTTGAGATATTGACTCTCATTACCAGCATAAGATATCATCAGGTAGATAGTCCCCGGCTCATGTTCAAACCCAACAATCCCCCTAATCTCAAAAGAACCGTCAGTCTTCCAAGTTACTTGGCACGGTTCCAAACCATCACTTCCACATATTGTAGACAAGGACAGTTCGGCATTCGAGATAATGCTCTGATTTCCGCCCACCTCGATCAAACTACCCTCCATGACAACTGGGCTAAGTGAATCTCCACGAATCACATTCTCAGAAGTCACTGTGACATCGAGTACGACCTGCGCCTGTACAATACCGGTCAAATTGCTCTCAGAAGGCATGAAAGTCTGGTTTCCAGCATAGAACATACTGATATTGTGCTCACCTCGCATAGCTTCGTAAGCGATGGTTATGCTACCGCTCCAATAGCCGTTTTCATCGGTTAGTACTGAAGAGGAGAACACTCCGTCTAGATAGATATCGACAACCTGTCCAGGGATTCCTGCTCGGTTGATATCATCATCATCGTACAATCTACCTTCAAGGTCCCACTTCATTCCTCTAACTGCAGACTGTGATGAAGTGAAGGAGGAAGTCATCTTTGACTCGTGAGCAACGAAGAATGTCGTATTTCCAGTCCCAGCGCGATAATAGTCTTGAGAGTCTGCATATGCAGATAGCACATGCTCGCCAATACCTAGAGTCTGTACTCTCCATACAACGGTGAAACTGCCATTGGCATCGGTAACTACATCCGAAGCGATAACCAATCCACCAATCTCAAGCAACAGAGTGTGGTTGAACACCGGATCAAGGTTGTTGTCGAGAACTGTTCCAGTAATCGTCATGTTCTCATTGATGGCTACCGATTCATTGGTCACTAGCGTTATGGTAATCGGACTGTAAAGTACCCATGTGCCGTTAGCACCGGAAGAGAGGTAGAATTCCTCGCCGGCGAAAGCAACCCCAATTTCAGCAGGACCAAGTGGTGTCTCTGTTGGGATAATAACAGGGATGTTGAAGGCACCATTCATGTCAGTTGATGCAACGCTGTAATATTCGCCATTCAATGTCACTGAAAGCGCCCTGTTGCCAAGACCGATATTGATGATGTCCTCTAGAGTTCCATTCAACCAAATGGTATCACCACGATCGACGTCGCCTCCAGAACTGGACAGAACTATGCTGGTTGGCACCTGTACTCCGAAGATGGATGATGCATTAGAAGGAAGGTAATACGGAGGATTGGCTGAATAGGCAGCAGAGGAACCGGGGTTACCCCACACAGGGTCAGCAGTATACCTGACTTCCACTGTGTGATTTCCAGCATAGAAGGACTGAGGCACCTGCCATACGAAACTGAATGCTCCTGTTGTGGCATTGGATTGAACAAACATAGTTACATTTCCATCGATAACCAATTCGATAACTCCGGCGGATTCATTGCCGTCCAAGTAGAGTGGTAGGCCTAGATCATCGTATAGAGTACCATTTAGGTAGAAATCCTGATTGACAACCAAAATCTGGGTATGATCGGTTATACTCAAGATAGTTTGTGCAAGAGCAACAAATGATGCATTAGCACTTGAAGCCTCAAGACCGTCTGGAGCAGAATCTCCAGCATATGCCGCACTCAGTTGGTTTATCCCAGGAGTTAAATCGAACGGAACAGTCATGTTAGCCCAAGCTAATCCATTGCTATCGGTAGTTACTACCTGCTGCACACTAGTGCCGATGAGGTTCACTGTCACAGTACCGCCTGAAACTGGGTCCCCTGTATTCTCAAGCAACCTGACCTGCACTGTCAATGTCTCATTACGAGTGGTTGCACTTTGCAGTGTAGGAGAGTCACCACTCATGACAGGATAGATGAATTGCATTGTGGTGAAACCTCTCGAAGTGAATAACTCTGTCTCTTCTGACTCTTGATATTCGACATCGCTTGTGATGAAGTAAGCGGTCAAGTTGTGCGTTCCCCTCTGGAAACTAGACATCAATGATACAGTAGCATTCCAACTACCATTCACCTGCAGGAAGCCACCCGATACGGTGAATCCAGTAGTGACATCGTCAATCTTGAACTGTATTGTATGTGGCATCAGTCCACCATGGCGATTGATGATTCCTGAACCATTGTCTGAGAGAACACTACCGTTGATTTCGAAACTCTGTCCGGCCACTGGATTAACTGTAATTGGGTGCACATACATGACAGTGGTTGAAGAGATTGTAACCGTGTTGAGCGTGGAATTGGTGGAAAGCAGGTCGACTGTTTCATTGTAGTAGAATGTGACATTGATTCTACCCAACGGCTGGGTATCTGGTACAGAATGATTGAATGTGATATGTCCAATACCGTCTGTGGTCTGCTCGGGTAACCAAGTCTCATCAAACAATATTGCAACTTTCTCTCCAGGCAAAGGAGCACTCATGTTGGAAGATTCCTCAAGAGTCACCTCCAATTCAATCGAATCCCCACGTAATACCGTTTGTGGAGAACTTGGTTTTGGACCGTACAACTCAGTCTGACCCATCACAAGTATCGTTCCTTGCGCTGCACCAAAGAGATAGAAATCATTGGACTCGTTGACTACCTGAACAACCAAGTTATGGTTACCTCGTACAGTACCGTTGCTAGCACTATCCGAAGTCAAGTTGATGTCGAAATATCCAGTTTCGTTGGTCAATACGTCGTTAGCCAAAACTTCCGCAGGGTTGTCTGCCCAGAATACATCCAAGCGCACACCAGAAGATAATGGTCTAGAACTGTTGTCCGCATCTAGGACTGTACCATTGAGATTGAACAATTCACCTGCTATGATACGAGATGGGAAGACTATATCGATAGAGGTTGCAACCTGAACGGTCAACTCCGCTTGACTCATGTTACCAAGCCATCTTCCTGCATTACTTGTTGCTAGTGTATCTGTAAGGTCATCCGCCATAACGGCTGCGATATCATACTTGTCTGGAGCGATGGAGTCAGGAGTCCAAGCTAATACTGCCACACCCGTTGCATTAGATAACGCATTACCCATGCTTACATTGCTAGAACCGTAATCGAAAATGAATGCAACATTTACACCAGGAATTGCGGTTCCATTTGCCACATCGGTCACTTCGACTACCAAATCAATCGATTGATTCACTTCTGTACTGTAAGTTGAATTCTCGAAATTGAGTACTGCTTCAGATCTGATACCCCACGGGACCGTAGTTGGATTCATCGGATCGAAGGAATAGAAGTAGTATGCATCATTGTGCTCAGTTCCGGGAACAGGATCGAATATTATCATCAAATTCAAATCGTAAACCGCAGATGGCAAATAGGTCGGTGCGACCAATGTCACATTGATAGCTCCGGTAGTTGCATTTACTGTTCCAGAACCAACCTCAACCGTGCCCAGTATTGGATCCTCAAGAGAGACTACTACTGTCGAGTTATTTCCAATGATCGTCTGAGTGAGAGTCGAATCGTATAGATCTGCAACAAGCCAGTTACTATCTCCAATATGTGTCCAATCATTTACCAAAGTCGGCGGGTTAGGGTTGAATGTCGCTTCTCCTTGTAGACGAGCCCATGTTGAGAAGGAATCCGCCTCGAAATAATCAGAACCACCAAAGGCTGTCTGCCAAACATAATCTCCTCCAGCAAGTCCGGCTGGAGAATTGAAATTGACAGTAAATTGTGCAGTCATTGGATCGGTCGTGGTGTTGACAACTCCTCCGTTGAAACTATTGGTGTAGATTCCAGAAACATTCGCTGGTTCAAATCCTCTGTGATCCAGTACCGTCATTGTATAGGAACCTCCAGTGCCCCTGATGTGTGTAGGAGTGTCGAAGGTTATGTTCATCCGGCTAATCATCCAAAGATCCACGCTCGAGAGGTTGGCTTCAGCAGTAGAATTCAAATTGCTGGGATAGAAACGCAAACGCAAATCTATCGCTCCAGCCGAGATGTTCTGTACCATTGAACTGTTCAGAACGAATGAGGTTTGGTAGTTTCCCGAAATCGAAAGATTGTCTATGACTTCAAAGGTTATCGCACCATTCTCACGTATCGACACCTGAAGATTGCCCGATAGTAATGTAGCCGGGGTCGATACAGTTTCAGCAGTTCCATTTATCCATACGGTGGAATCGACCACAAGACGCGATGAATTGGCCTTCGGGCCTTGAACGGTTGCAGTTATGTTCGGTGCCGCTTCGACGACGAAGTTAATGGCCAGAGAATTGGGACGTAGATGATGAGGAGCCCCCGTGAAAGACTGATCTGGATCGGTCCACCCTGCAAATTCCAAAGTCGCCGTAATATTAGAGAAAGGTTCGTTGATGTCCAAGGTTATTGCGAACTCCCAAGCACCACCTATCCCTACAATGGTCTGTTGACTTATCGCTCCATCTTGAGTAGTGGTGTAATTCAACCACAGTGTATGATTGGCAAGTTCCTCAAGCACAAGTTCAGGTGGGTTCTGATAGGCCATGGTTCCAGAGATGGTCGTAGGCGGGCCACCCGCTCCAATAGTTGGAGAATTGACGGGGGTAGGATCAACATGTGACAAAACAACATCATCTGTCACGTTGATGAACCAATCTTGCTCAATCAATTGCGATTGAACTACTCCCATGGTGCGCGGAACGAATACTACCTTGTGGAAACCGGAATGGATGGCCTCTGTAGGTATTCCAATAATGGAGAAGGTCCCATTTGCCGCTGTTATGGCCATACCAAGTTCTCGCTCAGCTGAAGAACCAGGCCCTGGAACCAACGACAACTCATCGGAAGGAACAAGATATGCGGTTATTGACACTCCACCTGCAACTGTTTGATTCTCAGCGAATCGCAGGGTTCCATTTACTTCAATAGGCACCGATCCATCTCGATCATAACTTGTTGGAGACCAAGTCTCATCCACGACTTCTAATACCTCTGCTTCAGGACAAGGTCTGAATGGTATCCAGCCCAAATCCAGATTACCATTTCCGCTATTTGTCTGTAGCCTTACCTCGCCCCAATATGAATGGTGATCGCTCATGACGGTATAGCCGCTACCATTCCAGATTCCACCTATGTAACCTGAAACTTTTCGCGCCGGAATATCAGCCAATCTGAGCATAGTTACGAATGCGGTAGAATATTCTGAACAAGTTCCTCTCTTTGCTGCGAACAAGAGATGATTCGTCAAATCAAAAGAGTTGACAGCACTGGAACCGTTACTGTCCAACACAAACTCAGTACTACCATTTCCATTGATCAAGAAGTCTTGGATTGCCTCGGCTTTTTGCCAAGCACTGGTTGCTCCAGCCTCAGATATCACCGCATTAGTAACGTTGAATACGTAAGATAATGGAGAGGTGGGGTCCGTCAATTCAGAATCCAATGCAGTTTCATACGTCATTCCTGACTTCGCAATCGTATTGGAACGTACAGTATCAGAATAGAATACCTCAGGTTGCACCACATTGATCTCGACGAGAGCACCAGTATTCGCCTTGACATCATATCTATGCGTCAAATGAGAACGCGTGAATTCTGCTGTCCCATCCATTGCAGAAGTAATATTCTGAGTGTTACTTGGCATAGGGAAAGGCCCGCTACTTATTGGCGCATTGAAGGTTATTCTCCAAGAAGCAGTTCCATTTTGGAAGGATATATCTGGAAGTTCACTGCCATTATTGTAAACTAAAGTAATGTCTTCAGTCGGATGCACATTTGAATCTACTCCATATGCTGCTGTAGTGTAATTATCATAGGTATATTGTCTCCACCAGTGGACTTGGTTGGCATCTACTACTCCTGAAGTGTTCTCAGCATAGAAGATGACTTCATTCGAAACGATGTCGTCACTAGGGTCCCATGGATTGAATCCAGAACCGTTACATCCTGTGAATGGGAATGGCAAGGGGCATTCAAGACCATCTGACATACCTCCACCATCCGTGTCCGGATCAAGCCAATTGGTACCAGAAATATTCTCGATCTCATCGGGAATGCCGTCTCCATCGTAATCAGACAAATGTATGTCGTCAGCAGCATTGCCTAACTCAGGATTGGTAGAATCAAGATATTCGGCACCATCGTTTATCCCACCTCCATCGGTATCCCAAACATTGGGGTCGGTAACATAGAGGTCAAATGTGCCATTGTTGATGTTTATCGCTTCTAATGTACAACTCGTGCTGGTTTCGAAATAATCGTTCAATCCATCCTCATCTGTATCAAGACTGTTGTAACATGGATCTCGTGGATCGGTCTTCAAGCCTACGGCTACCTCATCAAAATCTGATTCACCATCACCATCTGAATCGGTCAATCCAGGATTGGAAGTGAATCCATAAACGCCTCGCAATTCCTCCCAATTTGCTAAACCGTCACCATCAGAATCTGAATAATCATCGTCACAATACGTTCGGGCGGTGGAAATTGAACCATCCGCTACCGCTGATGTGTGACAGAATGAACCATTCCAATTTTCTACAGTAACCGTTCCAATCGGTGGAGAAACTGGGACTCCAATCAATACCGAACCCTGTAGACCCGTGTAGGTAAAAGCGGTCAAGACACCTGAGGCATTGTAGTATCCTGAACCACCGGCAGGATTGAAGCCTGTTGGGTCGACCAAAGTCAGACGCTGGGATGCATATCCTGAGTGTGTTGTTTGGAACGGAGTCAATGAATCACAAGGATCCGTGCTGTGATTGACGCTTTCCTGATAGTCCCCTATACCTCCATGATCGGTATCTGCCACATCCCACAAAGTACAGGTCATGTTCTCCTCCCAATTCTGGAATCCGTCCTGATCCTCATCACCAGCATCTTCTCTACGTGTAGGATCAGTCTCGTTAGCACCTAGAAGTCCATCTCCATTCTTGTCCTCATCGCCATCATCGAATTGATCTCCGTCAGTATTGTTATTCCTTGGATCACTTGCTTGTGCGGGATTACCATATGCTGAATTAATCTCGATACCATCCGAGATTCCATCTCCATCGGTATCAGCAGCGGTAGGATCGGTCAGGTTGCCAATCGCCTCATCACCATCGTTCACACCATCCTTGTCCGTATCTGCCCTCAAAGGATCAGTCTGGGTGAAGGAATCGACCTCAGCAGTCCCTAGACAATTTGAAGGAGGTAGAGGATTACATGGAGTTACTGTTGCAGTTGCACCAGGGCCAGGGCCCGGCTGGAAACAATCACTGCCTCCACACTGGCTATCCCAACCGGGATTGATGTACTCGTAGATATTGATCAAACCGTCGCCATCCGGGTCCCCCCCACTACCGTTGTCGCCACTAGCCGAAGTTGGATCCAATCCATTCGCTTCTTCCCAACCATCGTCCATACCGTCTCCATCGGTATCCCAGCCATCTGGATCTTCATCGATCAGACCATCGCCATCATCGTCATTGCTACCACAATTAGCATCACCATCATTGTCTGGATCAGCCATATCCATGAGATTGTCTCCATCATTGTCGATATTGTCATTGCAAATATCCCCGGGTGGATCTTCATCACATAGAATGACTGAACCACCGTTACCGTCATTGCCAGGGTCTCCACAAGCAGGGGTATTCAGCGTCAATACATGCTCCTCAGACCACCCTCTGACCGGAACTGTCCCATTCCACCAAACTCCATTATCCAAATACGTAGTTGAGGGTAAATCCCAATTTGTAGGGATGTTGACAAGATATTCTTTCAAATTGTTCAGATTGTCTCCATCAGGGTCTCCAGTAGCGCCATCATCACCAGTGGTTGAAGCATCCAATGGGTCCAAACCGTATTTCCATTCCCAACCATCAGGAAGACCATCGCCGTCTGTATCGGGGTCTGCTGGCTGCGTATTGAGAAGATATTCCTGAGCATAAGACAGGCCATCTTGATCTGCATCGTTCAAAGCCATAACCTCCCAAGCGCTGAATTGAATTGCAGCAAATGAAGAGAAAATCATCAGGAATACCAAGCCTAGCGACTTGCGGGCCTGAAGAACTCCAGAACGTGATACTGTGGCGGGCTTAGAGGCAACATCGTGACGTGACAACGTGAACACCATATCTAGGGGTGAATCGAAGGCACATAAGGCGAATGGAGCATCGTTCATACACCCACAGGGCCCTACGGGCCCCTGTGGGAAATCGATTCCGCTCTAATCGAGCATCTCTATTTCATCATCCCAATCATCTTCTGGGATCTCTTCAAGGCTCTGCTCGACGGCCTCAGTCTCATCGCTAAACGCAAGATCTTCTTCGTCAACAAATTCCTCTACATATTGCGCTGAGCGCTTACCTCGTAGGAATGCTGCGAATATCAGCAATAGAAGAAGTCCTCCTCCGGCGGCCAAGGTAGACTGTCTTGGAGAGGTTAATTCGTGCATCAAACATTCGACTCCGCCGCTACAATCAATCTTGATCTGGACCTTCTTGGTCTTGACATAATCCGGACCATATGGTGTGATCTTGTGCAGGGGTTCTGCGGTGATAGTGATTTGCTCGACATCCCCATCTCTCACTCCATCACTTGGAGCGATAATCAGCACGGTGAAAGTCTTGTCATCAAATGCTTCAACTCCGATGAATGGTATCGATTCAATGTCAACATCCCAACCTGATGGACCATCGATATCCAGCAATAATTCGAGGTCGACATTATTGCCATTCACTACCTTGAATTCCATCTGCCGCTTATCTCCCGCCTGCATCGGTAAATCAGGTGATATCTGGATGATTTGTAGGTCGTCAGGCATGTCTTCCTCTATCTCAAATTCCAAGGGCAAATCGAAGTACCTAGGTTCATCAGAGTCACCCACTTCAGTGATACGAAGGTAAACAGTATGATTTCCTGCTTCCAACTCGTTTCCAGGATATACTGTCA